>NZ_CP180212.1:1222500-1571605 GCF_047553015.1 Carnobacterium sp. TMP28
AATTTCATATCTGCTTGCTTTAGTTCCGCTATAAACTCTTTTATACCTGGTAGCAAATCACTTGGAGAAATGTTAGTTATTAATTTTTTGTACTCTTCATTTTTTTCATCAGCTAATTGCCGTTTTTCTTCTTCAGTATAAGCATCATTTTTATTGCCGTAAGCTAAAATTCGTTCTAAAGAATCCATACGACTGATGCCTTTTAATTGTTCATTAAACACACGATCAATAGAAATACCCATTTTTTCAGCTAATTCCTGCCAAGCTAGGTAATGATACTCTGCTGTATCTGTTATCACACCATCCAAATCAAAAATAAATCCTTTTATCAACGGTAGCACCTCTTCATTTCATGATAGTTTACTGAATAGCAACGGTAATAGTATCTAATAAATCAATTTTTTGGCTATACAATTCAATGCTTAGCGCTTTTCCTTCACTTAACTTAACCGTGACGTCTTTTTTCGTTACCTTAATGTGCAATAAACGTGAGCGATATTTAATCGTAAAGTTGTAGCCATCCCAATTATCTGGACAGAATGGTTTAAAGGATAACGTTTCTTGGGCTGTGCGCATGCCAGCAAATCCTTGAACGATGGTCAACCATCCACCACTCATAGACGTAATATGGAGTCCATCCTCGGTATCATTATTGTAGTTATCTAAATCTAAACGAGCCGTTTGAGCATAAAACTCAACAGCTTTTTCTTTTTTACCTAATTCTGCAGCCAATATAGCATGAATAGAAGGCGATAAAGAACTTTCATGAACCGTCATTGGCTCATAAAAATCAAAATTGCGCTCTTTTTCTTCTATTGTAAAGGTATCACCTAAATAATAAATCCCTTGTAAGACATCTGCTTGTTTAATAAAACAAGAACGCAAAATTTTATCCCATGACCAATTTTGATTGATTGGTAAATCTTCTTTTTTATTTAATGAAGAAACAGGACGCAAATCCTTATCTAAAAATGTATCATGCTGAACAAAAACGTCTAATTCTTTATCGTATGGATAGTACATTTTAGCAATAATTTCTAGCCATTGAGCCATTTCTTCATCTGATAAACCTAAAGCCTGTTTTTTATCATTAGAAACTTTCCCTAAACTTTCTAAAGTATAATTTAGTGTCCAAGCAGCCATTTTATTCGTGTACCAATTGTTATTTACGTTATTTTCATACTCATTCGGACCTGTGACTCCATGAATCATGTAGCAATTTTCTCTTTTAGAATAATGCACACGATCAGCCCAAAAACGTGAAATGCTAACTAAGACATCGATTCCGTTCGTTACCAAGTAGTCTTCTTTTCCAGTGTAATTAGTGTAGTTGTAGATAGCAAAAGCAATAGAACTATTGCGATGAATTTCTTCAAACGTAATCTCCCATTCGTTATGGCACTCTACGCCATTAAACGTAACCATTGGATAGAGAGCACCTTTTAGTCCTTGTTGTCTCGCATTATGAAAAGCTCCATCTAACTGATCATAGCGGTATGTCAGTAATTGCTCTGATACAGCTTCGTCTGCAACAGATAGATACATAGGGATAATATATGCTTCTGTATCCCAATAGGTTGCTCCGCCATATTTTTCACCTGTAAATCCTTTTGGACCAACATTTAATCTTGAATCTTCTCCATAATAAGTTGAAAACAACTGGAAAATATTGAAACGGATACCTTGTTGACTCTCGTCATCTCCTTCAATAACAACATCTGCTTTGCGCCAGCGTTCTGCCCAAGCAGCTACGTGTTCTTGTTCTAAGAACTCAGGACCTTTTTCAATCGCTTCATCTAAAATACGAGTTGCAACAGTCAGTTGATTATCTGTTTTGATATCTCTACTCGTAACGACACTTACCAATTTAGTAACCATTGCCTGTTCACCAGTAGCCAAATGATAGTCAATTATTTCTTCAACTTTCATAAACTCTTCATTCGTTTGACGAGCATCAGCTTTTTCAGCAAGAGTTTGCATCATCGTTGTCACAGTAAATTGTTCAATTCCAAAAGGATTTGGAATGGTTTGTGTTGTTAGATGACTCTTCTCACCAGCAGCACGATCGATTTCTAACCAGAAATTTTCATCATAATTGCTGTCTTCATTGGTTACATTTCCATCCATCAAAGGATTAAACGTAACTTTTGTTTCCCCTTTTAACACTTTTGCAGACACAGTGATTAAGGCTAGTTCTTTTACAACTATGCTAACAAAACGTTTAAAACAAAATTGGACTTCTAGTTGATCTTTTACAACAGTAAACGAGCGAGATAATATCCCCGTTTTCATATTTAGTTCTATTGAGTAATCTTTAACAGTATCTTTAGCTAAATCGATTTTGATATCATCTAGCGCAATGTTTATTGGAATAAAATTGGTTGCATTAATGACTTTTCCAAAATACTCTGGATAACCATTTTTCCACCAACCAACACGAGTTTTATCTGGATACCAAACACCGGCAATGTAAGTACCTAAGTGGCTATCTCCTGAGTATCCCTCTTCAAAATTTCCACGCATCCCCATATAGCCGTTTCCAATAGAGGTCAAACTTTCCTGTAGACGCTTGTCTTTTATTTCTAAAGAAGAAGAGTTAATTTTCCAAGGATTTACTTCAAATAAACGTTTAGTCATTTTTCTTGCCTCCAATAGCTTTTCTATTATTTTTAACCAAGACTTTATCATTAAAACGTGTCGTATAAAAAACGGCTAAAATCATTAAAGCCAAACCAACTGACTGAATAGTCAGCATAACAACGACATCAAATTGGATAAAACCTGAAATTAATGCGAGTAAAGAAGGAATACCTAATGCGTTGAGAATTAAATTCACAGATTCCTTATACGTTTTGATAGATGAAAAAGAATTTTTTCTAGTTAAATATAAAAACACAGCAGATCCTAAAACAATTAAACTAGTACTGACAAATAATATACTGAAAACCAACAACAACAAAGAGCCTATTACATAAACGCGGTTTTGAAAAAACCACTGACGTGAAATAGCTGCTCTCATATCTTTGACAGAGTTTAATTGACTAGGATTAAAGTCCTTTGTGTATCGTACGCTAGAAACCGGTACACCTTTATTTTTCAAATAAAGATCGTTGTCTGAAAAGATAAGCGCATTTTCTGCTTTCAAATTTTCTTTAATAACAGAATCTGAGTTTGTTATACTCATTACACCCTTTTCCTTAACTACCTGTGATCCAGGATCAGTAACCAATACTCCATCTTCACTTACTGCTGCTTGAAAAGCTGCAACAACAGACTCGTCTACTAATGCCAATGTCTCTGGGTAGCTTTCTTCAATAGGATATGTTTCCATCTTTAAGAAATTTAAGGATACAGGAACCATGAGTATGCTTGTTAAAAAAAATAAAACAAGGATAAGTTGGAACCAATTCAATTCATGGCGCTTTTTAAAGATCATTCTAGGCGTCCAAATATTTTTAAAATAAGTCAGTGGAAATACATCTGTTTTCATAGGAACTCCTTCTTTTTCTTCACTATTTCTATCTAGTACTTCTGCTTTTTTGTAACGTTTATATATAGATTAATCCATTATCGTTATCCTTTTGTTCCTCCAGAAGTCAAACCAGAAACAAAGTTCTTTTGTAGCATAAAGAATAGAATGGAAATGGGAACAGCAATTAAAATTGCACCAGCAGCAAATAAAGAAACTTTTTGATTTTGCGGGTTGCTAATAAACGTTTGCAGTCCAACAGCTACCGTAATTTTTTCCGGACTTCTTAATAAGAAACGAGCTAGCATAAAGTCACCAAATGGTCCCATGAAGGCCCATAGAGCTTGAACAGCTATCATCGGACGAACTAACGGCAAAATAATTTGCCAGAAAATACGGAAATGCCCTGCTCCATCTAGTTTAGCTGATTCATCCAATTCTTTTGGCACTGTGTCAAAGTACCCTTTCATTAACCAGGTATTCATTGGGATACCTCCACCAATATAAAGCATAGATAAGAACCAAAATTGGTCTAATGCTCCTAGTAATAAAGCCATAACATAAAACGCGGTTAGTGCTGCCATCGTTGGCACCATCTGAATAACAAGGAAAAAGATTAAACTCTTCTTTCTTCCCATAAAGTTATAGCGGCTATAAGCATAACCAGCCAAGGTAATTAAAGCAACTTGAACAACCATTGTTGAAGTCGCTACAATAAGCGTATTCATATACCAAGTTCCATATAGCGTTTCACTGAAAAGACGTTGAAAGTTGGCTAATGTCCAATCGGCATTGAAATCCAGAGAAAAGGCTGTAATGTTTCCAGATTTAAAAGCTGAACTAGCCGTAATGAGAAGTGGGTAAATGATAATAATAGAAAGAGCAATCATAAATGCATACGTAAAAAAATGACTTAAGAAAGTAGACGTTTTTTGGGATTTTAATTTATTTTTCATCTTAAGCATCCTCCATATTGAAAGCTTTTGTTTTACGGAATACGATTAAAGAAACTGAGATAACTAGTGTTGAAATGATTAATGTAATCGCAGCTGCCATTGAGTACTGTGGTGACGTACCTGTTGTTAATTTATAAATCCACGAGATTAAAATATCTGTCGCACCAGCACCACCGCCGACACTTCCAGGACCTCCATTGTTGAACAAGTAAATCATTGAGAAGTTATTAAAGTTACCAGTATATTGTGTAATAAACGTAGGAGCCGCGACCATGAAAATCATTGGTAGCGTAATTTCTTTGAAACGTTGAATAGCGTTCGCTCCATCAATCTTAGCTGCTTCATATAGATCTTCTGGAATAGATTGCAAAATACTTGTTGTCATAACATAAATATATGGGAATCCTAACCATCCTTGAATCAATACAATGGCTACCTTTGACCAAAGTGCTTGTGTTTTCCAAGCAACTTGTCCGATTTCAATAAAAGGAAGATGATTCAACAAAGGAATAACTTGGGTATTGATTGCACCGATACTATCATTAAACATATTTGAAAAAGAGAGGATAGTGATAAATGCAGGAACAGCCCAAGGCAATAAGAAAATAACTCCAAAGAATCGTTTGCCTTTTATAAAGGATTGATTCGTGATAACGGCAGTTATAATACCTAGAGAGATTTGTAAAGTCGTTGCACAAAGTGTCCAAATAATTGTCCAACTGAATACAGATGTGAAGGCATCACGATAAGAACTTAAAAATAAAATATTTGTAAAGTTTTTAATGCCAATCCAATCAATTAGGTTTGCTGGTGGAATATGATAAAAGTCATAGTTTGTAAAGGCCATGAACAAAGTAACTAGCACTGGAAAGATAATCGTAAAAGCCATCATTAGATAAGCTGGCACAATCAATAAGTAGGGGAAACCATTATCATAAACATTGTATAAAACCGATTTTGCTGTTGTATTTACTGGTAATTGTTTGTTCCATCTAGTTGCCACTGTTTTGGCATCATAGATATTCAATGCATAAAAAGCTAAAAAGATAACAATTATAATTAATTGCAATGTTCCACCGATCATAATGAACAAAGAATGATCTTCAACAGGCACACTTCCTAAAGTAAATAAACCTGTTATAGCATTTGCGCCAAATACACTCATTTCATAAATAAATGCTAACGTGATTCCTAGAAAAACGAACCCTTTAAATTTTTGTTCATTATAAAATTGTCCAATACCAGGAATAATGGAATACAGCATAGCTTTTTTTTCATCTTTTAGCTTTTTAGGCTGATTTTCCTTAGACATACTCTCTCTCCTCTTTTCACTTAATAATAATGGCAGAGAATAGACTCATTCTCTGCCGATAAAAAGTATCATTATTATTCTTTAGTGTATTTTTGTTCAATAGATTCAGAGATCATTTTAACGGCTTCATCTGCTGATTCTTTTGGTGTTTTGTTGCCAGAAGCTGCATCGAACATCAAGTTTTCTGCGCCTGCCCATACTTCAGCCATTTCAGGAATATTTGGCATAGGTTGTGCTTCTTTGTATTGTGCAATAACGGCAGATGTTAATTCATCTTCTTTGCCTGTTGCATATTCACGTGATTCTTGGTTTGCTGGAATTTCATTTGTAGCATCATAGAATTTGTTTTGGTTTTCAGTTGTTGTTACATAGTCTAACCATGCTTGTGACACTTCTTTATTTTTTGAGTAATTGCTAACAACCCAGCCTTTTCCTCCACCAAACGCTTGGTATTCTTCGCCATTGTTTAGAGTAGGGATTGTTGCTACGCCGTAATTAACGCCTGCTTCTTTTAGTGCTTGTGCTTGCCAAGGTCCACCAATAAATGCAGCAACTTTACCAGCTAAGAATTGATCTGTAATGAAAGCATCAGAACTTGTGATATCTAGCATTCCTTGAGGCCATACATTTTTGAACCAGTCTGTAGCGTAAGTAATCGCCTCAACTGCTCCGTCGTTATTTAAACCGATATCTGAAGCATCTGTTCCGTCTTCACCAAATACGTATCCGCCATATCCTGCAACTAATCCATAAGAGAAGTAGAAGTCAGTCCATTTTGCCAAGAAACCAGTATTCTTTCCAGCTTCGCCTTCAAAATTGTATTTCTCATCTTTAGCTAATGCTTCAACTTCTTTAAATGTTGCTGGAGCTTTTTCAATCAAGTCTTTGTTGTAGTATAAAACAAGTGTTTCAATAACAGCAGGTTCACCAAAGATTTTATCATCAATCGTTACTTGTGCTTTATCAGTATCGTTATATTGTGCTTCATTTCCTAATGTTACTTCTGCAATATGTCCTTGTTGTCCTAGAGGCCCAATACGGTCATATGCTGACATCATGATATCAGGAGCACTTCCTGCTGGTCCATCTAATGGCAAAGCTTCTAATTGTTCAAACATATCTCTTTCAGTAATCTTTATTTTTACATCATGCTCTTTTTCAAAATCTGCTTTGATTTCGTTAACGTAATCAACATAACCTGCATCAACAGAGATGTTTAATTCTCCACTTCCTGTACCATCTTTTGAATTAGATGCAGCAGTATCTGATCCGCTTCCTCCACCACATGCAGCTAATAATAAGGCACTTGCAGAAACCAATCCAACAGCATACTTTTTCCAATTACTTTTCTTCAATTTAATATCCTCCTCTAATGTTTTACTTTTTTGTTATTTCTCTTTACATTCTTATTATTAACGATAAACCGCTTTCTTGCAATCGTTTTATCACTGTTACCGGTAACAGAATCATTTATCCCTGTTTAAGACTAAATAAAAGCCCATTTATCATTCATTTTTAGATTAAAGCCTGTCAGAGACAACTGAACGAATATTTTATAGCTATACCATTATTTTTCAGTTCGCTATTTTAAAGAATAACATTTAAGAATCCTTCTTTGAGACACTAATTAAAACCTAAAGACTTTTAGCTTATTGCTGCTCTCAGAATCAATCAAATCTCTCAAAAAAGAGTAGCTAAACTACTCTTTTGAGATTAATTCAATTTACTTTTTACAGTAGCTTCGTTTCTTTATAAACAACAAAGCCATTTTTTTCAATAGTTAAATAATCGTCTTTTTCAGTTACTAGATGAGATAACACTAATTGGTTTTGATGAACTACCGGCAATGTTAACTCTTGTGCTCCTTGATTGAAGTAAGCAACAAGCGTTTCTTTTCCAAATGAACGTCTAAATCCAATAATATCTTCTTCATCTCTTACATCAAACCAGTCTAATTCTCCAAAACTTAAGACCGCTTGATAATTTTTTCTAAAGGCAATCAGCTCTTTTGTGAACGTTAGCATCGTTAAATCTTGCTCATCTTCATCCCAAACCATACACTTACGGCAATCTGGATCATCAAATCCATCCATTCCAATTTCAGTACCATAATAGATACAAGGAGAACCGTGTTGCATAAACGTAAACGCAAGACTTGATTTCACAACATCTTTATTTCCTGCACTAATAGATAGAATCCGCGCTGTATCGTGTGAGTCCAAAGAATTGAACATAACTTCGTTTGTTTGTTGACGATACAACATTAATTGTTCATTCAGTCCTGAAACCATTTTACTAGCTGAAATTCGTTTATTCATAAAGTAATCTTCTATTGTTCCTGTAAAAGCATAATTCATAACAGCATGAAATTCATCGCCTTGTAGCCAATTTTGAGAAGAATGCCAAATTTCTCCTAAAATATAAAAATCTTCTTTTAAATCAGTTGTTACTTGATAAAATCTTTTCCAAAAATGGTGATCCACTTCATTTGCAACATCCAGACGCCAAGCATCAATATCAAATTCACGAATCCAATACGCTGCTACTTCTAATAAATAATCTTGAACAGCTGGGTTCGCTGTATTTAATTTAGGCATATGTCCAGTAAAAGCAAACGTATCATAAGGAACTTGTCCAACATCTTCTAATTCTTCCGTTGATAAATTTTCATCTAACTTCACTGGAAATTGGTGGATATGGAACCAATCAGCGTATTTAGATTTTTCTTCATTTTCAACAACATCTGCCCATTGATAAGACAACATCCCTAAATGGTTAAATACCGCATCTAACATGATGCGAATGCCTCTTTTATGTGCTTCATCTACTAACTTTTTAAACGTTTCTTTATCGCCAAAGTCTGGATCAATTTCAAAATAATCTGTTGTATCATATTTATGATTTGACGTTGCCTTGAAAATAGGGCAAAAATAAATGCCGTTTATTCCTAAATCAACTAGATAATCTAACTGGTCAATCACACCTTGCAAATCCCCTCCATAAAAATCATCACGCGTAGGGTGTTTTTTACTGCCCCAAGGTAGCGTACCTGCTGGATCATTACTCGTATCGCCATTTGCGAAACGTTCTGGGAAAATTTGGTACCAAATCGTTTTCTTTACCCAATCTGGCGCTTTAAACCGATCAATTTCTTGAAAATAAGGCATCCGGAAAAACGAATTAGCAAAAGCCAAATATTTTTCCTCATAAGGAAACACTCCTCTATCGCCGTAAAGTACTTCTGTCCCATCATTTCCGATAACATGAAAACCGTAAGATAATCGTCTGAATTCCGCACTGATTTTGATGAACCAATAATCATGAACATCTGTACTTAAAGTTAAATTCATTGGCGTATTCTCTAAATACCATTTTTTCTGTTCATGTAAATAAGGGTCCCCACTAATGAGCATGACGTTAGAAACGTCCCCTTTTTTAGTGCGTATTCGGATATGCATTTCATCTTTTGTGTAGAGGTAGGCATATTCACTTTCTGGCCTATGAAAAATTGCTGATGTTTCCATTTAATTTATTCCTCTTTTCTATCCATTTATTAAATCATTTTTTTAGCTAACCTTTACTTATTTTTCATCCACAAACTTTTCTGCGTTGATTTCGTTAAGCATTAAAACGAATGAACCATAAGGTTCCAATGTAATTTGTTGGTATTCTAGAGAGTTATCACCATTCTCTAATAAAATCTTACCTGTTTCATTTGAAAAACGTGTATCTTTATAGATTGAAGATTGATCACTTAAATTACAACAAATCAAAGCCAGCTGATCACCAAATCTTCGTTCATAACAATACAACTGATCCGTTGTTTTCATTAACTTAAAACTTCCTTTAGTGAATAAAGGCATTTTTTTATATGCCAATAAACTTCGGTAGTAATTTAAGATACTAGAGGAATCTTCTTCTTGCTTAGCTACGTTATAGTCGAGTTCGTCATTCACCCCACTCCATGGATTAACCTTTGAAAACCCTGAAAATGGAGTAGTGTCCCATTGCATGACTCCTCGACTAGCATCTTTACTCGTTGCATTTAATTCCTTAAGGATATGATCCGACCGATAGCCTAAATCATAAGCTTTTTGATAAAAACCTTTTGCCTCAGGAGCAAAGAAGCCTTCAATGGTCTTTATTTCTAAATTTTTCATCCCTATTTCTTCACCATTTAAAATAAACGGTATCCCTTTTTGTAAATACATTAAGGTTGCTAGCATCTTACTGCTGTTTTCTCGATATTGGATAGCATCACCAAAACGAGAAACAGCTCGTGCCATATCATGATTATTCCAATAAAGAGTTGGGCCACCGAAATCGGCTAAATGTTCTTGCCATTCAATCATTGTTTCTTTGAATCGTTTAATATCTAACTTCCCTGATTGCATTGACATCGGTAAGCGAGCATCTTTTTGTTTCTCATCTTCTGTGAAATAACGAAAAGTAATAACTGCATCACAAGCTTCATTTGCGGGATCTGAGTAGTTAACAGCTAAATCAATTGTTGCTGAAGATGCTTCACCTACTAGAAAAACATCTGGATAACGACTACGCAAAGCCTGAGCAAATGTCTTCATGTACTCATTTACTTTAGGCAAATTAGCGTAATAATTTTCAGCTAAAACCAATTCCCCATCGACTTTCGCAGGAACGTCTGGATAGCCTTCTTCTTTATCCATATGAATAAAAGCATCTAAACGAAAACCGTCTATGCCTTTTTCCATCCAAAAAGAGGCAATTTCTAACATCGCTGATTGTACGTTAGGATTTCCCCAATTTAAGTCGGGCATTTCTTTAGCAAATAAATGGAAATAATATTGTTCACCTAAAGGTTCTTTTTCCCAAACTGATCCGCCAAAGAAAGAAGCCCAGTTATTTGGCAACTGATCAGCCGCTTTCCCATCAGCCCAAAGATAATAATCTCGGTAAGTATTATCTGGATTTTTTAGCGCTTCTTGAAACCAAGGATGTTGATCTGATGTATGGTTCAAAACAAAATCAAAGATTACTTTTATTCCGCGTTTATGTGCTTGTTTAATTAGTTCTGTTGTCTCTTCCATTGAACCAAAAAGAGGGTCGATTTCATAATAATTAGATACGTCATAGCCATTATCAATTTGTGGAGAAGTAAAGATTGGGTTTAACCAAATGACAGTAACACCTAATGACTGAATGTAATCTAGGCGACTAATTATCCCTTTTAAGTCTCCAACTCCATCATTATTGCTATCTTGAAAACTTCTTGGATAAACTTGATAAACAATGGCTTCTTTCCACCATTTTGTTGTCATATTGTATTGGACCTCCTCTTTTCGTTTCATCTATCTAATTCAAGGATACTCAAATAAGGAAACACTTACAATATCATTCACTATGTTAACGGTAACAAGAATAAAGGAATACGTTTAAAAAAGCCTAGCGCATTTAAAACTACTCACTTTCAAAAGCAATAAGACTGAAATAAAACTATTATTATTTACTCTATAAATAAAAACCAGGGATACTCATTTTATTGAGCATTCCTGGTTTAACAAAAAGGATTAGTTAATCATTAGGTACAAATACCGTTAAGAATTTTGGATAAATGTCAAATTGGATAGGAAAAGCCGGTCCTTTATCTCCATCTACTGTTGCATTCATTTTTTTATCCTTTTTTATTTTTAACTTTGCACTTTTAAAACGTTTAACACTTAATTTATCTGAATAATTTTCATCGTTGTGAAGAAGTTCTGGAATCAACTTTATTTTTTCAGTTGCTGTCGATTCTTTTAGGCAAAGCATATTAAAATAACCATCATCCATTTTTGCAAAAGAAAATACAGTCTCTATTCCAAAAACAAATGAACTTAATCCTACTAAGACCATACTGTACTCTTCTTCAAAATCCTGACCATCTAACGTCATTTGATACATCAAAGTTTCATCATTATTTAACGCTTTAATTCCCTCTAAAAGGTAAGCTAATGAGCCAAACGTCTCTTTAGATTTTTCATCAACGTGTTGGACGGTTTCTGGTATAGAGCCTGCAGAAACAGTACTAACAAAAAATTGATCGTTTACTTTTCCAATATCAACGTCCTTTTTATACTTAAAATCTATTTGCTTAATTGCCTCTTCAGGCTTCATAGATATCCCTAAAACACGAGCAAAATTATTTATCGTTCCTAATGGAATAATCCCAATATCAGGCTGATACTCTTGTTTTGCAACGCCATTAATCCCTTCATTTACCGTTCCGTCGCCACCCATTAAGAAGACAGCTCCAAACTGTTCTTTAGAGGCTTGAGCAGAAAAGTTTAATGCATCACCAGCTTTTTGTGTTTCTTTTACTACTATCTCATCAAACTGTTCTTTTAACCGACTGTTTAATTGGCTAACGTATTCTTTTGCTTTTTCACTACCCGAAGAAGGATTGACAACAATCATTGCTTTCATCAATTGTGAAACCTCCCTTACTTTAATTTATTCCTCTCGTTTGGTTGTCCCTCTAACAATCAATTCTGGTTCGAACAAAATTGATCCTTGAGAAACACCCTCTTGATTTATTTTATTAAGCAACATCTTAGCACAAGCAGCGCCCATTTCACTAACTGCTTGTTTTACCGTCGTTAGTTGTGGAAAAGCAATTTGGTCTAGAAAAATTCCATCATGCCCAATAATGCCAAAATCGTTTGGTATATCTCCACCCATTTCAATAATCCCTCTTTGGATCCCTAATGCTAGTCGATCTGAGCTACAAACAAAAATAGTATTTGGCGAAAAATCAGACCACTTGTCTTTAATAAATTTAGCTGCTTGTCTAGAATGATTTCCAAAGCGAAAAATTTGAGCATCCATCTTATTTTCTGCCATTATTTGCAAGTAACCAGATTCTCTTGATAGCTCAAATAATTCATCTATATCAATTCCAATAAAAATAATATTTTGGTACTTCGAATCAACTGCATACTGAGTGGCCAGTGAAATCCCCGCTTTGTTATTTGAATCAACAAAATCATACCCATGACGATTTTCACCAAATAAAACAACGGGCTTAGTTGCACCGCTAATCCAATCATAATCTTTCTCACGAACACCGCACATGATGTACCCATCACAAGTGCCAATATCAAAGTTGTTTTTTGTAACCAGTTGCAAAGAATAGTGACGCGCATCTAACTCTTGAGCTATTCCGGTTAATAAATTCATGTAATAAGGTTCTGTTGTATCCATCTCTTCTAAGATAAACAACTTAATAATTTGAGTTCGGTTATTGACCAATGCTTTAGCTGCTACATTCGGTCGATAATTTAATTCTTCCATTGCTTTAAAAACAAGTTCTTTCAATTCATCCGTGACTTGCTCAGGATGATTAATGACACGTGAAACTGTCATTTTAGACACATTTGCTTCTTTAGCAACGTCATTCAATGTTGTCATAATTCATACTTCCTTTTCTAGTTCTTATTCTTTAGTCTATTCGTTTAAGTCATGTCTGTTTAATGCGAACATCATTTTAGAAAAATAGTATGAATCAAGATAAGATAGGGATAAAGTCACATTAATTGATTGTTCGACTTACGAAGAATGCGTGGCTAAATAGGTTACGAACAAACGAGTTACTTATTCGCTAGCCATTAAGGCTTGGCAATCAGGACATATCCCATAAACTTCCATTCGATGATTGGTTACTTTATAGCCGGTTAAATTATGGGCTGTTTCTTCAATATCTTCAAGACCTGGATAGTAGATATCCTCTATTTTACCACATTTTTCGCAAATAGCATGGTAATGTTGCGTTGTTGCAAAATCAAAGCGACTTGAGCCGTCTCCATAAGTCATTTCTTTTACAAATCCAATTTTAGTAAATAAACGTAAATTATTATAGATAGTAGCGACACTAACATTAGGAAATCGTTCGACTAAAGAACGATAAATATCATCTGCCGTTGGATGGCTATCTGCTTCTATTAGGTATTCTAGGACTGCGTGCCGTTGAGGTGTTATTCGAATGTTAGCTGCTTTTAGTTTTTCAATTGTCTGGTTCACTAGTTGATTGGTAACCATAAATAAATCCCTCCTCATTCAACCAATTAGTCTATCTTAAAATTAAATGATTTTAATTGATTGCCTTTGTCTTTTTAATAATAACGTTTATCACATAAGAATGCAATTCTACCAAATGGGACTGTTTACTGGTTGAAAATTAAAAGTCTCTTAGATGTATTTCTAAAAAGAAAGTTTACGGAAAAGAATAGTCACTATCTCCAGATATTTTTTCAACAATTTAAAAAAAGATAGCAAAAAAACGATTACACTAAATTAGTTTACTTAAAATGGCCTTATCACTATACAATCTCTTCTCATTGTTGCGATTATTTGCTAAAATAGACCTATTAGAATAATAAACTTAACAAACCAATGACAAACATTTTTTGGGAGAGAGGATATCGTTTATGAAAATCGGAGCAAGGACTATGAAAACTGGTCTAGCCATTACTCTTGCTTTAGCCATACCTTATTTATTAGACATGAAAACCGCAGCGGTCCTAGCGGCTATATCAGCAATATTTGCGTTGCAACCTTCTTTAAAGCGCTCTGTTAAAACACTAAAAGATAGAGTATTTGCTAATATTGTTGGTGGTGTTTTAGCTATTGTTGTCAATCTGACTTTAGGAAATCACTTTATATTTGTTGGACTTGCATCCGTCTTATTGATTGCTATTTTGAATCAATTCAATCTAGGTCCGGTGATCGGCCTAGCAACCGTAACACTCATTGTCATTATGATGAGCCCAGGTACAAATTTTATATTCTCGGCTACTATCCGCATTTTAGCAACACTATTAGGTGTTGTCATTGCATTTCTAGTCAACACCCTCTTTTTCCCTCCAAAGTACGAAGAAAAATTGTATCATTTAATTGACTACACTACTTCTGAAATCATGAAATGGATTAGAGCAAGTGTACGAAAAAATAGTGAGTATGCTATTTTGAAAAAAGACTTAAAATGGGTCAAATCTGAATTAGATCGCTTAGAAACTTACTATTCATTGTTTAAAGATGAGGGAACGTATTCTCGCAAGAAAAACCGCTCCCAGATATTAAGAAAAATTGTTGTCTACCGTCAAATTATTTCAACAACCAAAGTTGCTTATAACTTAGCTAGTATTTTACACCGACAAGAAAATTCATTTAATCATTTTCCAGAAGAACTCAGGATTCAAATAAGAGAACGGTTAGAAACACTCTTGAGTGCGCATGAACAAATTTTATTGAAATTTAACGGACGTGTCTCTCCAAATGAAGTGAATTTTATTGATTACAAAGAATCTCTTAGATCAAAGTTTATGCATTCGTTTTTTGATGAAGCTAACATGGAAGCTGAAATAAATAAAGATCTTACTCAAAGTAATGCTGTTATCCATATCATGTCCAGTATCTTAAAATATGAAGAATTTTTAAATCGCTTAAATATCTTAGTCACCAGTTACAAAAAGGACTTAAAGAATCCTCAAACAACAATCGATAACATTCAACACATTGAACAATAAAAAAAGTCTTTGATTGGGTATAAAAAATACCAATCAAAGACTTTTTAGTTTTATTTCCCACTTGTTGTATCAATAGGTAACGTTAATTGTTCATTGAAAAGTTTAGTATAAAGAGTATTCCCCTCATTATTGAGCGTTTTTCCATCTTCGATTACTGTTTTTTCAAGAGCAAGATCTGTTACCTGTAGTTCCGTTTGATAGGCTTCATGCAAATCAAAAAGAGGAAGATTATTTTCTTTAATTGTCTCTTTAACAGCTTCTAAATAAGATGTATAATCTAGCGTCCTAGAATTATACTCTCCTTTTCTTGAACTACTTGGGTGAGGCATGACAAATACTACCAATGTTTCAGGTAGAGCTTGTTTGATTGTTTCATAGTCTTTCATTGTGTATTCTTTTGAGTCTGATAAGCTGATGTCTCTCACTTGATCACCATAAATAGGAACTTGAAAGAAAACAACCGCTGGCTTTCTTTCTATTAATAAAGAAGCTGTATTTTCTTCAAATAATCGATAGGAATCAAATTCAGGCAATGCAACAGAATCAACCTTTATACGATCATTGACTTGCTCCTTGATGTAGTCTCCAACTGAAAGAACCCACGCCTCAGATTCTGAAAAATCTCCATAAAAACTAACCGTTTTTACTTCTTCCTCTATCGGTAAACTAACTAAGTAATCTATTACTGATTTTTGCTGTCTATTCTCTTCAAATGATTCGCTTTTTAGTATTTCTTTTATTTCTTTCTTTTTTTGAGAAGATTCATTCGATATCACTAAATCTACTTTTTGTTTTTTTTGATAGTTTTGGCCAATGAAAATCACTCCAACTGTAAAAATAAGTAAGATGAAAAGCATTAGTCCACTTTTTTTTGTCAAATAAGTCCACTCCTTTTGTCAATAGTTCATTTGTTAGTATAGCATAACATAGCACATTTGATTAAATAAAGTGCTAATTTTTTTATTCTATATGAAAAACAGACCTATTATCATAGGCAAAATAAAAGGATACCTTAATTAAGGTACCCTTTTATTTGTTATTGGAGAAAGAACATCTTTCACTAAGTAGAAGCCTTATTGCTTGTTTGCTAATTGACGGTATCGGTCATACCATAATTCAACATACTCTTTAGAAAATGGTCCTTTTTCTTCATTAATCCACTCAACAAGAATTTTGACATTTTCTTTTAAAATATGATCAATATCATCAGGATAGCCCCACAATTTACTATGATCTTCATACTCATCTACATCTAATAGTCGCTTTTCACCATCTGGAAATACTTTTATATCTAAATCATAATCAATATACTTCAATCCTTCTTCATCTAAAGCATAAGGTGAAGCAAGGTTACAATAATACGACACTCCATTGTCTCGAATCATTGCAATAATATTGAACCAATAATGCTTATGAAAATAAACAATTGCCGGCTCTCTCGTCAACCAACGTCGCCCATCTGACTCAGTTACAAGTGTATGGTCATTGCAACCAATTAACGATTGGTCACTTGTTTTGAGAACCATTGTGTCTCTCCAAGTACGATGCAAACTTCCATTATGTTTATAGCTTTGGATTGTGATGTATTCTCCTTCTTTTGGAACTTGCATCCTAACCCAACTTTCTTTTTCTCATGAAAACCCAACAAGAAAATACTCTAACAATCAGAGAGTACTATGTGTACTCGACTCAAGAGTATTATATCATAAATTCTACTAGGTATAACAAAAAAGCTCAGATAAAATGAAAGAATAATGAGAAACCACTTTTTATTCTTTATTCTGATGTGTTAAATAACTTTGCCATAGTTTTGTTTGCGGACCAGGAAAGGTATACTCGCTAAAATTATCAGGATGAACCCACTGACACTTTTCTGGTAGCGTTTTTTCACTGCGAGATCGCTTGCCGTAATAGACAGCAATGGTCCATTTTAGATGACTAAACAGATGAGTTACTTCTGAAAAAGATTTTTCCATTAACCTAACTTCAATGAAGTAGTCCTCTTTTAATCTCTTCTGGAGGCCAAGTGTGTTTTCTCTTTCCTGTTCTTCTAACAATGGAAAAATCCACATATTAGCTAGTAAGCCTTCCTTTGGTCGTTTTTCTAATAAAAACTCACCGTGCTCATTTTCGATTAAAAATCCATCGTAATAAACTGGAACAGCCTTTTTCTTTTTACTCTTAATAGGGTAGTTTGCCCAAGTTTCATTTAGATAAGACGCATTAAATTCTTTAATTGGACTTAACTCCGGATGATAATTTTTAGGTGTGCAAATGCTTGAGCCTAAATCCATAAAAGCTTGATTGAAATCACCGGGTTTATAAGGATCGATGATTTCCCTCATTACTGCTTCAAAAATTTTTCGACTAGCTGGCTTAGCAATATCTGCCTCTATTTCAAAAAGACGGCTCACCACTCGCATCACATTACCGTCTACTGCCGGTTCTGGCAAATCAAAAGCCATACTCGCTATCGCACCTGCAGTATAAGGTCCTATACCACTCAATTTAATGATTTCTTTTGGATCACGAGGCATTTCACCTTCGTAGTCGGTCATAATCTGTTTAGCTGCTTTTTGCATGTTGCGAACTCGTGAGTAGTACCCTAATCCTTCCCAAGCCTTCAACAACTTGTCTTCGTGTGCTTGTGACAAGTCTTTAATCGTTGGAAATTGCTCCATAAAATTTAAGTAATAAGGAATAACAGTATCTACACGCGTTTGTTGTAGCATAATTTCAGATACCCAGATACGATAAGGATCATTGCTTATTCTCCAAGGCAACGTCCTTTTTTCAATGTCATACCAACTTAATAGCGTTGCTCTAAATCGTTCGATTTTTTCTTCTGGCCACATTTGAATCCCGTGCTCATCTAGTAATGCTTTTGTCGCATTTTGTTGCTCTCTTTTTTTTGTCATTCGTCTTGATCTTCCATTTCTTTTTCCTCAATAAATTGATTGATTAATTCTCCTTTAAATCCTTTTTGAAACAAACTACTTTTTACTTTTTGAATTTTTTTATATCCTTTTAATTTAGCTTGCTTACGCCAAATTTTATCTCCTTGCGCTTTTATTGCTAGATATTCTTCATCTTCTTCTTTTTCAACAGTCACTTCTTCTAATACTTGTGTAATAATATCTGAGTCAAATCCTTTTTGCATTAAGTTTTGACGTAATTTATTATTGGTTTCACGAGTAGAATGTTGGGAAGAACGACGAATGACTTTTTCAGCAAGCTGAATCCCATTTTCAACCATTTGGTCAAATGGATACTGCTCACTTGCTTTTTCAATATTTTCTTCATCAATGCCACGTCTTTTTAATTCTTGTCTGATAACGCGAGGACCTTTGCCACCGACATTTGCCCCCGTACGCGTATAACTTTCTGCATACATTAAATCATCTAAGTAACCTTGTTCTTCTAGCTTTTCAATGACTTCGTCTGCTACATCTAAAAATTCATGCTTAGCTAAGTCATCACGTACTTCTTTCTCAGAACGCAAGCCATAATTCAAATAATTCAAAGATCGCGTGTATGCTTTTCTAAATCCATCTTCTGATTCTAATTCTTCTCGAAAGTCACCAGAAATAGCCATTCCCTTATATAGTGCATGCTTCACTAAAATAGCTTCATCTATCGGAAAAGCATACTCTTCATCTAGATAAATATTGTAACGACCTTTTCTTTTTTGTGTCTCAATTTTAGTTATTTTTGGTAAACCTTCATCAGGCGTTGGATTTTTTGAAGAAATTATTTTTTTTAATAAATCATCTGTCACAGATATTCGCCTCCTATAATTGTTTCGGTTATCCTAGTATACCATAGATTGTTTTAAAAAATAGAACAGAAGTTTGCCTATGAAAACGAAAAAAAAACCGGTTAGAAGTGAAAATCAATCTTCTACCGGTTCCTTCGATTTATTCTTTATCTACTAAAGGATCCACAACTGGTTGTCCTGTGATTGAGTTGCCAGTAAAACGCGGCAATTCTTGAGAGTCTTCAACTGCCGTCTCGTGTTTATCGTTTGTTTGGTTTCCCGTTTCAGTTGTTTTATTTCCCTGCAAAGGATTATTTATTGGATCGTAATTATTACCAGACTGTTTATTTTTCGCTTCTTTTGTAACCAGTTTCGTTTTATCTTGAAGTGTACTATCAATCAAGTATCTATCCTCAAAACTAGGCATAGCACTTTCTCCTTCGGGTAACGTTGTGTCTTTTGTTTTTCTAACACCACTGCCACCTCGTCCAACTGGCTTAAGTTGTCTTGCTTTACTAAAACCTGCATTCTCGTCCGCTCTGTCTTCTGGTCTACCAGAATATTTCTCACTTAAAAAATCAATTTCTTGATTTAATAGACCGACATCTTTATCATAATAAATAGCTGATTTACCAGTAGGTTTAGAAGTATTTGAAATGACTTTCGAGCCACTTCCACCTCGTCCAATCGGCTTATTGCTCTTTTGTTCTTTACTTGATTTACCTAATTCTTTGGGACCATCTTCTAACTGTTGACGAATTGGAATCCCACTATCTTCTTTTACAAGAACAACATAATTACCAGATTTTAAAACATCGTTATACTTGAGAGCGGTTTGTTTATCGATTCCATAATGCTCTAGTGCTACTTCTGGACTAACATCTGTAAACATTCCTTTGAATTTTTCCCACATATTTTGATCTTCATCAATAGAAACTTTATCTACTTCAACTAATGTACGGTTTTGAATATCTGAATAATTTGCATTACTAGTAACAATAATAATGTCTCCCACCATGCGACCTTCGCTTAATAAGCGCTCTACAGCATAAATGGTTTCATCTACTGTATGGTAAGAAGATTCAACTACTTTTCCCATTTTTATCGACTTCTTTCTATTTTTAGTTTGTTGGTCAATCATTAGAATTGACTTACTTTATTTATTTTTAAAGCGGATACATATTCAAGAAAAGCAACTGGCCCAACTAAAATGATAGCTTTATTGGACCAGATAACGGTTTATTACTCTTCGTCATCTTTGATTGTTTTTCCACCAGCATCTTCATATTTATTGCTGTAGTAAGCATCACTTTCAGGAATGTCATTATGTGGATCAGGGTGTTCTACTTTTCTAGGTTCTGTCTCTACTATTGAACCTTCTCCAACAACACCTGTACTGATATTTTCCGGATAAACATGGTTGCCTTCTTCTGTATTAACCGTCTTTTCATCACCTGTTAGATGGGGCGCATCTCTTCTATCTTGATTGAACAGATCTTTTTCAGTGTCCTCTTGATTTATTTTTTCATTGTTTTTATCTGGTGAAGAAGCCGTTGAAGTTCCTGGTACGTCTTCTCTTGCAGATTGAGATTTGGAAGCATCAAATGGCTCGCCATCTCCTGTTGCTGGATTCATTGCTTCTTTTGTTTCTATTTCACTAGGCTTTACTTCTTCTGTGTTAAAAACAGATTCTTCACCATTTAACACTTCTTCATTTACTGTTGATAATTGCTTTGAATGAGCAGGAGCTGTGCTATTTGTTAAAATAATAATTTCATGATTTTCTAAAGACTCGCTAAAATGTTCTGCTGTTTCTGCATCAACACCATGTTCAACTAATGTGTTAGACTCTTGATCTTTTGTGTAATCGCCCATTTTGAATGTTTCTTTGATTTTATCCCAAAGCGACTCTTCTTCATCACTACCATCTTCAACAGATTCAACATCAACTAACGTTAACTCTTCTAACTCATCTTCATGCTTTTCATCTGTTATAATGAGGAGCTCTTCGGCTAGGTATCCCTCATTTAATAAGCGCTCTACTGCTTTTACTGTTTCATCCGTTGATGTGTATGTTCCTTCTACAATTCTTTGCATTGTCTTCACTCTTCCCCTCTAATCCATTAGTTTTTAAACCAACTAAACTACTTGTTCATTTGTGTAACTACCTTAATGATAGCAAAAACTAAATACTCAATCAAAGAAGAACCCTCGGCGCAGCCTTATTTTTTTAAAATGTAACATTGATTTAGTTGGTTTCGTTATCTTTTTATAAACTGTCGACTGTTTATCAAAAAGATAACAAATAATGGAGGAGTTAGATGACAAATCAAATTGAAAAAAGATTCATTGCCCTTAAACAATACCCGCTAATTGAATCCACTCTTATTATTGCTCACGAATCAGGCAATGCCCTCAACACTGGTAAGAATGCCTTGGAAAACGAACTAGCTTTTATGACTCAACAAGCCTTAAAAGGGGGCGCTTTTGTTAGCCATTGGGTTGGTGGAGGAGGAAAGATAGTTCAATTAAGTAAGACTGGACTCGTTCAATACGGAGCAGGATCAAATGCAAATGCTTACGCGTATGCTCAAGTAGAATTAGCTCGTACATCAGATCCTGCCGTTTTTAAAAAAGACTACCTTGCTTACATTTGGCTTTTAAAAAAACTGGCTAATGAGGCTTGGATTCCAAGGACATTAAATACAGGAAAAACAGCAAAAGAAAAAGGCATTAAAACACACCATTGGGTTTCTAATCATCTTGGAGGAACAAATCATCGTGACCCTGATGATTATTTAGCTAGTTTTGGAATCAGTCTTTCTCAGTTTTCTTTTGATTTGGCTGATCATAAAAAAGAAGAACCTTTTATACCAATTTCAAAAAATAAAACTCATATCGTTAAGTTTGGCGATACACTGTGGAGTATCGCTAGAAAAAATCAGACGACTGTTACGTGGTTAAAAAAACTAAATCAACTGTCTTCTGATTATATTCAAATTGGAATGGTACTTCTATTAACCGAGCACCAAACTTCTTCATCTGGCGCAAACGCTTCTCTGAAAAAGCGGAGTGATAACATAAAACAAATTCAAAAATACTGCGGAACAATTGTTGATGGAGTATTTGGCCCAATTACTAAAAGAGCTCTTCTTTGTTTATTTCAAGAGACTATTCATACCGAAATAGACGGATTATGGGGTCCTAAAACAGCCGCCTTAGCAAGAAATATCCAATTAGGAACAAGTGGAAACGATGTTTATGCTGTCCAAGCCGTGCTTTTTGGACGAGGATATGAAGTTGTAGGAATACCCACTCAACTAGCCGGGATCTCAACTAAGCAAGCTATTTTATTGTTTCAAAAAGACCATCAGCTTGTTTGTGATGGAATTGCAGGTAAAAAGACGCTATCTTTGTTGTTTCAATAAAAAGAGTCAAGCTTTGTTCAAACAAGAAGTTAAATTGAATGATATTTGATGCTAAGCCCCTTTCAGTTTGCAAATTATGCTATACTAAGAAGTGCAAATTAACCGAAGACGACACCGGTCTTTGATAGGAGAGTGACCGTCAATTGAAAGGGGAACATAACGCAGTGATTGTTTTAGCAGGAATGATAGGTGCTGGTAAAAGTACGTACACAAAATTAATATCTGAAACATTAGGAAGCGATGCTTTTTATGAAAGTGTTGATGATAACCGTATCTTAGAAAAGTTTTATGAGGATCCAAAAAGATGGGCTTTTTCTTTGCAAATTTATTTTTTAAATACCCGTTTTCGCAGTATAAAGGCAGCATTTTTACATGAGAACAACGTATTAGATCGCTCAATTTATGAAGATGCCTTGTTTACAAAAATTAATTACGAAGAAGGCAATATGAGTGATGCTGAAATGGACACTTATCTAGATTTATTAGATAATATGATGGAAGAATTAGATGTCATGAAAAAGAAGTCACCTGATTTATTAATCTATCTTCGTGGTTCATTAGACACTGTTTTAAGCCGTATTGAAAAAAGAGGGCGTTCTTTCGAACAAATCGATGGCAACCAAAGCTTACTAGATTATTATACGCATCTTCATAGTCAATACGATAATTGGTTTGATTCTTATGATAAGAGTGAAACACTGATCATTGATATTGATAACCATGATTTAGAAAATCCCGCTGACGCACAAATCATTATGGACTTAGTTACAAAACGTTTGAGTGACGTTCGTTTAAATAAAATAAGTGTGTAAATAAAAAAAGTAAGCATTTTTGCTTACTTTTTTTTATTTTCTTCTAACCAAACACACCCAAATGTTTGAGAAGCTGGCAAAATCGCTGCATTTTTACCATGGTTATCATAGGCTTTAAAAAATAATTTTCCTTTTAGATTATATCCATATGCATAGACCAATACCCAATGATTTTGGTATGGACTTCCCAGTACTCTCGTTGTTCCAACTGTAATAGGTAATGGATTTGGTTTATTTAGCTGTTCCACTACCACTCTATCTGGAATAAAAGATAGTTTTGCTTTGTAATCAGGATTTCCTTTTAAAACAACAGCTAAACCATGTTTCAAGTCCCAAGGAAATGTCCCACGGTACATAAAAGTTTCATCAACGACTGATTTCAATCCTGCTACTAACAACTTTTTAGATAAGTCTTTTCCGTAACGGTTTTGGTACAAGTCATGCAATAGAACTGCACAAACATACGTCCCGCAGATACCTGGTTTTTCATTGTTAATCCATGAACGGTATCTGCTAAAACGTGTTGATTTTAATCCAACCCAATTTGTCGGATACTGATTCTTTTTTATCTCCATCTTTGTCCTCCTTGAATGAACTCATTCATCTAAAAATAGTTTTTTACTAAATAGAGTATAGCACTAACCTCTTTAGTTTGATTCTTTTTACATTTTTATTTTCTATATCATCAGATTAACAAAAACCGGCTACTAGCATTCAAAAAAAATCACTCTCATAAGATGTGAGAGTGATTTTTTTACACTATTATTTGTTAGATACTTTATCATACCAAGAAGATGCAGTTGTGTTTAATACAGCATTTAATTCTTCAATATTTTGTTTACCCGTTGTTTTTAACCACTCACGGCCTACTTCTTCTCCTTTTGTTGCATAAGGTTCTACGCCTTCTGACCAAGTTGCACGGCCGCATAAAACACCATTAAAAGTCGAACCAGCTTCTTTAGCAAAAACTAATGTATCTTGAAATAACTTAGCCGAAACTCCTGCACTTAAGAAAATGAATGGCAAGTCTGTTGCTTGGCTTTGTTCTTTGAAGTAAGCAGTTGCTTCTTCTTTTGTGTAGACTGTTTCTTCTTTAGCGAAACCTTCAACAAAGTTCATATTTACTGGAACTTCCATTTTTAATACATCGACTTTATAATCAGCTTTAGAAAATTCTTTCATTGCTTCGATCACTTTATGAGGTTTCACTTTAGCAAATGCTGCTCCCTTGACATCCTCATTCGTTGCATCATAAGTGACAATTTCTAAAAAGAAAGGAATATCTTCTGCTAAACACTCTGATCCTACGCGTTCCATGAAGACATGCTTTTGTTCGTTTATTTTTCTATCTTCATCGATATCATAATAAAGTAAGAATTTAATGGCATCTGCGCCAGCAGCTTTCAGTCTTTTTACTGACCATTCTGGCAGTAAATCAGGTAAACGACCTGGTTCAGTTGCATCGTAACCTGTTTTCTCATAAGCCACTAACAAACCAGCTTCTTTGTCGCGCACTTTCGCTGCAGGCAAACCGTACTCTGGATCTAATAAAATCGATGTCGCAAAAGGAGTTAATTCTTCAGAAACCAATTCTTTAAAACGAACAATCCCTTCATCTCCTACATCTGTTGTACTACCAGCAGCAATCATTTTTTTCAATGAGCCGCGTTGATCAATAGCTAAAGCACCAATAACACCCTTTTCGTCTGATAAACGTTTTAAAGCTTCCATTTTATTTGATGATACTTTTAACATATAATCTCCCCTATCTACTTGGTTTGGTAACGACATTTCCCATCTAAGAAAGTCGCTTTCAACGTTAAACTTGAATCTAAGACAATAAAGTCAGCTGCATAACCAGGAGCTATCTTGCCACAGTCATCTGCTATTTCTACACTTTTAGCGGGTACTATTGTTGCCATTTGAATCGCCTCTTCTGGAGTAGCGATACCCCATTCAACAACATTTTTCACAGCATCTTTCAATTCTAATACGCTACCGGCTAAAGAACCACTTTCAAGACGAGCTGCGCCATCTTTGACTTCGACAGGGAATTCACCTAACTCATAGTGTCCTTCAGGCATCCCACCAGCCATCATGCAGTCTGTTATTAAAACTGTTTCTTTTCTGCCTCTAGCATTCATTAGGATATTAGCAGCTACCGGATGAACATGGTGGCCATCACAAATCAGTTCAGCAAAAACACCTTTTAAATCCATTGCTGCTCCAACCATGCCTGGTTCACGATGATTTAATGGACGCATGCCATTGTAGGTATGAACAAAAATGGATGCTCCTTTTTCAACAGCTAACTTCGCTTCTTCATAGGTTGCATCACTGTGTCCTAATGCTACATCAATATGATCCTTAACAGCATACTCAATAAACTCACTTACTCCTGTTCTTTCTGGTGCAAGCGCAATTTTTTTAATTGTGCCACTAGATAACTCTTGCCATTTTTTTAATTTTTCAATCGTTGGATCACCAAAATATTTTGGATTTTGAGCACCCTTATACTTTTCAGTAAAAAATGGACCTTCTAAAAAAATCCCTTTTATTTTTGCGCCAGTTACCTGTTTATAATTATCTCCAACCAGTTTAACAACCTGATCTAATTTTTCTGTTGAAGAAGTTAATGTTGTTGCTAAGAAAGAAGTAACCCCACAAGAAAGTAAGCCTTCTGAAATAACATTCAGACCTGCTGCATCTGTTGCCATTAAATCATGGTTTTTAAACCCATGAATATGCGTATCTACTAGACCGGGAGCAATGCTATAACCCGTATAATCGAGTATCTCCTTACTCGTGTTTGGTTTTTCTTTATAAAAATCCCCAAATTTTCCTTCTATTATTTCTAAATAACCTGGTCCTGTAACGTTATTTTCGAGAAAAAATTGTTCTGCAAAAATATATTTTGACATCACTTTTTCCACCTCTAATTTTTATTCATACTACAACTGTAACACAAAAAGGGGAATAAATTCCCCCAATAAGTCTTTAGAATAATCCTACTAAACTACCAAGCAAACCAATTAGAACAGTCATTCCGATTAATGTTAAAGGAGATTTTCCTTTTTTCAATAACCAATAACAAAAGAATGTATACGCTAATGGAAGTAATTTAGGCATGATTTGGTCAATAACACCTTCTTGAATATTAACTGGAATCTCACCAGCTTGAATAACTAAGCCTAGTTTAAAGTTAACATAAGAAGCAACTAGAGCACCAACAACAGCCAAACCAACAATAGAAGCTGCACGAGAGATTTTCTTTGTGCCTTCTTTTAGTGAAGAAATAGCTTTTGTACCTGTATTGTAACCATAGTGCATTAAGAAGAATCTTAAGCCAAAGTGAACAATATTAAATGCAATTAAGAAAATAATTGGTCCAGCGACGTTTCCTTGTGAAGAAAGTGAAGCCCCTATTCCACCTGCAATCGGTAAAAGTGTGAGCCAGAACATCGCATCGCCAATACCACCTAAGGGTCCCATTAAAGCAACTTTGATACCACGAATCGTTGCTCTGTCTTCTTTGTTTTCTTCCATTGCGATGATAATTCCTTGAACAAATGTTACTAAGAATGGGTGCGTATTAAAGAACTGCATATGGTCTAACAAAGCAACTGAAAGGTCACCCTCATCTTTGTGGATTTTTTTCAAGCCAGGTATCAAACCAAAAGTCCAACCACCACCTTGCATTCTTTCATAGTTAAACGAAGCTTGTAAAAGTAGAGAACGCCAAACCATTTTATTCAAATCTTTTTTAGTAATCACTTTTTCAATTGTCGGATCATTGTACGTATTTTTAATAAAATCTTCTTTGTTTACTGTTGTCGTTGTCTCTTTAGATGCCATCACTGTAGTCCTCCTCTTCGTCAATACCACTAGCTACAACAGGCGTAGCCTTTGGAGTGTTTCCTTGGGACATGTAGTCGTATCCAGCAATTGCAACTGCTAGAATAGCTACAGCTAGAATTGGTAAGTTTAAATAGGCTGCTGCGACAAATCCCATTGCGAAGAATGGAGCATAAGACCATTTGAACATAATTTTAAGCAACATTGCAAAACCAACTGCTGGCATGATACCACCTGCAACACCTAAACCACTGATTAACCAAGCTGGCAATAGTCCAACGATTCCTGCTGCTTGTTCTGCTCCGAAATAAATAGGCAAGAATGAAATAGTAAAGAAGAAAATGAATAAGAATAAAGGTCCCATGTAATTCAAACGATCAATGGCTTTTGTATTGCCTTCCATAGCGTACGTATCCATTTTGTGCATAATTGGAGAATAAGCTGTAAATAATAATGTAATAAGAGCTTGTCCTGCAACTGCGAAAGGAACCGCAATTCCGACAGCTACTTCTGGTGCTTGACCCGATAAGATAGCGAAAGCTGTACCAATAATTCCACCAATTACAACGTTTGGTGGTTGAGCACCAGCAAGTGGCACCATTCCTGCCCAAACAAGTTCTAATGTTGCACCCGCGATTAAACCGGTTGTGAAATCTCCTAATATAAGTCCTACAACTGCCCCTGTAACAATGGGTCTGTGTATATGTGTTAAGCCGTTAAATTGGTCAATTCCGGCAATTCCAGCCCATAGGCCAATCAGTAATGCTTGAATAAACATGTTGTTTCCTCCCTTATCTTTTTGCTAGTTAGATTTTTGTCATTAAATCGAAACCACGTTCATTGGGTATGCCTTTTACTTCTAGCTTAACTCCTAAAGCAGTAAGTTTTTTAAATATAGCAATATCACTTTCATCGACAGATACAACTGGAGATATTTGTTTCTTTCCTTCAGAAAAATGTAGATTG
Source organism: Carnobacterium sp. TMP28 (assembly GCF_047553015.1). Lineage (GTDB taxonomy): Bacteria > Bacillota > Bacilli > Lactobacillales > Carnobacteriaceae > Carnobacterium_A. The sequence goes on from NZ_CP180212.1 coordinate 1,250,595, forward strand.
CCAATATTGATTTCTTTTAATGGTACTCCTCCTTCGACAAGTCTCAATGCATCTTCGGGTGTCCGCACAACAAGTAAAATCTTTTGGTGAGGTGCAGCTTTATCAATGATGCGAATGGTTTTTTCAATAGTAAAGAAACGGCTTTGAGCTGTTTCTGGTAAGACCATGTCCATTAAGTTTTGTTGGACCTCGTCTGTCGCTACTTCATCGTTAGCCACAATGACTAAATTTGCCCCTAGGGTATTGGTCCAAGTCATTCCGACTTGACCATGTATTAAACGGTTATCAATTCGTGTTAATAAAATATTCGGTGTTCCCATAGATCATTCCTCCTATTAGTGTTGGTTTTTATTCGCTATAATCGTAAATCGTTACACCTTTAACAATGCGGTTAACCGTTCCAGTTGGTGATGGTGTATCTGGTTTATTTCCTACTTTGATAGAGGAAAGCAGTGAAACAGTTTGACCATAGATCACATATGGTAGAGCTAGGTATGCGTCTGGTACATCTTTGCCTTCTTTACCAAATGAGAATGCAGCACCATCAAAGTTTTGTTCTCCTGTTGTTTCAATTGCAATAACTGATTGAGCAATACCATCTAATTTTAATTCTTTTAAAATATCTAAATCATATTTACGTGTGTAAGCTTGATTGGAAACAAATACAAAAACCAGTGCTTTTTCATTTACAAATGATTTTGGTCCATGTCTAAATCCTAATGATGAATCAAAAGCTGTCACAACTTTTCCTGCTGTTAACTCAAGTACTTTTAATTGCGCTTCTCTTGTTAAACCTTCGAGACTTCCTGAGCCTAAATAAATAATACGGTCAAAATCGCCGTCAATCACTTCTTGAATTTCTGATACTCTTTCAACAACTGATGAACCCATTTGACGAATCGTCTTAACATAAGCTGCTTTTTCGTCTTCTTTTGCTGTATCAAAAACCAATAAGGCCGTTAGTGTCATACATGAAAAGCTTCCTGTCATAGCAAAACCTTGGTCATTTGAGCGTTCAGGCATCAGTAACAATAAATTATTTTTATCGCCCTTTGCTCGTTTTGCTAATTCGCCTTCTTTGGCACAAGTGATGGTTAGTTGATAGAAATCTTTTACTATTTGTTCGCCTAACTCGACACTAGCTACACTTTCTGGGCTGTTCCCACTTCTTGCAAATGAAACCAATAACGTTGGTACATCTGATTTCAAAAATTGATAAGGATTAGAAACCAGTGTTGTTGTAGGTATGGCAGCTAAATCCCATTGTTTTTCGTCAACTTTGCCTTTTAAATAAGGTGTAATCGTTTCTCCCACATAAGCAGAAGTACCTGCTCCTGTAAAAATAACGCGCATAGTATCATGTTTTGTTGTTAACTTCTCGAAGAACTCTTCTATATCTTTTTTTCTTTCTGTATAAGCTGTGTAAGCTTCTTCCCATAAGTCAGGTTGTTGTGCAATCTCTCTTGTCGTAATTGTTGCACCTAAATTTTCTAATTCTTCTTCATTTAATGTGAACAAGTTTAAACACTCCTCTTTATATTCCGTCTTCCATTTCTGAATCGACGCTATTTTTTTTCTTTTGGATAAATTCTTGTAAACCCTCTTTACCCGACACTAAAACTTTGGAAACAAACTCTTCTAAACTTAACTCTCGACTAAAACTACCGTCTAACAAAGCCGGTAAATTCGTTCCTGAAACGACTCTTAGTTTTTCTTTTTTTGTAGAAAGAATAACCGATTGATTGAACGGTGTTCCACCAGGAATATCGGTAAAAATAACCGTTCCTTGACCTTGCTCAACTGATTCAACAGCTATTCTCAGTGATTCTTGTAAATCCTCTGAACCCATTCCTTCTGAAAAATCAACCACTTGAAAGCCTTCTTGTTTTCCGGCAATGAGTTGGATAGATGAATTTAATCCGCTTGCAAATTCTCCGTGACCACTTAAAACAATTCCAATCATTTTATTCCTTCTTTCTTTTATTTAGAATGTCGAACGTTATAGACAAATTGATCACTTCTTGCCACACTACTTGTATACTCAATAACAATATTTTGTTTATTGTAAGACGTTCGTTGAATCCTTAAACACGATGAAAAGAAAGAAACTTCTAGCATCTCTGCTTCCTCGTCTGTGACAAGGCTAGCCGAGAATTCTTCATCAGCAATTTTAACTGTTTGATTGTAATCTTCTTTAAAAATTTCATATAAAGGCCGGGTAGATAATTTTTCTTTAGTTAAATTGGGAAATAAATAAGCAGGTATATAACTGATTTCAAACATCATCGGTTCTGTATTTGCTAAACGAATTCGCTCTAATCGATAAATTTCTTCTCCTTCTTTTAATCCCATTTGTTTGGCAAGTATCGGATTAACAGCATCTAATTCAAACGTCACAACAATTGTTTTTGGCTCTTTTCCTAGTTGACGCATGTGATCTGTAAAACTATAATTATCCATTAAATTTTTTCGTTCTTTTAACGCCCCAGATACAAATGTTCCTCGCCCATGTCTTTTGTAAATGTACCCTGAATTTTCTAATTCTGCTAAAGCTAAACGAACCGTTGTCCGACTCACATCGTACAATTGACAAATATCTCTTTCTGACATCATTTTGTCATTTGGTTGCATTTTTTTAGTAATATTAGCAATTAGAATATCTACAAGTTGGACATATAAAGGCGTTGCGCTATTTTTCTCAATCATTCGTGTCCCTCCAACTCAACTGGTAACTACTGGTAACTACCAGCTGAGTTAAATATAAATCAAATCAGTCAGACTGTCAATAGAAAACGCTATCTTTTTCAAAAAAAAAGTATGTTTACCTTATAGTTGTCGACTAATAAGGTAAACATACTTATTTATTTATTTAAAGACACTTAAACCAGCACCTAAAATTCCATTATCCTGTGCTAGTTGACTAATAAATAACCGTTCTAAAAAAGATTTTTGTTCTTCAATCAAATAATGGTTCAACTTTTCTTTTATACTTGTCAGTAAAAAAGGATTATGAACAATTACGCTGCCACCAAAAACAATTTTCTGTGGATCAATTAGGCTAGTTACCGCATAAATGCCTTGTGCTAGATTATCAGCAACCTCTTCAATAATTGCTTGATAGCCTTCAACACCTTTAGAATACTGTTCAAAAACCTCTTTAGTCGTTATTTCTTTTAACCCTAATTTTTTTTCTGCTAGACGTTGAATTGCTGGCCCAGATCCAACTTGTTCTAAGCGTTGATTTTTTGAACCATTGGACTCTGGCAGGACAGGAATTAAGCCCAATTCTCCAGCAAAACCTGCTCCTCTGAGAAATTCACCATTATGGATTGTCGTACAAGAAACGCCTGTACTAATCGTCATGTAGACAAAAGTTTCTTCTTGACTCATTTGTGCCATTTTCCATTCTGCATAAGCAGCCATGTAAACGTCATTATCAATCACGATTGTTTCCACATCAAATCGTTCTTTTAGTCGACTGACAACTGGAAAATCTTTCCAAGGAATATTATTTTGAAATACGGCTATTCCGTTGATTCTATCTACTTTACCCGGAACACCTACTCCTATACCTGTTATTTCATTTAAAGAAGTAGCTGAATCAGATAGTACCTGATTTACTAATTGAACCACTTGCTCAAAAAGCGTTTCGCAATTGGTTACATCACTTTTCACTTCGATTCGATGATGCCATTCACCTGCTTCTGTCACTAGTGCGGCCGCAATTTTTGTGCCACCAATATCTAAAGCAATAGCTTTTTTCATTTGTACACTCCCTTTTTCTTATCTAGTAAAAACGAAAACTTTATCAAAGCAAGAAAATTGCTTCAATAAAGTCTTCAACTCTTTTAAACGTATTTTTGATTATAATTGTACAATAGACCTAGTAATCCAGTTAAACCAACGAGCATGATACCCAATTCGATTTTACCCGTATTTCTTTGTCCAATAATAACTAGTGCTAAACTAATGACAAAAATAATGAGCTTAATGATTATCCACGTACGCTGTTTCATGTGTATTCCTCCCACCGAATCTCGCTAGGTGCTAATGTTACTTGCGAAGCCTGTCCTCTTCCGTCATAAACAGTTGTTTGTTGCTCCACCATTGAATTGTTTACAATCGCCATTTTTTTAATAGACGGATAAGCATGAACTTCACATTGAATGTTGCTTGCATGCCACTTAGTAAACTCATTTTCTTTATTGGCTGCATAGAATAACGCCCGCATTAACAGCCGTGTATTCTCTTGGCTATAAGGTAGTCCTGCCATATAAACAGCCCGCCCTTTACCAAAATTGTTACTTGACAGGTGGACTTCTCCATCAGAGTATTCAATAATTTCAGTAGTTTCTGATAAAGCATAAACATTTTTCATCGTTTCGCCAAAATCAAAGCTTGTTGCATCTGCTGAAATAAAATGCTTTTCTAAAGCCGTAGTAAAGTATTTATCCGTTGATAAACTAAATCCTAGTTCTTTATCAACGCCAAGTGCCGTTGCCAGTTGGAAATAATGCCCTTCATGCTGATGAGCAGACGGTTCTCCAATACCAACAAAGCCGCCACCTTCGTGAATCCATTGTCTAATCGTTGTAATGAGTGTTTCATTCATCCATTCTTTGCCTCCTGAAAAGGCAGTTCCTTCATCTCCAGCATTAATAATAACATCAATATCTTTGTCTACACCATTTTTAACAATATCTTCAAAACTAACAAAGACAACGTCGACTGCTGCTCCGCTTAATGATTCAATCACACCCAAATAAGAATAAATTTGTTTGTACCATAAAGCATGAGCAACCATATGTGTTTGCCATGTTCGTAGTTTGCCCCATGAGTTTAAAATAGCTACTTTAACACCTGTGTATGGTTTAACATCTTTAATTGTATCATAGATTTCACGGAACTCATCTGTGATGTCAGCAATGTAATCAACAAAACCAGGGAATTTATAGGCTAAACTCAAATACCCACCATAACCAATACGATCAACTGGGCTACGCAACATCGCTCTACGTGCTGTTAGCCAATTTTCATTTGCTTCGATAACAGGATCATTGCCTTCAAAAAATGTATCCGGGAAAAAGTAAGGTAAAAAACGACCTTCTGTGTAGTTAACGTGTGGAATATCAGCAATCATACGCAATGTTGCTCCGCCACCGACGCTTCCAACAACTGCATCCAAGCCAATCATTTCAAAGTGCTTGCCATAAGGTTCTGTGCCAATCCAGTTGTCACCTAAGAACATCATGGCTTCTTTGCCACTTTCGTGAACAATATCAACGAGTTCTTTGGCTTCTTTAGCAACAAAATAGTGAATGAAATCCATATAGTCTAAATACGTTTTTGTTGGAATACGAAAAGCCGTATTGTAATACCCACAATCAACGATGTCTTCTGGTCTTAAGCGGTACCCTTTTTCTAGCTCGAAAGCATCTAGTGCAGCTACTGAAACACTTGCTCCATAGCCAAACCAGTCAACAAATTTCTCTTTACCTAACTGATTAAACACAAGTGTAAAATGGTAGAAGAAAGTCGTAAATCGCACAATATCTGTTGCAGGATTATCGATTAACCACTGTTTTAAATATTTTTTCATAAATTCGTTCGAATAAGGTTGTCTAACATCAAAAGGAATATCGTGGGGTTTATCGCCCCAATCATTGGTGATGTGGTTATACATTTGGGTTGGATCCCATATCGCGTAAACTAAGAATGAAACGGTGTACTCATGAAATGGAATAGCAGTCAAAATCGTAACCGTTTCGTCTGTTTCATTCGCTTCCCAATTTGCTGGATCAACAATCTCTCCTGTTGTACGGTCAATAACTTCCCAATATTTTTTAGGGTCATGAATAAAATCAGGTCTTAATTGCTCCGCAAAGTAGCCATCCATAAATGAAATACTGATCTTTTCTGAAAGTGCTGTCTGAAATAAACTCATTAAGTAAATTTGTTGGCATTCTTCTAGGTGTTTTTCTGCAAACTCATTGTGAGCGCGAGCAACGAAATAAGTTGTATAAATTTTTGCGTCCAACTCTTTGATTTCGTCATCTAATTTTGTTCCATCACTATCTCGTATTGCGTCAGCACCCCAACGCTCCATCATTTCTTTTGTTTCAGCTAAAAAATTTTGTTCACTAGGTAACGTCACTCTTCCAGTGCTTTTCTTCATTTGATTAACCTCTTTCTAGTCTTTTAATCCTCCAAGGCTCATCCCTTGAGTCAATTTCTTTTGTACTAACACATATAAAATCAACGTCGGAAGCATAACAATAACCATACCAGCATACATCTGACCGTAGTTAGCAGCTGATTTTTGAGCAGCCATTAAATTCATTAGTCCTACTGGTAAAGTTTTGTTTTTCCCTGGAATCAACGTTAAAGCGATAATGTATTCGTTCCAGAACGTTAAAAAGTTGAATAAAATAATGGTAATAATACTTGGACGTGCCATTGGTATCATAATTTGAATCATTGTTTTGAAATAGCCTGCTCCATCAATAAAAGCCGCTTCTTCAAATGTTGTCGGTAACGTTTGGAAATAACTCGATAACAGATAAATTGTAAACGGTAGGGCTGTTGCAGCATAGACAATTGAAAGCACAAACAAGTTATCCAATAAGAATCCTTCACCAAAATAGGTTCGAAGGAACGTATCGCCTTTTAGCAACATCAAGAAAATAGGCACAACAATGTAGTTTACGTTGATAAATAATCCTGCTTTGAAAAAGGTATTCATTAATTTGCTGCCTTTAAAGGTATAGCGTGCTAAAACGTAGGCTGCTGGTAAAGCAACAATCAGTAAAATAACTAATGAAAGTGCTGTTACCATAAAGGAATTCAATAAGTACGTTCCCATACTTGCTTTTTGGAAAGCATCAATGAAGTTTTGGAAATAAAACCCTTTGGGCATTGCCCATGGATTATTGTAAAATTCAGCATTTTCTTTGATTGAGGCTAAGAAGACCCAGGCTACAGGAACGAAAATCGTAACCGCTAAAGTGATCAAAGCCATATAAATAAATAAACGATAAAGCTTATCGACACTCATATTTTTTATCTTTTTCATTTTAATGTAGTCCTCCTTAGTACTCAAGTACTTCGCGTTTAGTAATGTGACTAATAATAGCTGCTAAAGCGAATGAGAATAAGAAAATCACCACTCCAATTGCCATACCATAGCCATATGATGAATTCGTATACGCTTGTTTATACATATAGCTCAAAAATACTTCAGTTGATCCATCTGGTCCGCCACCTGTCATCGCTTGTACCAAAAGGAAACTTAAATTAATTGTACTAATAATAAAGAATGTTAACGTTGTACGAATATTGTTCCAGATTAACGGTAAAGTAATATTGAAAAACTGCACAAAACGACCGGCACCTTCTAAAGCTGACGCTTCGTAATAACTTTCTGGAATGCTTGCCATACTAGACATGTACATGACCATGTAATACCCAATCGCTTGCCAGACTAATGCTCCAGCGATACTATAAATGACAATTTTTTGATCGCCTAACCAAAGTTGTTGTAAATTTTCTAGCTTCAAAGCTGAAAAGAAATTATTCAATAGTCCTGTATTTGGATCGTAAATAGCTGAAAAGATACCAGAGATAACAACGACTGATAAAATATTGGGTATGTAGAAAATAATACGGAATAAATTATCGCCTTTAACTTTTTCTCTAGAAAGTAACGTTGCGTATAAAATAGCAAAAACCATTGTAATTAACGTTACAACCACAATTAATAAGATACTATTTTGGAAAGCTCTAAAGAAATTCATGTCATTCCATAATATTTTAAAATTAGCTAAACCGACAAATTCTTGGTTGTTTGAAAATCCGCCCCACTTGTACATTGACATCCTGAATACTTCAACGGTTGGCAGTAAAATGAATGTCGCTAACAAAATTAGTGCTGGAAGGATACTAACTATAATAAAAAAATTCTTTTCTTTTTTCTTGTTCATTCTCTTCACCTCAATTTAATAAATAGAACGATGAGGGAATTAACCTCACCGTTCAAACTTCGTGAAATTTAATTTATTTTTATTTCAAAGCTGGTCTTAATTGGTCACTAGCTTTTTCGACTCCTGCTTGCCATTCTTCGACTGTTTTATCGCCAGTAACAACACTATCTACTGTTGCGAATAACTCATCTGCCATGCTGACACCTTCAACAGCATCTGTTGCAGCAAATCCACCCATACCAGCTTTTGCACCAGTATCATAGATACTATAGAATAATTGGTTGTCGCCTGATAATTTATCAGAGATTCCTTCAATAGGCTGTACAGCTCCTGCTTCAGCAAAAATAGTTGCTGCTTCGTCAGAGTAAACGTACGTGATAAATTCTTTAGCTGCATCTTTATTTTCAGCTGCTTCTGGAACCCATAATTGTTCAAAGAATGTAAAGGCATAGCGATCTCCGCCTTCTTCAATAGCTGGTAATGCTGTCATTCCCCATTCGAATCCGTCTGATCTTGGAGCTTCTGCCATCTCGCCTACTACCCAAGTTCCATTAGGCATGAAGAGTGCTTTGTCATCAAGAATCAACTGTTGGTTTTTAGTGAAGTCACGGTCATTTCCGTTTGCGACAGTTGTTGGCTCTGTGTATTGTGCTAATTTACCAACGATTTCAAAGGCTTTCGTTGCTTCTGGTGTTTCCCAGATGCCATCTTCATAACTCATTGCACGGTTATAAAAATCAGATCCGCCAACTTCAAATAATAATGAATAGAAGAATGCATCAAAGTAACCTGCATGAGGATAAGTGAATAATGAAATTCCTTCTGCTTTAGCTTTATCGCCTAATTCCCACATCTCATCCCATGTTTCTGGAACATCCCAACCTTTTTCAGCTAGTAAGTTTTGATTGAAAAATAAACCTGTTGGACTATAAAACATTGGTGCAAGATACGTTTTTCCATCATTGTATGGATTTGTTACTAATGTATCCGTAAATCCTGGTACTAATTTTTCGCTTACTTTTACTTCCTCACCATAAACATCCATATCTAATACATCTGTTAATTCTTCTAAAGCATTGTCTTTAATCATTGTTTCTGGAAGAGCTAATTTACGACCCGTTCCAAGTAAAACAACATCAGGGTATTTTCCTGCTTTCATATTTGGACTAATGACTTCTTCTAAATTTTTGTCAACAGTTAATTCTACGTCTACATCTGGATTAGCTTTTTCGTATGATGCAACAATATTGTCCCACATTTCTGAACCATAAGCTGATTCAAGTGCAGCTATGTGTAGAGTAGATTTCCCTTCACTATCGCCACCCGCTGCTTCTTCTTTATTTGTATCATCGTTGCCACAAGCCAATAAAGCTACTGAAAATAAAGCGACCGAACTTGCCAATAAAAATTTCTTATTCATCATAAATCCCCCTCTTATCTTCTTTACCTCTAAATTATACGGTTGAAAAAACGCTTTCACAATCGATATCTTGCTGTATTTTTTATGTTTCTTGTTTTAATTGAAATCATTGACTAAAAACTTTATACTAAATACAGGATTCTTATTTGAATGGAGGCCTCAACGTGTCTAATATTGTTTATGAAATGCCTTATAGTCACCAGTATGATTTATCAACGCCTTTACTTTATGTTACAAAATCGATGTATGAAAATGATTGGCATAGCTTAAACCATTCACATCACTTTACAGAATTATTGTATATCACTAGAGGAAAGGGTTCGGTCTTTATCTTGGACAAAGAAATAACTGTTCGTGCAAAGGATCTCATTATCATCAATTCTTATGTTGAACACACCGAAAAATCTTCAATAGACGACCCTCTTGAATACATCGCTCTAGGTATTCAAGGAGTTTTTTTCTCGCTTTCTACTGACCAAGATACACCTATTCCTTATTATAGATACAAAGATACAGATGGCGAATATTTATTTTATTTAAAAAAACTAGTAGAAGAAGTCCAGAATCAGAAAAAAAATTATGCGGTTATCGCTCAAAGTCTGTTGGACATTTTATTAATCAAAGTCTTACGTAGAAATACGTTAAAGGTTGAAAAGACTGAAAACCAAAAATTAAGTAAAGATATTGCGGAAATTAAAAAATATATAGAAAACTCTTTTAGAGAGGAAATAAATTTAGATAGTTTAGCAAGAATGAGCCACATTAATAAATATTATTTAGCTCATTCTTTTAAGTCAATCATAGGAATTTCTCCTATTGAATACCTTATTAGCATCCGCATCAAGGAAAGTAAGATGTTATTAAAAACAACCAGTTACCCTATCTCCGATATTTCTACCATTGCAGGTTTTTCTTCTCAATCTTTTTTCTCACAATCCTTTAGGCGTATGACTAATATGACTCCTTCTGCCTATAGAAAGAGCAAAGCAAATAGCTGATTCGCTTTCAAAAAGCTAGCGACACATCATTCTTTCTTTTCCAAGCTTTTCTAATTGATTTATGACTAGTAGTGACTTGACTTAAGTATTAAACGCAAAAATACAGCATAAGCGACAATGGCTTATGCTGTATTTTATTTTTATTATTAAAGGTTATCTCTTATTTGTCACTTTTAATTAATTCTAATGGTGAAGGAATAGATTTCTCAACGTCTTTACCAGCAAAGTGATCAAAAGCTGCTTGCATAGCTAATTTACCCATTTCAGCTGGTTGTTGTGCTACTGTTGCACTTAGTGTTCCAGCTTCGATTGCTGCTAAACCATCATCTGTTCCATCAAAACCAACAACTTGAATTTCGCCTGTTTTACCAGCTGCTTGGATGGCTTGAATTGCGCCTAATGCCATTTCGTCATTTTGAGCAAAAACAGCTTGAATTTCAGGATTTGCTTGAAGCATATTTTCCATAACTGTTAACCCTTTAGCACGGTCAAAGCTAGCTGTTTGCTTGTCAACAACGTCTAATGTATCTTTAGCATAATCGTCAAATCCTTGGCCTCGTTCGTTTGTAGCAGAAGCGCCTGGGATTCCTTCAAGCTCAGCAACTTTTGCTTGTTTACCAGAAATTTCTTCAATGTATTGAGCAGCAATTTTTCCGCCTTCTACGTTATCTGAAGCAACTAATGTGATAACTTCTCCGCCTTCACTTGAACGGTCAATTGTGATAACTGGAATACCAGCGCCATTTGCAGCTTCAACAGATGGTGAAATAGCAGATGAGTCAACAGGGTTTATCAATAAAATATCGACTCCTTGTTGAATCAAATCATCAATGTCATTGCTTTGTTTAGATGTATCATCTTGAGCATCCAATACTTTTACTTCTGATCCTTTTTCTTCAGCTAAATCAACAATTCCATCTTTTACTGAAATAAAGAAAGGGTTATTTAACGTTGATAAAGACACACCAATCACTAAATCTTTAGCTTCTTTTTCTTCAACAGCACCTGAATCCTTGTTGTCTCCTTCTAAAGTAGCACTGCCACATCCACCTAAAAATAATACTGCTGCTGCTGCAAAACCGATAAGTTTTTTCATCTTCTTTTCCTCCTATAGTCTTTTTATTTTTTTCTATCCAATAATACCGCAATAATGATAACGATCCCTTTCACGATTTGTTGGTAAAAGCTAGATACTCCTAGCAAGTTTAACCCATTATTCAATGTCCCCATAATTAGCGCACCAATTAAGGTTCCAACAAGTCTACCGCGTCCGCCTGAAAGGCTTGTTCCGCCTAATACAACAGAAGCAATCGCGTCCATTTCATAAGATTGTCCAGCAGTTGGTTGAGCTGAATTCAATCTTGACGTAATGATGATACCGGCTACAGAGGCCATCATTCCGGAAATAGCATAAATAGCTATTTTAATACGATCGCTTTTGATACCAGCGATAAAAGCAGCTTTTTCATTGCCGCCAATAGCAAAAACTTTTCGACCAAACGTCATTTTGTGTAACAAAACAAACAATACTGCAAAGCAAAGCAACATCACTACAACTGGGAAAGGAATACCGAACAAATAACCACGTCCAATAAATTTAAAGATAAAGCTATCTCCAATACCAGTAATTGGATTTCCGTTAGTAAAAACTAACGTTGCTCCTCTAAAAATAGTCATCGTTGCTAGAGTTGCAATAAAAGGTGCCATTTTTCCTTTTGTGATTAATAATCCATTAAATCCTCCTAATAGTCCACCAGCAATAATAGCTAGAACCATCGCTACTAATGGATCTAACCCGGCTACAATTCCACCGGCCATTAACGCACTACTTAAAGCTAACGTTGAACCAACGGATAAATCTATTCCACCAGTTAAGATGACAAACGTCATTCCAAAAGCAATTAAGGCATTCGTTGAAACTTGTCTTAATAAATTTAATAAGTTATTTGGCGCTACGAATCCTGGATTAAGAATGGTTACAAAGATGACCAACACAATTAGTGCTAATAGCGGTCCTAGTTTTCCAATCAATTCTTTTCTTGAATTTTTTTGTTCGGCTAATTTTAATTGTTTTGTATCTGAACTCATATCAATATCCCCCAGTAGCAAGACTCATAATTTTTTCTTCTGTTGCTTCGATTCTATCCAACTCACCAGCGATTGTACCTTCATGAACAACGATAATTCGATCGCTAACCCCTAGTACTTCAGGCAAGTCACTTGAAACCATGATAATCGCTACACCACGATCGGTTAGTTCATTCATTAATTGATAAATTTCTCGTTTTGCACCAACATCGACTCCCCTAGTTGGCTCATCTAAGATGAGAACTTTTGAACCTATCCCAATCCATTTTGCAAGAACAACTTTTTGTTGATTCCCACCAGATAAATTTGAAACAGCTAATTCCGCAGATTGAGCTTTTACGCTTAATCGTTTCATTAATAATTCAACAAAGTCTTTTTCAGCAACCTCGTCAATCAAACCTCTCTTTTTAAACCCATCTATTGAGGGTAGTGAAATATTTTCCTTAATCGAATAATCTAAAATTAAGCCTTCATCTTTTCGATTTTCTGTTAAAAACCCAATTCCTTGATGGATTGCATCGTTTGGTGTTTTAATCTTGAGTAAGTTATTTTCTAAATAGACTTCTCCTTGATCTAAGCTATCAATACCAAAGATTGCTCGCATCATTTCCGTCCGACCTGATCCCATTAATCCAGAAAAACCAACAATTTCACCTTGTCTTACGTTAAAAGAAACATTTTCAAATACCCCTTTTTTAGTTAGGTGACGTCCTTCAAAAACAATTTCACCTATTTCTGATTTTTTTTCAGGGTAATAATCATCTAAATCACGTCCAACCATTTTACGTACGACTTCATCTACATTTGTTTCACTTGTTTTTGTTGTATTAATAGAGACGCCATCACGCATAACCGTAATTGAGTCACTAATTTTGAATATTTCTTCCATTCTATGAGAGATATAAATAATAGCTACGCCTTTTTCTTTTAAATTCAGAATGATTTTAAATAACACTTCAATTTCTCTTTCTGTTAACGCAGCAGTTGGTTCATCCATAATCAAGACTTTTGCATTAGTCATAAGAGCTTTTGCAATTTCTATCATTTGTTGCTGACCAACGGATAGTTGGCTCACTTCTAAGTTTAAATCGATTGCAATACCTAAATCATCAAAAATAGCTTTTGCTCTTTTTTCCATGTCTTTTTTATTCAACCAACCAAACTTATTTTTTAGCTCTTTTCCAATAAATAGGTTTTCTACAACGGTCATTTGAGGCCACGTATTCATTTCTTGATGAATGAAGCTCACGCCATGCTCTTCCGCTTCTTTAGGATTTTCATAGACGGTTTCTTTTTTATCAATCATGATTTCACCCGTATCGTATTTGTGCATACCGGTTAGAATATTCATTAACGTTGATTTCCCAGCACCATTTTCTCCCATCAGTGCATGGATTTTACCTCCTTTTAATTCAATATCAACGCCTTTAAGAACAGAGTTTGTACCGAAACTTTTTGTGATGCCTTTCATTGTAACGTCCATTTTTTTACCCCCTAGAATAGCACGCCCGATTGTAAGATAATATTGGAATAAGGTGTTGCTTCTCCTGTTCTAATGATAGCTTTTGAATACCTTGTTTGCTTTTTAAACTCTTCATGGCTGCTGTAATGAATTGGTTTATCGCCTAATTTTTCTTTAATTAATGCTAATTGAGCTGGATTATTCGACTTAATTTCGTCCGCTAAGATAACTTCTTCAATCTCCATTTCCTTTATTAAAATATCTAATAGTTTTTGAAAGGGAGGGTCGTTTAAAGTTAAGGCTAAATCTATTTTTTTTACTCCAGTTGGAATAGGCAATCCTGCATCTGCAATGACGATTTGATCCATATGGCCTAAATCAGCTAATAACTTAGCCATGTCACTATTTAATGTTCCATTCTTTTTCATAAAGTCCACTCTCTTTCATCTCTACTAATGTTGGCATACCACTTTGTGCACCGAATTTTTGAATCGATAACGCTGCGGCTAAATTACCAAAACGGATACTTTCTATCATATCTAGTCCAGCTGTCAACGCAACACCAAAAGCTCCGTTAAAGGTATCTCCAGCTCCTGTTGTATCTATTGGTGTGACTTTATATGAATCAACGTGAACTTCTTTTTCACCATCATTGAAATAAACCCCCTTAGAACCCATTGTGACAATTAATTTATTGGGATACTTAGCCATTCCTTCTGATAAAGTTAATGTTGGGAAAAGCAAAGTAAATTCTGATTCATTCGGAGTAAAATACGTAACTTGATCGATTAGAGCTTGATCTACTTTTTTAGCAGGAGCTGGATTATAAATTGTTTTTATACCTTTTTCAAAACAAGTTTGAATCACTTGCTCAATAATATCTAACGGCGTTTCGTTTTGTATAATAACAACGTCGCTTGATTCTAATTGTGATTGAGCGAGATTAATTTGTTCTTTGGTTATCTCATCATTGGCTCCAGGAATATAGATAATGCTGTTGTCTCCATCAACAACGGTGATATGTGCAGATCCTGAAGGTTTTTGTGTAACCCTTTCCACAAAAGTTGTGTCAATGGAATTATTTTCTAAATTCAATACAATCTCTTTTCCAAAAAGGTCTGACCCAACTGTTCCAATCATACTGACTTGTCCGCCTAAACGAGCAGCCGCAACCGCTTGATTAGCGCCTTTTCCACCAAATGTTGTCGTAAAAAGTTCTCCAAAAATAGTTTCGCCAACAGTTGGTCTTTTATCTGCTGTTACAACAAAATCTGTTGACAAACTGCCTACAACGGTCATGTTACTCATACGTTTTCCTTCTTTCTTAAAGACTCTCTTATTTCAAGCTTTACTGGCAATTGAATCGTTTTTTCTTTTACTTTCAATCCTTCTATCCGGTTGCACAATATTTCAGCACCTTTATAGCCAATTTGATACGCTGGTTGTACAATGGTTGATAGACTTGGGTACATCAATTTACTATAAGGATTGTCATCGTATCCAATCACTTGAACATCTGTTGGAATGGTTAATCCTCGACGAATCGCTTCACGCATAATGGTTAAAGCATGAATATCATTTGACGCAATAATGCTTGACACATCAGGAAACAGTTCGAATAATTGGTAAGCCGATTCTTGAGCGGAGTCAAATTGATAGGACTCTGTTTCAAACAACTGATACGGTACATTATTTTCTTCCAATACTTTGACACTGCCAGCTAAACGAACGAGTGAATTTGAAATCGATCGTGGTCCAACCATCACAACCACTTGACCAGGACTTCTTTCACTTACAGCTAATGCTGCTAGCATTCCACCTTGGTAATCATCAGAATGAACAGAATATTCTTTATCTGAAGTAATTCTATCTAACATGACAAAAGGCATATTTTTTAAATCATTTGAACTACTCTCAACAGCTGATAACACACCTGCTACATTGTTTTGAGCAAAAGTCCGTATGTATTCTGCTTCTTTCAAGGGATTCTCTTGGACATTGCCTAAAATTAATTTGTATCCCATTTCATTTACCTTATCCTCTACACCTTTAGCAACTAATGGAAAGAATGGATTGGCAATATCTGGTAAAAGCAAGCCAATTAATTTAGATTTTTTTTGAAAGAGTGAACGAGCTACTTCGTTAGGATAAAAATCCAATTCTTTGATTGCTGCTTCAACTTTCAACTGACTTTTCTCACTAACATACCCGCTTTTGTTCAATGCTCTTGAAACAGTTGCTACGGATACACCAGCTAGCTTTGCAACATCTTTGATTGTTTTCATCCCATTCACCTCATTAAGTCTGTTTAATGTGTAACCGATTACATACATATAATAGCATTTTTATTTTCCGTATGCAAGCGTTATCATTAAAAAGTTTTAAAAAAATAAACAGAATAAAAAAATATTCTGTTCACAAAAAAGTAGACTTAGTCTACACAGTGTTCGATACTGGTTAAAAACCATTTTTTAAACGCATCTTGATCAATATCCAAACAAACTGTTGCGTTTGCTTCTTTTTTCAAAAAGCCTTTTAAATCTACAATAGTAGCACCTGTTGTGTATCTACCATTTAATTCAACATCCATAAAAGCCTCTACTACTTCGAATAAATCTGGTCTTAAGAGATAAGCAATCGCTGTACTATCATACATTGTTAATCCCGTCTGCATACTTCCGCCTCTGTAGCGTTTGAATAACTGGTAAAACATCTCTCCAATTTTATTCATTTCTTTTATTTTCATGCTATCCTCTAATAAGATTAAGGCTTTCAGTCCTAAATCTAGTCCCACCATGACAATCGGTACTCCTGAATCAAATACAATTTTAGCAGCTTCAGGATCAAAATCAATATTGTATTCAGACATCACCCCACTATTGCCTCTTGTAAGTGAGCCGCCCATAAAAATAATCTCTTTCATTTTCGTTTTCGTTTCAGGATACATTTTTAAAAGCATCGCTATATTTGTTAATGGTCCAATACCTACAATCGTAATCGGTTCTTGACTAGTTAAAATAGTTTCTCTCATTGCATTTACTGCATGTTCTTTTAGCAATAGACGCTCTGTTGGCTCTTCAAAAGTGTACCCTTCCATACCCGTTTCACCATGAATCGCACCAGCATTTATTATTTCTTTGATTAACGGTGCATCTAGACCTTTAGCTACAGGAACATCTTTATTAAAAAATTGAAGCAACTTTAACGCATTTTGTGTAACATAGTCTAAACCAACATTCCCTGCAACAGTGGTAATCAATTTTACCTCAATGTCCTCGCTATAAAGAGCAATAGCTAATGCTACTGCATCATCAATCCCAGGATCTGTATCAATGATAACTTGCTTTTTTACCACTATTATCCCTACTTTCTTATTGGAGTAAAACTGAATGAATAGGATTCGTTTCAAGTGATTTTTAGTCTCTTTTTAATCCATTCATGTAATCGATTACAACTAAACAGTATCATTTTAGTGACCCATATACAAGTACTAATCTAGGGACTAAGTAAGCAATTTGATAAACTGTTGTGCAATCTCCATTCCTTTTGCATTAGCTGTTTTAAGATAAATTAAATGAAAGGGATGTTCAATGACAAAGTCTTTAATTTTAATTTCTTTGAGTGTTCCCGCTGCAAGTTCTTCTTCAACGGCACTACGGTATAGAAAAGTAATCCCTAAGTCTTTTTTTACTAACTCTTTAATAGTAGAAATATTTCCTATCATCATCATTTTAGTGAAACTTTCTAAAAGAATACTTTTATTTTTTAAGGCTGTTTCTAATATTAAGCGTGAGCCTGAACCAATTTCCCTAATGATTAATTGGTGAGAAAATAAATCACTAATTGGTTGTTTCTTTTTCCATAAAGGATTACTTTCTGCACAAACAGCAATAAAAGATTCATCAGATAATTTATGAAATCCAAATACCTGTTGATTAAATTCTCCTTCAACAAAGGCAAAATCAATTGTCCCATGTTCTAAATGATCAATTAAAGAGGCCGTATTATCTACTAACATTGATAGCGTATGTGTCGGATAAGCATGGATGTATTTTTCAATACTATCAGGCATCGTGTACTCACCTATTGTTAACGTTGCACCAAATATAAAAGAAGGAGCTTCCATTTTCGGTGCTAATTTTTTCTGAATCTGTTGAATTTCTTTTTGTAAGAGCAAAAGATCTTTTTGTAATTGCTTGCCTTTTTTTGTTAACGTTACTTGCCTATTCTCATAATGAAGCAACTCAACATTTAATTCATTTTGTAAATACTGAATGTGTTGAGTAACGGCGGGTTGAGTAATGTGTAATTTTTTTGCAGTTTGAGTATAATTCATAACTTCTGCTAAAGTTAAAAAAGTTTGATAGCGGTAATCTAGCACATTATTCTTCCTCTCTATAACTATATCTTATCATTAGATAATAAATGATTATTTTAACTTATGCAATTTTAAGTGTAAACTCCTCTTATACTAAAGAAACAAAAGGAGAACAATGATGATTCAAAAAATAATAGAAAAAACAAAATTTATTTTACCTGGTTTGGCTGTAAGTGTCAGTATTTCCATTATTAGTCAAGAATTAGCCCTCTTTATTCCGACTATCGGTGCAGCTTTAATGGCTATTTTTCTAGGCATCTTATTAGGCAATACCCTTTTAAATAAGCCTATTTTAAATACTGGAACTAAATTTTCAGAAAAAAGTTTGTTAGAATTTTCAATTGTCTTAAACGGATTAATCCTTGATTTTCACATTATCAAACAAGTAGGTTTTACAGGATTTACCTTCATCTTATTCCAAATGGTTGCGACGATTGTTGCTGCTTACTGGATTGGACGCTATTTGAAATTTGGCAAGAAATTTTCTTTATTGATGGGGGCCGGAAATGCTGTCTGTGGTTCTTCTGCCATTGGAACAGTCGCTCCAGTTATTGATGCACAGGAAAAGGATAAAGGATTGTCCATCACGATTGTCAATGTAACGGGTACGCTTTTAATGGTTACCTTACCCATCCTTTCCGCTATTCTTTATACTCATGAAACAGTACAAACCTCTGCTCTTATCGGAGGAACCGTTCAGTCTATTGGACAAGTCATTGCCTCAGCAAAGCTAGTTAATGATGATGTAGCAAATCTCTCAATTGTGTTTAAATTAATGCGTGTTTTATTGATTATTGGAGTTGCTTTAGTTTTTGGAAAAATGAATTTCGAAGAAGATAAGTCTTTATTTTCTAAGTCCGAGAATCACCACGAAAAAACAACCAGTTCAGCAGGTGTTCCTTGGTTTATTATTGGATTCTTTTGTTTATTTTTATTAAGGAGTTTCATTTCATTGCCAGACTACATGATAACAAGCGCTCAAGGCATCAGCAATCAATTTGAAATAGCTGCTTTAGCTGCTATTGGTTTACGTGTTAAGTTCTCTGATATCGTTAAAGAAGGCCCAAAAACGTTACTTTACGGATTACTAGTCGGTACAACACAGATACTAGTAGCCATCGCCTTGATTTTTTGGTTGTTTTAAGTCTAATTTAATAAGCGTTACACTAGCTAGTTCCTGCTAGTATAACGCTTATTTTTAATTTAAAGCCCACTGATAAATGGCATAAGCAACGCCATCTTCTTCATTAGACTTCGTTTCATATTTAGCAGCTGCCTTGATTGAATCTGTCGCATTTCCCATCGCGACACTTTCCTCAACGGCATTCATTAAATCAATGTCATTTTCTCCATCACCAATAGTCATAATGGCTGCCATCGGAATAGCTAATAATTCAGCTAATCCAGTCAGTCCATCGCCTTTATTGGCTTTTTTTGGCAGCAATTCAAACACATAAGACAAACTTCTAATTGGGTAAAACTTTTCATACCATTCATTCGGAACAGCTTTTACAAAACAATCCAATTCTTCAGGTTCTCCTACAAACATAGCTTTATAAATAACCCTATCTTTAGGGATATCTTTTATTTCTAAGTGGATAGGTTCCATGTTAAGGATTGCTGCATCAAATAATAGCCGATCTGTTTTTTCACCAGTATAGAAATAGTGGCTCTCATCAAAAAAAGCTACATTTAAGGCAAAATCTTTTCTAACAGCATCTATTTCACTCAATTCAGCGTGTTCTAACTGATGGCTATAAACAATTTCTTTTGTATTTGTTCTTTGAATCAATGTTCCATTTAGTGAAATCACATAATTATCTTGATTTGGTAAATCTAATTGTTCCATATAAGGGTAAACAGCTTTTAAAGGTCTTCCTGTACACAACACAATTTTTATTCCGCGTTCATTTGCTTCAAAGATAGCCTTTTTGACATTATCTGTAAGTTGATGGGCGTTAGTTAATAACGTTCCATCCATATCAATAGCAATTAATTTAATCAATTCAATCGACTCCCTTAGTATTCTTACGCATCCCTATTTAATATACCATACTTCTAATTAAGAATAACTTTAAGAAAAAGCAACATAAAAAAGCTAACAATAAAGTCAGCTTTTGTTAGTCTATTATTATTCTATTCCCTAAACGATTGGGCTGATAGATAAACTTACCGTTATTGGATTCAATCATAATACTTAATTTAAATTTAGACATTAGGAAATCACCAATTGCTTCTTTTGTATAAAACACATCTGTTGGAAACATTTCTGTTGGTGTTTTAACTTTCACTTCAAAAAAACCATTAATAGCGGTTTCTACAAAGATTAAATCTGAACAAGCTTGTAGTTCTTTCATTTCATCTTCAGTTAAATCTTCAATATTTCCTTGATTCATTTTAATTGTTCTCCCATCAATAAAAGCTTTTAAAAGCAAGCTTGTTTGCTAAGAATAAATGAAATCAAAGCCAATGTCAAGAAGGCTTCAAGTTAGCATATGGCTCTTTCTTTTATCCAACATTTTCTTTTGATATCATTGCTTTTATTCCAATTAAGATACCATATAATGTATCCGTTCCTGAAGTGTGCCCAAACAGTAGCATCCACTCTAATTTAGATTGAATGGCTTTTTGATCGTTAGAATAGATAGATTCGATTAAATCCTTAATATTCTCATTCACTACTCCATGTAACAAGCAAGTTAAGTAAGCTAGACTAATATCGGTGGTTTGTTCTGTACGAATAAAGGGACGTAGAGCTTGGATTGGTTCTTTTTGTTGACCAAATAAGGTCAAAACACTTAGATACCCAATTAAGAAATCATCTCCACTAGGTGTCAAGCCTATTCCTCTGCCAACAAAATGATTGAAAATAGAATAATCGGATAATTTTTCCTGTGGATACTTACTCAATTCATCAATATGATTAATCGTTTCTGTACTTAATGGCAGACCCGTCTTCATTTTTAACGGCAGTTTATTCAGTTCTTTATAAAAAACGGTTTCTCCAAGTTGGTCATTTGGTAAGAAATCAATTGGTTTAAGAGTTAAGTCTGTTGTAATTAATGCTTCTAGACTAACGATTGAAACAATTTTATTCAAGTGATTATAAAAAAACAAGGTATTATTTTGATAATTAACAAAGTGATTTATTTTGACAGCTTTTAAAAGAGACGCCATTTTTTCATTGCCTATTTTTAATCCAAAAGCCGATAAAGGCTCCAATAAATCACTCACATGAACCAATTGTTTTCCTAATTGAATGTTGAGACTATGTGTAAAAATACTATGAACGAATCCAGAATAATCTTCTTTTAAAAAATCTGTTAGGTAACCACTTTTCTTTGCTTGTTGCTCTGGCATCACGATTTCATTCCTTTCAATTTTTAGTATAAAATACCTGACTTATTTAATTGATAAATAAAAAATAAGGACTAGAACAGATTGTCCTAGTCCTTATTTCTATAATTATGTTATAAAGATTCTGATAAAGCAACTAATGCTTCTTCAAATATATTTATTGGCAACGTGCTCATTCCAGCACCTACCATACCAACGCCAGATTTGTTAGAAGCAATAGCCGTATTTAGCACTGGTGTGATACCTGTTTCAACAACTTTCATGATGTCTATTCCTAAAGGAAGACCTCTAAAGTTTAGAAAAGGTATTTGAAAAATTGGATGCTCACCTAGTGTAATCTCGTACATTGACTCTGTTAATCTTTCTGCGACTTTAACATCTTTAGCACCAACAAATTTGATGATGGCAGGAGCTGTAACCATTGCACAACCTCCAAAACCACCGACCTCCATAATAGCACTATCACCAATATCTGGATTTGCGTCTTTTTCTGAATAGCCAGGGAAATAAAGACCTTTCACCATTGGAGAAGCTGTTGTAAACCAACGTCCAGGTAGTCCACTAATACGAATTCCGATTTCTACACCATTTCTAGCTATGGCTACAACCATTGAAGACCCTTCAACTCCATCTGCAGCATCTGCAGCAAGTTTAGTTGCTGCCATTGCTAGATTTAAAAAGAATTGGTCGTTTCCAACACTCATATATTTGATGACAGCTGGACTATCTTCTGGAGAAATTTCTGCTAATTTATATGAAATTAACTTAATCATTTGAGCGGTTGTTGCGTGATTTCGCATGTGCAACTCATCAC
Organism: Carnobacterium sp. TMP28; assembly: GCF_047553015.1. Classification (GTDB taxonomy): domain Bacteria; phylum Bacillota; class Bacilli; order Lactobacillales; family Carnobacteriaceae; genus Carnobacterium_A. Next base: position 1,273,091 of record NZ_CP180212.1, read on the forward strand.
CCATTGATATGCCTTGAGCCATAATTGGCGCCAAGTCAATTCCACCTAATTCTTTGATTACTTTTTTGAAGAGTGGCATAGCTGTTTCTTTCATCCAGTCTAAGCGATCTAATGTTTCTTTAGAGTATTCGCCAAATCTAAGCCCAACACCGCTTCCTTCACTAAGGTTTGCGTAACTTCTTTTCTTAGTTTTACGGTCTTCTACTACCCAAACTGGCATAGAATAAGTCGTAATTCCAGTCATTGGTCCGACTACTCCATAATTATGACAAGGTTCGAAGTTGATTTTTCCACTTAAGGCCACTTTTTCAGCCTCTTCTGGTGAATCAGCTAGTCCTTCGTTTAATAAACCGCAAATAACGGCACCTTTCATTGGTGTACACATTTTTTCAAATGAGATAGGTGGACCTGCGTGTAAAAAAGTTGTCTGCTCAATAGCAATGGCTTCTTTTAATAAAACAATGTCGACTAAGACTGGATCTGTTTCAGCCATTCTTTGAAATGCTTTTTCATTTGCTTTTAACATAAGTTTTCTATCCCCTTTTTTATCCTAATAATCTAGTAATGACTCCGAATAGTCCCCAAGAACCTAATCCAAGTGTAACTAATGCTGCTATAACTCCTAAAATATTTTGTACTAGAGTATTTGTGTGTTCTCCAAGTAATTTTTTATTGTTCGTTGCAATAACAAGCAAGATAGCTATAAACGGTAATGAAACTCCACTTGTTACCTGCGCTGCTGTTATGATTTGTATTGGTGCTGTATTTAAAATAGCAAGAACCATACCAAAAATAACTGCTGAAGCTCCTAAAATTTTTGCTTGTTTACTTTCTCTTCCACCTTCCCAGCCAAAGAGACGACTAAATATAGTACCAAGTGTATATGGCACAGCAATCGCTGATGATAATCCTGCTGCAAATATGCCTATACCTCCAACTATACGAGCCCAACTTCCAAGAACTGGCTCTAGTTGTTTTGAAAATACTAAAGGACTATCAACGACAACTCCGCTATCAAATAAAACAGCAGCACTTGTAATGATGATTGATATTGTAATTGCTCCACCTATTAATACGTTTACTATTATATCAAATTTAGCATTTTCCATATCTGAAACCTTGTTCCACTTATCTTTTGATGTTATTGAATGTAAGATAAGATTTATTCCTATTAATGTTGTTCCTATTAAAGCAATAGTTGTTATTGCTCCACCTTGTGGAATAGTTGGAAGAAAAATACCACTAAATATCTCTGGAATACTAGGTCCAACAAAGACCATCGTTACAACAAATAAAACTCCCATAAGACTTACAAACATCAGCATAATTTTTTCTAATGCTTTTGTTGATCCAAATAAAACGGTACTTAATGCTAAAATCCCAACTATCAAAGCAGCTACTAATTGATTTGAGCCTATAACATCTCCAAGACCTAATGATGAACCGATAATATTACCAGCTTCAAATCCAAAGGCTACAGATGCAACTGATAAACCTACTAAGACATTAACAAATATTTTCCAGCCTTTATTTTCTGGGACTATTGCTATTGCAGCTTCCATAAAGTTTTTATTTCCTATAATTCCAATACGAGAAGACATTTCCATTAAGATTATAAGTGAAATAACAGAAAATGCTACTGCCCATAATAATTCATACCCAAAGTTAACTCCTGCTAATGTTGCTGCAGTAATTGTTCCAGGCCCAACAAATGCACTTGTAATAATTGCTGCAGGTCCCATATTTTTTAATTTGCTACTGAATGATTGTTTTTCCATGATGTGTTCCTCCGATTTGGGCTATGCCCATGATATAGATAATCTTACTTTACATCAAACATTTCTTTCTTAGTAGTTGCCAGCCGTTTAGGTAGTAAAAACGACTGTGTACATTAATATTAAGTGATTCAATTATCAAACTCAGTAAACCTACTTTATCGTTAGTTGATACCAGCTTTTTTTGCAAAAGCAATCAAAGCATTCTCAAACATGACCATTGGTGCTTTACTTACTCCAGCTCCAATCATGCCAACACCTGCTTCTTTACTAGCAATTGCTGTATTAATCGTTGGAGAATAACCAGTTTCAATGACTTTTCTTATATCAATTCCGGTTGGTGTGCCTCGGAAATCTAAGTTAGGAATAGTAAAATTGATACTTTCAGTAGCTGTGATTTCGTACATGTTCATCGTGTATTCGATGGCATCTTTGAATCCGCCTGCTCCTAAAAATTTTACAATTGCTGGTGCGGCTGCCATTGCAAAACCACCAATTCCACCAGTTTCCATAATCGCGCTATCACCAATATCAGCATTAGCATCCTCTTTTGTGTATCCTGAAAAATACAGTCCTTCAACTTCAGCAGCCGGTGCTGTAAACCACTCATCACCAAGTCCACTAACTCTTATCCCAATATCCACTCCATTACGTGCCATTGCTGTAACGATTGTTGAGTTTTCGATGCCATGAGCTGCATCAGCACTTGCTTTGCAAGCACACATTGCAAGATTTAAAAAGAATTGCTCGTTTTTGCTCGTTAAGAAATGAATGATTTCTTTTAACTCTTCTTTTTCATCTACTACATCAACTAAACTACCTAAAATACTAGTAATAAAAATAGATGTTGATGAGCCATTTCTCATGTGTAACTCATCACCCATATGAATAGCTTGTGCCATCAAAGGGTTTAAACTAACTCCACCCATTTCATTAACCAATTTTTTGAAAACAGGTGCTAATACTTCTTCAATCCATTTTAATCTTTTCACTGTATTATCAGAATATGCTCCAAACCGGATAACATCTCCTGCACCTTCATTTATAGTGCTATAAGAAAAATTTCCGTCTGTTTGATTTTCGACTACATACAAAGGCATTGAATAAGAAGTAATACCCGTCATAGGTCCAACGGCATTGTAATGATGGCAAGGCTCGTACGTTATCTGATCACTCGCACCAAGTTCAAAAGCTTCTTCATCAGTTTTTGCTAATCCTTCGTATTTTAATACAGCTACAATTGCTCCTTTCATAGGGTTTGACATACGGTTCCACGTAATAGGAGGACCAGCATGAAGAATAGTGTATTTATCCATGCCCTCAAATAGTTCGTGAGCCTGTTTGATATCTACCCATACCGGCTGGGCGCTAGTTAATTTCTCTAACGCTAGTTTATTAGCCGCTTCTATCTCCTTTTTCAAAATTGTTCTCCTCCTTTATCTGTTTAATTTTTCCAGTATCTCTATTAGTTTAGCATTTCCCCCTGCTGGTGGACGCCAATCTAATTGGAAACTTTCGATACCTTGTTCTTCTACAGAGTCGTGGAAACCTTCTAATCCGATATTGACTATTGATAAATCACTAGCGAATAAGTTCGTTACTTTTTCAACTTGATTCATTTTCATCGTTCCTTTCTCTATCTTTTATTTTTCAAGAATTAAAGAAGCTAATCTTGTTGCTTGAGCATTACTAGGCATTACAATAATTCCCGCTTCTTTTAGTTTTTCTTCTTGTTCTTCTATATTTTGAGGATCTTTATCTGTTCCACAAATACTTGCTACAACAGATAGATATCTACCATTTTGTTCTGCTATTCTCTTAGCTTCTTTCACAGCAGGAGCAATATCGCCAGCTGGATCTTCATGGACACCGTAGCCAAGTACTAAGTCTAAAAGTAAAACAGCTACCTTTTCATCTTTAGCCTCTTCTTTAATTCTAGCTACTCTTAAGCGTGTGTCTAACATTGGATGTGGAAGTCCTTCTGTAAAATAATCTTCTCCCATATCAAGCATGGTATTTTCTTTACTTACATCTGGATTTTCTAAGACGTATTTACCTTCTAAAGCTACGTTTGAATACGTGTTAAACTCTTTCTTTTTCATAATTAAGATACTCTCATAACAAAGTGTCCCACCAGAAAATAGTCCTCTAATATACGTTTGGCTATCTTTTAATTGTTCTTTTTCTTTTCTTACATACTCATCAACTTGACTAGTTGGAATAGTAAAAGTAATTTTACTTACTTCTTTGCCATTTGCTAAATCAACTGCTGCATGAGCCGCATCTTCTAGTGTTTCCATAGCCAGTGCGCCACTTTCGTCAACTAAACTAGGATCTCCTCCTAAGAAACACGTGACTACTGGTTTATCAATATCTTTAATCGCTGCTATAATTTTTTTCATGATAATTTCAGAAGGAGGCTTAGAAACAATTAGAATAACTTCTGTTGCTGAGTCCATTTTTAACGCTTCTAATTCCATTAACATCATTTTGCCGCCTACAGCTTCTTTCAAATCTCTTCCACCTGTTCCAAGAGCTTGAGTTATCCCACTGTTGTTTTTATCGATAATAGTCGTTACTTCTTGAATACCCGTTCCTGAGGCTCCAACTATTCCAATTTTCCCCTTTGATACTTTGTTTGCAAATCCTAAGGCTACACCATTTAATATAGCTGTTCCACAATCTGGCCCCATCATAAGTAAACCTTTTTCTAAAGCTTTTTCTTTCAATTCAACTTCTTCTTCAATGGACACATTATCACTAAACATTAGGACATTTAAATCATTATTCAATGCCTTCATTGCTTCGTTCTTTGCATATTTTCCTGGTACTGAGATAACGGCTAAATTTAATTGTCCAATTCTTTTGGCAGCCATATCAATTGTTCTAAATTTTGTTTTTACGTCATCATCACTTGTCGTTTTACTTTGTAGTTCTTCATCTACTACCGCTAGGACCTCTTTTATCACATCTTCGTTATCAGCTTCAAGACCAATAATCATATCGCTTGCACTAGCTTTTTGGCCTTCTTCAGATAAAATATTTGATCCTTTCATTATCTCTTTATTATGATCTGTTCCCATCATAACCGCCGCATGTCTAACACCTTCTACAACAGAAATCTTACTTGAAATCACCATAAGAGTAACAGAATCATAATAAGCATTTTCGTTTACTTTATTGTATACAACCATAAATGGTCACACCTCAAACTTTCCTTTTTTTTTAATAACTTGTGATACAGAAATCGCTTACACAAAGTATCGAAACAAATAGAATTTAATTTATCCCATCGTCCTTCTTTATGTACAAATTTAATGAGTTATTTCAAAAATATAGCTCATGGATCTACCGTATTCAATCTATCCATGAGCTTCTACTTTTAGTAACAACGTTAATCTAAAGAAATAATTTAACGGTGAATAATCGTTTCTTTCGTGTTTTCAACCGTTAGTTTACCATTTTTAATAACAAATAATCGTGTTGGAATGTCAATAATCGCATTCTCTTTAATTTTAGTATCTAATAAAACAACATCAGCTTTATTGCCAACTGCAATACCATAATCTACTAAACCAATTGCTTTTGCAGGATTTTCTGTAATCATTGGTAAAACAGTTTTCAAGTCATTTGCTCCACCTAAGTGGCCAACTGGAATAGTCAACATAGCTGTTTGTAAGATATCTCCATTGCCATAGGGAGTGAATGCATTACGAATATTGTTTGTGGCAATACACATATTTACTCCACCGTCTCTTAATTTACGAATAGGAGTAACCGCTCTTCTGACATTGTATTCGTCATTACGAGCACCTAAGTGTAAATCTGTTGCAGGCAAAGCCATAACGCTGATACCAGCTTCAGCCATTTTTGCAATAATTGGATCTAATTCTGCTTTTGGTAAAGCTTGTAAGGCTGTTAAGTGACCAACTGATACTTTTCCTTGGTATCCTTCTGCGATTGTTTTTTCACACAAGTACTCAATAGACATATTTATTGGATCATCACTAAATTCTGCATGTATATCAACGGGCTTATCGTATTTTTTAGCAATTTCAAAAACGATATCGATATGTTTTTCGGCATCTGAATCGTTGTAAGGAATTCCACCAACAACATCCGCTCCCATTTCCATTGCTTGGTGCATCATTTCTTCTGTACCAGGAGATTTAATAATACCTTCTTGTGGAAAAGCAACAACTTGGATATCCACTAAATCTTTGTATTCTTCTTTTAATTTCAACACAACTTCAAATCCTGTGAATCCTTGTGCTGGATCAAATTCTGAATGAGTTCTAATAGCTGTTACACCATTAGAAATAATCATATCTAACGTTCTTTTAGCACGATCATAGATATCTTCTTTTGTAAATGTTGGCTTAAGTTCTGCTGTTACACTAATAGCTTCTTTTAGTGTTCCTGAATTATTTGGTTTGCGATCAGCGATTAGTGCTTTATCTAAATGAAGGTGACTTTCAACAAAACCAGGAATTAAAACTCTACCATCTGCATCAATAACACGCTCAGCAGTTGCAGTCATATTCTCTTCAATTGCTGTAATTCTTCCATCTTCGATAGCGACATCTTTTAAACTTTCCCCATCATTTAGGCGTACATTTTTCAATAAAATATCCATTACTAAATCTCTCCTTTTTTATGATTATGCAAATACTAATGAGATAACTAATAACAAGACTGAAGCCAATGTAATCCATTTAACGTTACCTTTAACAACTTCTAAAATAGGAATATTAAATCCTGAAGATAAAGCTTGCATGGTGATGTTAACGAAACTCATTTGGCTACCAAAACCAACACCGATAGTAACGAAACCTAGTGCTAGTGGTGTGAAACCTAATGAAACGGCAACAGGTAAAACCAATGTCAAGATTGAGCCAACATAAGCTCCGGCTGGAATACCAATTAAAATACCCGTTAAAACAGCTACAGGTACAACTAATACTGCAGGTGCTGCTTCAGCTACACCAGCGATAACAGCAAATGTTCCTGTTTGTGCAATCACGTTAATGAATCCTAAGAAGATACCAACTTGGAATAAACGTGTCAAGATGTACGTAGATCCGTCAATCATTGATTCAGCTGTTTCATTCAAATTGAATTTAGAGAAGAAGAAGATTAATGCAAGTGTCACAACCATATAAGTTAACGGTGTGAAAATAGCATATCCAACTAATTTATTAATAACTGGTCCTAAGATAACAGCAAACAATAGGAATACTGCTGGAAGAGTTAATTTAACTAATTGACTGTTTGATAATTTTGAATACTCGTCATTTGCTTCTTCTTTAAAACCTAAGTTGCGACGTTTTGTACCAAAGAATGCTAGTAAAATTGCAATAGCAACAAATAATAACCAGTAAGGACGCATTGTAGCAACGTATTCACTTACAGGAACATCACCTAATTTTGAAACGATACTAGACTCAAGTGAAGCTGGTGATGTTGTGAAAGATACTGCTGCTGCTAAAGACATAGCGGCAATCAATTCTGGAACAACTCCAACTGCTGCGAAAGCTAATGGTGCAATAACCATTGCACTTCCTCCACCAATACCAGACATATACGTTGCAGCTGCAACTAATACAACGATAAAGGCTGAAACGTATTCTACTTTACCTTTTGTTCCTCTTTTAGCTAATGTTAAAGCGGCAGTATACCCACCCGATTTAAACACAGCCATCGCAATAGCAGAGTTAATAATTGGAACGGTGATCGTTAGCATTGTAGGAATAGCGGCTAAGAATTGTGTGTTGACTTCTGCCAAACCAATTCCACCAATCAACATAGCTAACGCTCCACCAGCTAATCCGGCAATAATCATGTCTACTTTTAAGAATAATAACGTTAAAACAACGATTAAAGGTATAAGAGTAACAATAGCCATGAATCCTGTTGGTGCTGTAACTGCATCAATTCCTGCAGCAAATACGGTTAACGGTGTAATAATAGCTACCGCTGCGTACATCAATAAAAGTACAATCTTTTTTGTCAATTTCATTTGTTTCCACTCCCTAGTATAATTCTTGTTCCTGAAAGACCAGCTAAAGCATCAACAGCATTTTCTAATGAACAAATAATGGCTTCTTTGCCGTTTGATGCAAAAGCAATTGCAGCTTCCATTTTTGGTCCCATACTTCCAGCTGCGAAATGTCCTTCTGCGACGTAGCGATTGGCTTCCTCTACAGTAACTGTTTCTAGCTTCATTTGATCTGGCTTACCATAGTTCAAATAAACATTGTTTACGTCTGTTAAGATCATAAATACATCAGCATCAACTTGTTCTGCTAATCTCAAACCAGACAAATCTTTATCAATAACCGCTTCTATTCCTGATAGCATTCCCTTTTCATCAGAAACAACCGGTATTCCACCGCCACCTGTCGAAATAACAACAGTATCATTTTCAATTAATGCTTTAATTGAGTCAACGCCATGGATTTTTTTAGGTTGTGGAGAAGCAACAACACGACGGTAACCGCGGCCTGCATCTTCTGCCATTTCCCATCCTTTTTCAATGGTTAATTGATTAGACTCTTCTTCAGTGTAAAAAACACCGATTGGCTTTGTTGGATTTTGGAAGGCTTTATCCGCTGCGTCTACTTCTGTTTGTGTTAAAACAGTTACAACGTTTCCTGAGATACCTTTTGAAAGCAAAGCATTTTTCAATGATTGTTCCATCATGTAACCAATAAATCCTTGTGATTGTGCACTTAAAACGTGTAAGGGCAATTGAGGAACAACCTCTTTAGCTTCTTCGTTTTGTCTCAAAATATTCCCAACTTGTGGGCCGTTTCCGTGGGTAACAATAACTTGATGTCCCGCTTTTTTAACATCTGAAATAGAATCTGTGCTGATGCCTACATTTTCCATTTGGTTTTCAAATGTTGCTTTTTGATTTGGTCTTAAAATGGCATTTCCGCCAAGAGCGATAACTACACGTTTCCCCATTATAAACTTATTCTCCTTTTTTCTGATAATATTCCGAAAAGCATTCCGGTCATGGTGTCTAAACCTGACGTACTTCCATTTGTCAGGATAGTGTTAAAATCTACTTTAAGTTGATTTCCACTTGGGTGTTCATTCAGTTCCCCAACAAAAGATACAATCGTTGTACTGTATTTGTGTTGAGAGGCATAACGTAAATACGTTTCTGCCACAATAGTTGTTAGACTCTTTGTTTCTAGCAGCTCCATAAGAATACTGCGAAAACGTTCATCTAATAGAGGATAGCCTGAGTCAATACTCAGTAAACCGACTAAAAGATCATCTCCTGAAGGGGTTAATCCCATTCCACGCCCTATAAAATAAAGCATACTTTCTTTTAGGATTTGTTCTTCATTCGAAAAGAGGCCTTCAATTGATTTTATAAAGGATTCATCATATTCTATAGTAGTAAAAAATAATGGCAATCGTTTTTTAAATCCATTTAATGCTAAAATCTTTTCAGCTTCTTCTAAAGCCGAATCTATCTGATTTATACTGATTTTTTGTTGCAAAGGTAAAATAGAATTATAAACAGAACAATAATCAAACGAAAGAATTAGTTGATGAACAGTCATGACTTTTTTTTCATAATCATAATGAAAGGTATCGCCAATACTGATTTCTTTTAAGATTGCTTTCGTATCTCTTGCAGTTAAATGCAAAGAAAAAGGCAGCTCTCCATTTTTATCTGTTCCTATAAAAAGTAACTGCTTCCCACTCATTAAATTAAAACCATTTTTAAAGATACTATGCACTTTCCAAGAAGTCAACTTATCTTGATCAAGTTGCATTTGTTCTTTTAACTGTTTTGACATCTTCTGAATAAAAATCATGTTAGTCCTTCCTAATAAACAAGATGAAAAAATGAATCAATGAGCTTTCAAACCTTTTGTTTGCTTTACTCACTCACTGATCATCTATTTTAGATTAAATTAAATTTAAATTTCCATACCTAATTTTTTTGCATACGCTGTAACAGCTTTTTCAAAAGCTTCAATTGGAGGATTTACTGTTCCTGCGCCAATTTGACCTCTGCCTGCAACTTTGTTTGCAATACCTGTGTTGATTACTGGTAAAATACCTGTTGAAACAACTTTTCTTGCATCAATTCCTAGTACGATACCTTTAAAGTCCCATGTTGGAATTGGGAAGTTTGTGTTGTGACCAACTGTAATTTCCATCATGTCATTACTTGTTTTTAGTGCATCACCAAAACCACCAGTACCAACAAAACGTGTAACTGCTGGAGCAGCAACCATTGCCATTCCACCAACACCAAATGTTTCTGTTATTGAGCTATCTCCAATATCTGGATTGGCATCATCTTCAGAAAAACCAGAGAAGTAAAGTCCTTTTGGTGTGTTAACAGGACCAGTGAACCACTCGTCTCCCATACCACTGATACGAATACCAAAGTTTTCACCGTTTCTTGTCATAGCTGTAACGATTGTACCTTCTTCAATCATTCTTGCTCCATCCATAACAACTTTAGCAGCTGCCATCATTGGGTTTAAGAAGAATTGATCCGTATCTGCTAAGAAGACTAAAACATCTTGGCGATCTTTTTCGTTCATATCGATTTCAGACATATAAGGAACAACTTCTTTTAAGAAGTTTAATGAAGCAGCGATGTTACGTTGGTGGAACTCATCTCCCATTGCAATTGATTTTGCAATGATAACGTTCAAGTTCATCCCTTCGTCCATCTTGTTCAATACTTTACTCAATGCAGGTCCTAAGATATCGCGCATCCAACGTAGACGAGTAACAACTTCTTCGTTGTAAGCTCCAAAACGTAAAACAGCACCAATTCCTTCATTTAACGTACAGTAAGCACGGTTGCCGTCTGTTCTATTTTCTACTACTAAAACAGGCATGTTTCCAGAAGTGATTCCACCCATTGGTCCAACAGCATCTACGTGATGACAAGGAATAAACGATACTTCGCCTCTATCAAGCATTGCTCTTGCTTCTTCTTCAGATGTAGCCCACTCTTCAAAAAGTGAAGCTCCAACACATGAACCCTTCATTGGGTCCGTCATGTTTTCATATTTAATTGGAGGTCCAGCATGTAACAATACTTTTCCGTTCAATTCTTTAATAACCGTTTTTGCGGGTACAACATCTAATAAAAATGGAGAACCTGCTACAATTTTATCAATGACAGCTTGGTTTGCTTCGCCAATTGTTTTATAATTCATTTTTTAAAAACCCTCCTATATTGTTCTACAATTTATTCGTTTTATTTAGCTACGTAATTATCTAAGAAGTACAAGATTTTTTGAAGTTTTACATCTCCACCAGCACTTGGTCTCCAGTCAAATTGAACAGCTTTACCTTGGTTTTCTTCAATTGCTTCCGCAAAGCTCTTCAAACCAACGTTGATTACGTGAGGTTTTGTGCTTAGCAAGTCTAAAACAGCTTGAGAGGCTTTAGGCAATGAAGCACTTGTTGCTTCTTCAACTACTTTGAAGCCTTTTTCTTCGTCTTTTATAGTATGTCCTAGTAAACCTAGAGCTGTACGAACAGCTTTGTTGTTACTTGAACAAACAATCACGCCAGCTTCTTCAAGAATTTGTTGTTGACGAACTAAGTTTTGTGGATCAGCTGTTGTTCCAACGACTGTTCCTAGAACCAATAGTTCACGTCCATCTTTTTTAGCACTGTCTTTAGCTTCTTTAATAGCTGGAGCTAATTCTGTCGCCATGTCGTCATGTGCGCCGTAACCAAGTACAACATCTAATAAGATGACTGCTGTTTCTGGGTTGTCTCCGGCTGTTTGAATCATTTCAATTCTCTTTTCAGGATCAATCATTGGGTGAGGTTTTCCTTGTGTGTACATGTCGTCCCCTAAATCGATGATTTCATGTCCTGCAGAATTTAAAATAAATCCATCTTCATGAGTTAAACCTTCTTCAAGGTTCAAGCCATCAGCAATTAACATTCCTGCTTCGTTAGCTAGTGTTCCACCTGAATAATACCCTTTAATCAAGGTTTGTTCTGGTGTCAATTCAACATCAGGAATCGTTACTGTTTCATCTAATGCTTTAACTTCTTCGCCATTTAATAAAGCAACAGCTAATTTAGCCGTTTCTTCTAATGTGTAAGCATGGTAAAGATCTTTTTCGTGGTATGTTGGTTTTTCACCTAAGAAAATTGTGACAACTGGTTTAGACACTTGTCTTAATAAACCAAGCACTTTATCTCTAACAGATTTTGCAGGTGGCTTAGAAATAACCACGATTACGTCTGTATTAGGGTCTTCTTCTAATGCTACGATTGTATCTAGCATTGTAATTCCGCCAACTTCTTCTGATAAGTCACGGCCACCGGTACCAATAGCATTAGTTACACCTGCACCTAATTTATCAATGATCGTTGAAACTTCTTGAATTCCTGTACCTGAAGCACCAACAATGCTGATTCTTCCTGGTCTAACAATGTTTGTAAATGCCATTGGAACGCCGTTAATAATACCCGTTCCACAGTCAGGTCCCATCATGATTAAGCCTTTTTCGTGAGCTTTTTTCTTCAAGCGAACTTCGTCTTCGATTGAAACGTTGTCACTAAAGATAAATGGGTTTAATCCTTCGTCTAATGCTTTTTCTGTTTCAAGAGCTGCATACGTACCAGGAACAGAAATCAATGCAACATTAGCATCTTTTCCTAACTTCATAGCTGTTGACCATGTGCGGGCTGTTTCGTTCGTGTCTTCTGAATCTGTTGTTGCTTGTGAAGCTAAGAATTCATCTACTTCTGTTAAGACAGCATCCATTACGCCATCGTTTTCTGCATCTACGACAAGAGCCATATCATTTGCAGAAGCTGATGCAAGTTCTGGTGTTTTTAAGCCGCTTCCCTCGAATAAATCTTTATTAGCAGGTGTTCCCATCATAATAGAAACTTTTTTAACGCCTTCAATTGTGTTTAGTTTGTTTGTTAACAACATTAGTACAATTGAGTCTTGATAAGAATTTTCTTTAATAATTGTGTGTAACATTTTGATTCCTCGCAATCTATTTAATTTAATTGGTCGCTTAACCGATCCTTTAGTTAGCATGACAAGTTGAAAATCTAGTTGCATTGTTCATTTTACTGGTTTTCCGATTAAAAGTAGTCTCAAAAATTCTGGTTCTAGTTTCTTTCAATACGACTTTATCCTCCTTTAGAAGAATAAGACCATTACTATCTACTAATGAACTAAATTTGCCCCCCTTTTACAAAAATTAAGTAATTTTTGATCAAACAGTACTAACAGTACTAAAATACGACATAAATTTGCTGCTAAAGGAAAGGCTTACAACATAAAGTATAACGCCTTTCCTATATAATTGCATTGTACCATAGAGCTAAAAAACACACCCTTTTATTGTCTTATATGTATAATTTTACCCAAAAAACAAAATACACCCCCTCTTATTGCCTTTCTTTTGTTATACTTTGAGCTTACTGCATCCCGTTTTCAAGTAAAATTCAGGAGGTTTAACAATATGGAACCAGAAATTTTTTCTTATGCTACTCATTCTTCTCTTACATTATCGACTTCTTTTTATCGAGCTACAGATAATGTAAAAAATGAAACCATTATCTATTTTCACGGTGGTGGACTAATTTGGGGCGATCGTGACGATTTACCATCTGCTTACATTGATCTTTTTCTAAAGGCTGGTTACCATCTTTTAACTGTCGACTACCCTCTAGCACCAGAAACGGCTTTACCAGAAATTTATAGCAGTGCCATCGAAGCTGTTAAATGGTTCATTAGTCATTATGACACAATCCTACATTTACCCTCAAATGATTACCATTTATTTGGCCGGTCTGCTGGAGCTTATTTAGCTTTACTTGTTGGAAGTGATTTAAATACAGGGAAAAGACCCAATAAAATCATCAGCTTTTATGGATACTATTCTATTCAAGAATCTTTTTATCGTTTACCAAGTAAACACTACCAACAGTATCCAATTATGCCTAAATCCTTAGTTGCTCAACTAACTCAACCAGTTCCTCTGGCTAAAGGCCCATTGCAAACACGTTATGCTATTTATCTTTATGCTAGACAATCAGGAAGTTGGTTGGATTTAGTCTTACCTGATAAAAAGAATCAAAATCAATTTTCCCTTTCAGATGATGAATTGGCTAATCTTCCACCAGTTTTTATCGCTCAGAGCAAAACAGATAACGACGTTCCTTTCCAACAAGGAAAAAACTTGAGTGAAAAAGTTTCTTCGGCTAAATTCATTTCACTTGAACAAGCCAATCATGATTTTGATAGCGATCCAACAAATAAAGAAGCTTTACAAATATACAAAGAACTACTTGAGTGGTTGGAAGATTAATCCTTTATATCAACTAAAAAAACCTTATCTAGTCGTTAAAAAAACGACTAGATAAGGTTTTTTTTATAAAAATTTAAAATCTAAGTAAAGCGCCAATCCAAATAGAGCCGCTGCTAGCAACGTGTATGGAATCAACTTAATCAACACCCTGCCTTCGGATCCCAAAATACCCGCTGTCGTTGTCCCTAAAATTATATTTCCGGGTGCGATAGAAGTTCCTATTCCGCCACCTGCTGTCTGAGCTCCCAAGATAAGTGAATTTTTCAATCCAATATAATCAGAAGCATGTAATTGAAATTCGCCAAAAAGGATATTAGAAGTCATATTGCTACCCGTGATGAACGAGCCCAATAAACCAATAAAAGGAGAAATGAAAATATAGCGTTCTTTTAGTACCATCGCAATACCTTGTGCTAGGACGAATGTTTGTCCTGTACCTACCATAACACGAGAAATACACAACAGTGATAATATGGCTAGACCTGGTGAGATCGTTTTCTTTAATGCCTTTTTAACTAACTCACTTAAGCAAGTTGTTTTTAGTCGTTTCTTCTTTCGATAATACCAATAAGTAAACAAGCTGGTTATAAGTAAAAAAGTCCCAACGTGTGTAAACGGTGTCAAGGGTGCGTACGATTCAACCGCTTGATTAATCACTCCGTACCCTGTTTCAGTCTGACTAAAGCTTGGTCCAAATTGAACAGAACTTAAGATTTTCTTGAGAGGAGTAACCAGCAAGACAATCAGCGATAAAAAAAACATCACAAAATAAGGCAGCAAAGCTTGTTTTGTTGTCATGTCCGTTTTGGCCAAGAAAGGAAAATCATCGCTTATTCGAATCATTATCTTACTATTCTTTATTCTCCAAGGTTCACGATACCATGGCGTTTTAGAAAGGAAAATCAAAGCAATAAGAGATAATATACTTGGAATAACTACGGCTAACTCAGGTATAATCAAAGAAATAATTAATTGTCCAACTCCTTGTACTAGTGAAACAACCATCAAAGCTGGGAACACTTTTTTAACAGCTTTCTTTTTTCCATATAAAAATGCGATAATTAAGTTAAATAAACTAGTTAAAAGAAACAATAAAAGTGAAGCATAAATAGCAGTATGTCTGATAAGAGTTGGATCTACTATCCCCGTTTGGCTCAATAATACTTGCCAACCAAGTGCTAAAGTCCCAAAAGTCCCAGCCCAACTATGACCTAAAAGAGGAATAATGACTGCATAGAGTGGGGCAACACCCATCGTTAATAGCAATGGGGCAACAATCAAAACAGGCACTCCAAAACCGGTAATCCCTTGTAAAAAACTAGCAAAAGATAATCCAATCATAAAAATTCGAATGAGTTCATTAGGTGCTAACCTCTGGAACAAGTGATTCAATACATCAAATGCAGCTGCTTTTGTCCCAATTTCATATAATAAAATAGCTGCTAGTATGACATAAATAATACCTAATGAACTCCATGAGGCCTTCAATAATTCGCTAATTAGCACAGTAAGATTAGCTTTAAAAACTACTAGACTTACTACACAAGTTAAAAGCAATGTGAATGGTGCAGCTTTTGAGGCTCCCCATTGAAAAAAAACCATTAAAATAAGCAATAACAGGATAGGAACAACACAAACAATCCAAAAAAAGATAGTAATGGGTATAGTCATATAATTTTCTTCCCTTTTTTTTATTTTCAGTTCATATAACAGCTTTTTTTTTTACAGATAATTCTATCTTTTTTCTGTATTCCTACTCTCTCATAGATAGTTTTTAATGGTTCTCATCTTATTTTTCTGTTATAGTGAATACACTTCTTTTGTAGTCTATCATGTTTTGTTACCCAATTCATTATCGTACTATCCCAAAGAATAAAGCGTTTTATATCTCGAACAGCTAAATGCTTTGACTATTGCTTTATAATGACAAACAAGGAAGTGACTGTATGAATTTAACAGTAAAAGAATTGCTTGATTTTGATTCACTCAAAGAAGCAACGATTTTAACGAAACATGCTGGGTTAACAAATAGTGTAACCGGTATTATGATTGTAGAAGGTCCAGACATCGAAAGCTGGGGTCGTGAAGGGGAGTTATTGCTCAGTAGCTACTATGCTCTAAAAGATCTCTCCTCTGCAGAGCTAAGTGATTTTTTTACCAAAGCTTATCAGCTTAAAATAAGTGGCTTGATTATCAAAATAGATCGGTTAGTTGTTTCTATCCCAGCCTATATTATTGAGTTATGTGAAAAAAATGAACTTCCATTAATTCAAATACCTAAACAAACACAGTATGAACCAATTTTATTAGATGTTATGGGAAAAATAATCAACAATAACATCCATCTTTTGGAAAAATATTACTCTTTACAAAATCACTTTACAAAAATGGCTTTAAATGAACCTGAGATTATAGATATTTTAACTGTTCTAGAAAACTTAATAAAAAAACCCATTAGTTTAAAAAACACTATCAAAGAAGAGTGGATTAGTACCAACCCACTTTATGATGACGTCTTATTTATTCAATCTATCTCATTAAATAAGCAAAAATACATGAACTATGATTACACGAGACGAAAGGTCACCTCTAAATCACTAGAAAACAATCAAACATACACACAATTAGTCGTTCCTATTCCCAACTTGAAAATTAATTCTTATGAATTAATCGTTCATGAACTTGATTCCTCTACACCTAATGAGGATTTCTTAGCCATTGAAAACACCATTAGTTTTCTTCAAATGGAATTATTAAAGAAATACGCCGTTTCTCAAACAACGTTGCACTATAAAAATAGTATTATTTCAGATCTGTTAAATAACCGCATTGAAGATACCGATGAATTAAGTGAAAAAATTTCTAGCTTAAAGTTAATAAATGGATTAAATTTCCGAATTTTTATTTGTCACTTACCTACTAGTTCTTTGACGGCAGAGTTGCCAGATGAACAGCATAAAAAAGAACGTCAATTTGCTTATACGTTCATCGAAGAGATAAAAAAATATTGGCCACAGCATGCTTACCTTATTCGCAATCATAAAATTGTTTTTATTATGAATACTCAACAAGATCTTGAAGAAACAATTAAAAAGAAACTTCTTACTAGTATTGATGTAAGTAAAAAAATAGTCAGTTTAGAGCAATTAGACATCACTATTAGCTTTAGTTATAAAAATGACTTGTTTCACTTGCCTTCTTTATACAAACAAGCAAAAAACACACAAAAGATTACAACCTTATTTGGTAAAGAGAATGCCATTTATAGTTACCATGATAGTGGTATTTATCAGTTATTTGCTGATATAGATCATTTAGATCAATTTGAAAAATTCATTCCAGAATCCCTACTTGTATTAAATGAGAATCATCCTGATCTAATTGAAACCTTAAAAGTATTTTTGGATAAAAACCAAAACTACAAAGATACTGCCGACACTTTATTCCTTCATCCAAAAACCGTTCGTTACCGGTTGGATAAGATTAAAAAGTTAACGTCTATTCAATTCAATCAAGCCGAAGAACTTTTACAAATAAATGTTGGTTTGCGTTTATTAAAAATGATGAATAGATAGATAAAAAAGAGCTCTCCATTCAGATGGTAGAGCTCTTTTCTTACTTTATTCTGAATAGGATTTAAAATAAGAGGGGTTTAAAAAAGTAAATTGTTTGCGCTCGTACTCTAACTGTTGGTCTTCTTTAAGCTGCTTTAATACACCGCCTACCGTTTCTCTCGAACAGCCACTGATGTCTGCTATTTCATTGATTGTAATAGGGTATGGAATTTCAATCACTTTAGGTGAAATGTGTTTGCCTAAATTTTCCATTAAATACAATAATGTGTTAATAATCCGACTTGTAGCACTTGAAACAGCTAAATATTGAATTCTTTTTTCTTGTTGTCTTAAAATTATTGAGACTTTTTTGTAAAGATACAATAGTTGATTGGGATTATAAATCGCCTGTTGCTCAAAAATATCGGTAGGCAAATAATACAATTCAATATCTGTAGCTGCATAAGCAGAGTAGTGATAGGTTTCGTCAGAGAACATGCCTCCATATGGAAATAATGTATCGGGGTTATTGTAATCGATGTATAAAAATGAAGCACTCTTATCGTAACGTTCTATTCTGACAAGGCCTTTTTTCAAATAAAATAATTTTTCGCGTTTATCGCCTTCATCAAATAAAACCTGGCCTTTTTTATAACTTCTAAGACACAAGTGTTTTTTTAGACAATTGAATTCTGAATCCGTTAAGTTCGCAAAAACTGGCTTAAATCGCAATTCATACAACTGGTTTGTTTTCATCTCTTTGATTGGCATTTGATTCGCTCCTTACTTGTATTCATTGAATTAAATGAAAAAGTGGTCCTTTTCGACCTATGTGTGACACAGTGAAAAATGATAGTTTATCTATGTATTGATTATAGCACAACGCCTTAGTGCTTTCTTTGATTTAAACTAATGAATGGCTTATGTTATCTGTTTTCATAAGTGTTTCTTTATAAAAAGAGCGCCTTGAAAGAGCCCATTTTTTTACAATCTGGTTCATTTCAAGACGCTTTTTTTGACTCTTTATTTTGTAATGATTGTTCCGCCATTTCCTTCTAAAACATTTTCTACGTTTTCTAAAGAAGTAATCATTGCTTTTCCTTCAGGATGATTTTCAACAAAGGCAATAGCAGCTTCTACTTTAGGTAACATACTACCTGGTGCAAATTGGTCTTCTGAGATATATTTTTTCATCTCAGCAACGGTTACATTTTCAAGTTTCTTTTGATCTGGTTTGTTGTAGTTTACAAAGACATTGTCTACGCCAGTTAAAACAACTAGTAAGTCCGCTTTAACTAATTCTGCTAATTTTTGAGAAGCAAAATCTTTATCAATAACCGCTTCAATACCAGTCAATTCGCCATCTTTAACGATGACAGGAACGCCGCCGCCGCCAACTGAAATGGTTACTACGCCGCTTTCAACAAGTTGGTTAACCACTTGGTATTCTTGAATGCTAACAGGTTTTGGTGATGCAACAACTTTGCGCCATCCTCTACCAGAATCTTCTTTGAATACTGAACCTGTTTTTTCCATTTCTTTTTTAGCATCTTCTTCTGATAAGAAAGGTCCGATTGGTTTCGTTGGGTTTTTGAAAGCTTGGTCATTTTCGTCTACAACTACTTGAGTGACGATAGCCACGACAGGTTTTTCAATGTTTCTTTTTGCTAAAGCATTTCCTAAAGCATTTTGCATCCAATATCCAATGCTTCCTTGTGTCATCGCTACACAAGTATCAATTGGCATTGCTGGATTTTTTTCACTATCTGTAGCTGCTTGTTGCAACAATAAGTTTCCTACTTGAGGACCATTGCCGTGAGAAATGATTAAGTCATCCCCATTTTCAATGAATTTCACCAAATATTCTGCTGTTTCTACAAGTGCTGCTTGTTGTGCAGCTGCACTAGCGTCATCTGATAAAATCGCATTTCCACCTAAAGCAATTACAATCTTTCTTTTTGTCATATTATCCATCCTATTCTGATTCGTATTTTTTTGTAACCGGTTGTTCTTGCTTATTATATGTCGAATATTCTACATTTACTAGTATTAACTTGTTTTTTATTCTTTTTCAATAGAAAGATAGAGCATAAGGACGACAGTATTCCCTATGCTCTACAGTTCTTAGCCTACTTTTTAATCTTAAGCTTTTGGAATAAATAAGTTTCCTAATGTTGCTGCCATGATTGCTTTGATAGAATGCATTCTATTTTCAGCTTGATCAAATTGGCGACCGTATTTGCTACGGAAAACTTCATCTGTTATTTCCATTTCACTAATGCCAAATCTTTCTTTAACCATTTGGCCATAGTCTGTTTCTGCATCGTGGAATGCTGGCAAGCAATGCAAGACAATCATATCTTCTTTGCCAGTTGCTTTAACCATGTCCATATTGATTTGGTAAGGTTTTAATAAGTTGACACGTTCTTCAAATTTATCTTCTTCACCCATTGATACCCAAACGTCAGTATAAAGAACATCGGCATCTTTAACGCCTTCTTTAACGTCATCTGTAATCAGTAGTTTGCTACCAGATTCTTTAGCAAATTTTTCTGCCATATCAACGATTTCTTGTTCTGGGAACAATGCTTTAGGTGTGACAATGCGGATATTTGCGCCTAAAATAGCACCTGTCACTAACAGACTATTTGCCATGTTGTTACGGCCATCTCCAGCATATGCAAGAGTGATGCCTTCAACTTTACCGAAGTTTTCTTTGATTGTTAAGAAGTCAGCAATCATTTGTGTTGGATGCCATTCGTCTGTTAAACCATTCCAAACGGGAACGCCTGAAAATTCAGCTAATTTCTCCACGTTTGATTGTTTAAATCCACGAAACTCAATTCCATCGAACATGCCACCTAATACTTTAGCTGTATCTTCAACAGATTCTTTTTTGCCTAATTGAATGTCGTCTTTACCAAGGTACTCAGGATGAGCTCCTAAATCGATTGAGGCTGTTGTAAACGCTGAGCGTGTACGTGTAGAAGATTTTTCAAATAATAAAGCAATATTTTTCCCTTCTAAATAATGATGAGGAATGCCTTTTTTCTTCATTTCTTTTAAATGAAGTGAAAAATCAATCAGATACATTAACTCTTCTTTTGTAAAATCTTTTTCTGCTAATAAACTGCGTCCTTGAAAAATATTGTTCATTTTATATTCCTCCAATGGTTTTTTTGTGTTTTTTAGTAAAAAGATACTGCTAGTCTAAATCTTCACGAACAAAAGGCATAGTCATACATCTTGGGCCCCCACGACCGCGGACTAATTCACTTCCTGGGATTTTAATTAATCGCAATCCTGCTTCTTCTAATAATTTATTTGTAATCGTGTTGCGGTCATACACAACAACGACACCTGGTGCAATCGTTAATGTGTTTGATCCATCATTCCACTGCTCACGAGCTGAGTCTACAAGACTTCCTCCACCACAGCGAAGTAAGGTTACTTTTTCTAATCCTAAAGCTTCTGCCAATACTTCAGCTAAGTTTTTACTTTCTTTTTCTTCAAGGACAATTTCTCCGTCTTTACCTGGTTTGATAGAGATAACACGCAATCCTGCTTCAATTTCTGGATGGATAGTGAATTTATCGTAATCAACCATTGTAAATACAGTATCTAAGTGCATAAATTTACGGTGCTCACCAATATCAAATCCTAATATTTCTTTAAATGCGCCAGCTGCAAATACTCGTTTTGCCAACTTTTCAATCGCACGAGAGTCTGTACGCTGTGAGATACCAATAGCTAGGATATCTTTAGAAAGAACTAACTCATCTCCACCTTCAATACGGTCTTCTTCATCACGTGAGTAAAATTTGTCAACATTTTCTTTGTATTCTGGGTGGTAGTTGAAAATGAACTCTCCATAGATTGTCTCACGGTTACGCGTCTCAGAAAACATTTTGTTAATCGTAACACCATTAGCCATTGTTGCGAATGGGTCACGTGTAAAGTAAAGGTTTGGCATTGGATCAACTAAGAATGGATAATCGCTTTCTAATTGATCAGCTAAAGAGTTATCAAAGTGTGCTGCTTTAACTTCTGTTTTTCTAAAACCTTCCATTGTTTTAAGAATCATATCGAAAGTATCTAATTTCAATAACTCTTCTTTAACAATATCTTTGACGTTTTCTGACACAATATCGGTTTCTATCAACCACTGATCAATGAATGCTTCTTTTACGTTTCCAGCATCAATAGCTTCTGCTGCTAATTTTTCTAAATAGAGAACTTCGACTCCTTCATTTTCTAATTCTTTAACGAAGTTATCGTGCTCTGCTTGAGCTCCTTTAAGATAAGGAATATCGTCAAATAATAATCTATCTAAATAGTCAGGCATTAAATTTTCCATCTCTTTACCTGGACGATGAACCATAACCTTTATTAATTTACCAATTTCTGAATTAACTTGAATGGGATTTTTCACTTTCATTTCCTCCTCTAGTTCTTATTTACATCCTTATGATAACGCTAACAATATTGAATAAATAGACTTATGCTACATCTTGAATGTCGATTTCATCACATTTTTTAACATTAATTTCATATATATTCTTTATTCAGTATATCCATCCTGTAATGAGTGTTTATACTGTATATTTACTATTTTTATACAGTTTTTATAATTATTTTTTTTCTAGATTTTTTTGCTTTTTCTTCTCTTAAGTTAAAATACAATGAGATTTAGCCTGTTACAACGCATCTTTCAATAAAAACAGTTCCATTTCTTTAAAAAAAAGAAATAAAACTGTTTGATTGGTCTATTTTTTTGTGTCGTATAATCTAGTAAACATGCAAAACGTTTTCCCTTTATTCATTTCTGAATACTCCTATCTTTTTCGATAAAAGAATGAACACTAAAATGAATGGCTTTCGTTCATCAATAAGTAAAGATAGAACTTAAAACTAAGAGTCTTTTCTCTAGCTGTTTCTTTTGCCACCAACCGTATGTTTTAGTTTTCTATTTTTCGGTTATCTTGCTGACCACTTTTTTGATTCAACAATACTCCTAACCTTTACTGGAGACAAAAAAGAGAGTCAACCAACATGAGGTAAACTCTTTGTCGGTTGACTCTTCAGGTATTAACGTTTTAATTAAGCGTCGCATTCAAAAGAATACCATTTACTTATTTTATTATCCTATAGCCCAGCAGTGCCGTTTTGAGCTACACTAAGTAAACAGACTTAATGGTAAATAGCTTTGATAGGATCCATTTTTGCAGCATTAACGGCTGGCATAATCCCGAAAAATAATCCCGTTAAAACAGAAACAGATGTGGACAATAAAATAGTCTGCATCGTCAAGACCGGTTTAAGGTCCATAAAACTACCTGCTAATACCGCAATACCATATCCTGAAACTAGGCCTAATAATCCACCAATGAAAGTAATAAACGCTGCCTCCAGGATAAATTGGAATAAAATAGTCCGAGGTTTAGCTCCAATAGCACGACGAATCCCAATTTCACGTTTGCGTTCGGTAACCGATACGTACATAATGTTCATCACGCCAATCCCACCTACCAAAAGTGAAATCGCAGTTATCGCCATTAAGAAATTAACGATTCCAGCCATATACGTTTCCATTTCTTGTTGCATCTCTTCATTTGAACGATCTTCTTCAAAGGTTCCTTGTTCATCAGGATAAGTTTCACTTAGTTCTTGAATAATCCCTTCTGTAGCAGCAGAACGATCAGTGTTCTCATCAAATTTAATTTTTAATCCGACAATCGGTTTATATTTCGTTAACCCATTATAAGAAGAGCGCGGAACTATTGACGAGGAAGCGGTCAAATAATCATCCCCGCCACCCGTTAACGATGTGTTTTCATAATCATAAGGGGTCTTGATTCCAACTACTTGATACATGTAACCATTTAATGAAATAGCTTGTCCAATCATGTCTTCTGGATTATCAATCATAATTCCATAGTCAAATACGTCATGGGACAATACAATGACATCCTGATTAGTATCTGCTGCAGTTAGATTTCTACCATATAAAATCGTATGGTCTTCACTATACGGCGTTAATTGAAGAGAAGATTGTTGTCCAAAATAATTAAAGTCCGCGTTAATGATTTCAACCGAACTGCCCATTCCCATTCCTTCTCCGTAGTCAGGTAAAATAGACGTTACGCCTGTTGTCTTTTGTACTCGCTTCATATCCACTCTTGAAAAAGCAAAGGTTGATTCTTCATAATACGTTGGATCCTCAGACATCGGCATGATGTATTGAATCTTAACTTCATTAGAATTTGTTGAATCAGCTAGAGAAATCGTTTGCTGTCTAATTCCTTCTCCCAAAGCTGCAATTGTAACCACAGAAGCAATCCCAATAATAATACCTAACATTGTCAAGAAAACTCGCAATTTATGTGCTTTAAGACTTAGGAAAGTGCTCATTAAAATATTGCGTATCATACATTTGTCACCTCTTTTTCAAAACAGCCGTCCTTCATGTAGATAACGCGTGAAGCATAGGCTGTCAAGTCGCTATCATGGGTAACCATCACAATTGTTTTTCCTTCTTCGTTTAACTGTTTTAATGTATCCATAATGACTTTACCTGTTTCACTATCAAGTGCACCAGTTGGCTCATCTGCCATAATCAATAATGGATCATTAACCAATGCGCGTGCAATCGCTACACGTTGTTGCTGTCCACCAGAAAGTTCTGTTGTTTTGTCTTTCATTTTCTCGCCAATACCGACTAAATCTAGAAAGTGTTGCGCTTTTGCTTTTTTCTCTTTTGCTTGATGAACGCCTTTATAGACCATTGGCAATTCAACATTCTGTTGAACATTTAGCGCTTCTATTAAGAAAAATTGTTGAAAGACAAAGCCAAAAAAAGCATTTCGGTAATCTGATTTTTTATTTTCATTTAAAGAAGAAACATCTTCGCCACGAAAATGGTAAATGCCCGAACTAATGCGGTCTAAGAAACCAATAATATTCATCAGTGTTGTCTTACCACTACCAGACTTACCCATAATCATAATAAATTCACCTTCGTAAATGCTTAAGTCTAATCCTTTTAAAATGGTTACTTCTTGTTTGCCACGTTTGAAGGTTTTTGTTACATTTATTAATTCAATCAGCGGTTGAGTTGTTTCTGTTTTTTCCATCGCGACTCCCACCTATTCTTCCATAGTCATAGGATCTATTGCGTCTAAATCAGTCGCCTCATTAAGCAATTGACCTTCTTCAACAGGAACTTTTGATGACAGGATAATTTGGTCTTCTGCTTCTAATCCGCTAGTTACAATGGTATTTTCTCCTTCTTGTTCACCTAGTTGTATAATGCGTCTCACAACGGTCCCAAAATCATTTACCAAAACGTAAGAGACCTTATCTTCTTTATGAATTGCTTTCGTCGGAATGGCAATGAGTTCTTTTCCGATATTTACAACTGCTTGAACATGGTAACCATTGCGGATGCCTTCTAATGTATCTAAAGAAAGCTTAACAGGATAACTAGACATCGTTGACGCTTGACCGTAGTCGCCTTCTTGGGCCCCATCTTCTGTTGGATTTAAATCAATAAAACTCACTTTACCAGTAACAGCATAGTCATTAGAAATGACTTTAATATCAGCTGTTTGCTCGCTAGCTAATTTGCCGACATCTTTTTCATTAACTGTACCGGCTACATAAAACTGATCTGAAATTAATTTTAAAATCGGAGATTCTGCATCCTTCACTTCGGGTATATATACTTTTCCTGCAAAAGGAGCAACAATCTCTTTGTAGCGTTGTTCTTTTAGAGAAGCCATATTGTTATACATCTCTGTTATCTCTGCATCTAAATCATCGGTACTCATGTCCATTTTTATTTCTTCGAGTGTTTGAGTTCGTTCTTCTTCAGGTAGTTTATTCCAATTTTTAATCGCCAAATCTCTCTTATAACTAGCATTCGAACGTTGGGTTTCCATCCTAGCAACTTGGTTGGTTGTATCGCTTAGTTGTGTCGCTACTTCTGTATTTTCATAGGTATAGAATAATTGGCCTTTTTCTACCGTCTCACCATTTGCTACTTGCAAGTCTCCCATTGCTCCATAGGCTTCTTCTTTACGAAACTCTTGTGATTGTTCCGGTTTGACTGTTCCATTAACAAAAACTTGTTCCATGCTTGGAACAGTAAAATAGTCTATACCGTAAGGATCTTCTATCTCTTCTACAACAACTTCTTTTGAGGAAAGCACTTTTTGTGAAACAAAGACTGCGATAATAATAACTGCAACTATTCCTAATGCGATGCCAATTTTCTTTTTCATCTTCATTCTCCCTTATTGGTTACTCGTTCAGTTTTTAACAAGTCTAATGATGTGTACGCGGTTCTTGCTCGCTCCTCTCACTTTTTATACTACTCTACTAGCCTAAAAAAGCATTTGTTTTTTTAAGCTATTCTGCTAGCATCATACCCTATTTTTGTTGCTATTTCTACTGTTAATTTAATGGCATTCAGACTAATTTTTCAGACAAAAAAAAGAAGCCAATAATCCCTTCAAATTAGGGCAATTTGCTTCTTTTTTCTAGTACTCTGTTCTACTAATTAGTTTACTTCAAACGTACTTTTACCTGTTGTTAGAATCTCGCGGGTAGCATCCAGCGAACCTTCTACTAAATTCTCAACAGCTGTCTCTGTGTAGAAGGCAATATGAGGTGTGTAGAAAATATCTTCTCTAGCCATTAGGGCATTAAAGACCTCGTCGTCAATTGCTGCACCTTTTAAGTCTTTATTCACAAAGGAATGTTCTTTTTCATACGTATCTAAAGCAGCACCCGCTAATTTATTGCTTTCTAACGCTTCAAGCAAGTCATCGGTTTTAACGATGCTTCCTCTTGCTGTATTGATTAAGAATGAACCCTCTTTCATTTGTGCAAATAATTCTTTGTTAAATAAATGGAAATTGTCATCTGTCGCCGGCATATGAATAGAAATCAAGTCAACTTCTCTAACCAATTCTTCAAGTGTATCCGTGTATCTCATGAATTTTCGTGCTTCATCATTTGGATACAAGTCAAATCCTAGAATCTCTGCACCAAAACCAGCAAATAATTCACCAGTAATGCGACCAATACGGCCTGTCCCAACGATCCCAATTTTCATTGAGCGTACTTCTCGACTAAGAATCGCTTTATTCCAACTAAAGTTATGATTTTCAACATTCTTTTTAATTAAATCCATATGACGAATCATATTTAATGAAGCTGTTACCGCAAATTCAGCAATGGCATTTGGTGAGTAAGCTGGCACATTCGTGATAGCTAAACCATTTTCTTTCGCTAATGTTAAATCAAACATATCATAGCCAGCTGAACGAGTAGCCAATTGCTTGATACCCATTTCTGCTAATGCTGGATATATTCTCTCGTCTAATTTACCTGTTTGTTGGATTAAAATACCGTCTTTGCCTTTTACTTTATCAAGAGTGTCCATAGTCAAGATTTCTGTTACAGTCTCAACGTCTACACCTATTTTTTCACTCCATACCCTTGCTGCGTCTCTTTCATCTTCACGCGTACCAAACATAATTAAGTTCATTTACTCTTCCTCCATCTTGATTTATTTCATCAACTATTTTTATTCTGCTGTAAAGAATTTGAAAATCTCCTTATCGTACACTCTCAATACTTTACATAAAATAAAGTCTACAAGGAATGCACTAACAAATGGGATTACAAAGAATACTAACACAGCTACTCCAAAGTTTGCAATGGCGCTGCCTTCCATAAATTTAATCGCATGGATGGGTCCAACTAAACCTAATAAGCCAAAACCAACTGAAAAAGGTATTCCTTGAACAACAGTGAATAAAGAGCAAAAAAAAAGGCAAACCTTAAATAGGTTTACCCTTTTTATTTTCTTCTATAATTATTTTTTTGACGTAAATGATAATCGTTTTAACCACCGCAAAACCAGGTACGCCAAAAATAATACCGACAATACCAGCCATTTTACCTGCCACTAACAAAACAACAATAATGGTTAAAGGATGAATATCCAAACTTTTCCCAACAAATTTTGGGGTTAAGAAATTCGCATCTACTTGTTGAATAATCACAATTAGAAGAGCTACTAAAAGAGCTTTACCTGGCGAAATGGTTAATCCAATAATAAAGGCTGGGGCTGCTCCAATAAATGGACCGATATAAGGGATCATATTCGTTGCTCCACAGATAATGGCTAACAATAAACTGTACGGCAAGCCAATAAAGAGAATACCAATATAGACTAATAGTCCAACGACGATACTTGCTAGCCCTTTTCCGCTGATATAACCAGAAACAACATCGTTCATTTGGCTCAACAATTCAATTGCATTCTTTTTATACTTCGTTGGAAATAAACTAGCCACAGCTGGCGCAAATTTTTTGCCATCGTAAAAAAGATAAAACAAAATAATGGGAACCGTAATTAACACAACAGCTAATCCAGTCAGCGTCGAAAGGATTGAGCTGATGCTTGTTGTAATAGAAGACAAAACCGTATTTGAAATAGTGTCTAACGAAAGGTTTAAACGCAGTAAGACTTCTTCATAATCAATTCTTTCCAGTCCTGGAATGCGTTTAAGGTCTTCTGCTTGAATCTCAACATTAGCAATAATCGTAGGAATATTAACAATGAGTTCACTAAATTGTTCCAATAATAATGGAACCACTTTTATTCCAAAAGAAATTGTCCCCCCAATAGCAAAAACCATGACTATAAGAACAGCATACTTTCTTTTTAGTTTGCTTTTCTCAATCAACTTGACAAGAGGGTTCATTAGATAAAATAAAAAGCCCGCAATTAAAACCGGGATAAAAAGGGTTGAAAATAACGCATATAACGGTTGAAAAACAAAACTGATTTTGGTCGATACAAATACGGTCAGTGCTGCTGCTAGAGACCATAACGTCCAAAATAATAATTTTGAACTTTTAAATATATTCATCTTTCTTCTCCTTTTGAACTGAGTTTTTATCAAAAAAACTCTTTACTCTCTTATTTTCATTTTACCAACTTACTTTATTGTGCTAGCCTTTTCACTTTAAATTTGATTTATTCAGCTATGAAAACAAAAAAATAGCGTTTTACTCTCAAAAGACACTTTACAGTAGAAAGACCCAAACTTCAACTGAATAATAATAAAAAAATTAATTTTAAACTAGCTTGAAAAACCTTCCTTACTTTTTATCTTTCTAACCTATCTTTATAGGAATAAACTGACTTTAATTTAGACTAGTATACAAAAAAAGTCATGCTAGAAAATACTTTACTAGCATGACTTTTCTAATTACTTATTTTTTAAAATACCCTTGTTCTCCAAATAAAAATAACAATTCACTCGGATGCTCAATTATTTTATCGGGCTCAATAGACTCATTTGTTGGTTTATTTTTTCGTGTGTTCAACCAAATAACCGTCCATCCCGCTTTTTTACCACCGACTATATCATTATGAAAAGAATCGCCAATATAAATAGGTTTTTCATCTGCTAGTGTTAAAGCCGACTCTACCATTTCAAAGGCCGCGATATCCGGTTTCATTTTTCCTAATTGACCAGAAATAAACATATGGTCTTGAGCAATCCATTTTGCTAAACCAAGCTGATCAATTTTCTTTTGTTGATGAGCTGCTGCACCATTTGTCAATAGCGCTACTTGATGATTATTTTTAGTTAAGCGAGTTAATAACTCTTCTATTTCTGGATACAATACTAATTTTTGTTGTTCCACTTCATAGGCTTTTTGAAAAGCTAAGGCTTCTTCTCGACTAATCGCCATCTTACTTTGCTCACATGCGTATTGAATGCGCATCACTTGCATCTCTATTTTTGGCAATTCTCCTGATTCACTTTTCTCAAATAACGCATCACTTTTTTCTCTATTCAGCCGATAAAGAGTGTGTATCTTATCTTTTGAAACTTCGCGAATGGTCTGATGAAAAGCCTTTTTAAACGGAACAAGTTGGTCATACAGTGTATCATCTACATCAAAAATAATAGTAGCCATAGTTCATTTTCACAATCCTTTAGTTGGTTTTTTTCTACATTAACTTTACCATAAATAAGTCATAAGAAACGTTTTAAAAGAAATCTATTTCTATTCATGAGGGAATTTAACCGGTCCCTTTAATCAATCAGCAAACTGTTTTTTATAAAAATAGTTCCCTTACAATTAATGGCGGTTATCTGGTTCTTTCTATGTTAAACTAACGTTATGATAAAGGAGGTCTACTATGTTGCCTATTTTAGAAATTAAAAATCTTACGAAATCATTTGGCTCAACTGACGTTTTAAAAGGAGTTAACTTTGCTGTTTATCCAGGTGAAATCATTGGGTATATTGGCACAAATGGTGCTGGAAAAAGTACGACGGTTAAATTAATTTTAGGGTTAATGAAACCCGATGCCGGTGAAATTACTATCTTTGGAAAACCGCTAATAGAAAACGAAACCCATTACAAAGCGCAGATTGGTTATGTACCCGAAAATGCAGATTTATATGAAACCCTAACTGCTCAGGAATACTTCCTATTTGTTGGGCAACTTTATGGCTTAAGTGAATCTCTTATAAAAAAAAGAAGCTTGGCTATGATGACGGCTTTAAAAATCGAACAGGCTTTTCAAAATCGACTCTCAACTTTTTCTAAAGGAATGCGGCAAAAAGTCTTAATCATTTCTAGTTTATTACATAATCCTACTATTCTTTTTTGGGATGAGCCTTTGAATGGCTTAGATGCCAATAGTGTTCTTATCATCAAAGAAATTTTAGCACAATTAAAAGCGGATGGAAAAACGATTTTCTACTCTTCACATATTATGGATACTGTTGAAAAGTTAAGTGATCGAATTTTAATTCTTAATCAAGGTCAGATTGTTGCAGACGGACCTTTTAACGAAATCCGTCATGAAGCAGATGGAACGTTAGAAGAACTCTTTAATGAGTTAACAGGCTTTGATGAACACTACCAACTAGCAGAAGATTTTTTAGAAGCGATGAAAGGAGAAGAGTACGATGGCTAACTCCTTGAATGCAAAAGATCCTGTCTATTTAAAATTGTTGGATACATTTTCTGCACTTTATGAAAAAAATGGTGTCGATTACAACCATTTAAGATTAATTGTCGAGACAAAAATTCTAATGGATGGTCGTGAACCTAATCTGATCATGCAAAATGGCAAAGACAAAGAAGAAAAGAACGCCTTTTTTTCTTCTTTGATTTGGTATGTTATTATTAGTAGCTTTGTCATTGGGGCTTTATTTGTCAGCGATAGCTTGATTGTGCAATACACCATTTATTTTGGTTATTTATTTGTGATGCTTCTTTCAACAACTATTGCTAGTTTTTCTTCAATCTTACTGGACACGAAAGATCAAGTGTTAATTGGAACCAAGCCTGTTAGTGGCCAAACTCTCAGCGCAGCTAAAGCCACTCATGTTTTTGTTTATTTATTTTCTTTGACCTTAGCTTTAGGTGGTCCAGTAATGGTTGCCTCTTATTTTATAAATGGTTTTATTGTGGGCTTATTGGTTACTTTATTAACCATTGTTTTTAGTTTCTGGACGTTATTGTTCACATTGGTCATCTATGCTACGATTCTGAAAAAATTTGATGGTGAAAAATTAAAGAATATTATTTCCTACAGTCAAATTGGTTTATCTATTTTCACTATTTTAGGCTATCAGTTGGTCGGCCAACTGTTCAATCTCATTGATTTTTCTATTGTTTATCAACCAAAAATTTGGCACTTACCACTCTTTCCATTATGGTTTGCTGCTCCTTTAGGTCTGGTACAAGAAGGATGGAATGGCTACTACTTATTTTATACGGTGCTATTCATAACAGCTACTACACTATTCTTCTTTTACTATAAGAAAAGTAGCGTCCAATTAGAGCAAAACATTCAAAAGTTAACCAATCAAAATGAGAATCTCAAAGAACACACTTATTGGATGAATCAAACTAAAACGATTCTTTGCTCAACACCAACTGAAAAAGCTTATTATCAATTTACATGGAAGATTATCCAAAATGAGCGAGAATTTAAAACAAGAGTCTATCCACCCTTAGCTGTTTCTTTTATCTTACCCCTGTTCTTTAGCTTCAACAGCCTATCTAGTGGAATGAACCTCACGGATATAAGAAATCAAGGATTTCCTTATGCCGTTTACATTACGTTATTTATGGTTCCACAATTAGTAGCTTCTCTAAGCTATTCTTCTTCTTATAAAGGAGCTTGGATTTTCCAGATGAGCCCTGTTAACACCAATGGTTTATTTGTTAGAGGTGCTGGAAAAGCTGTTTGGATGAGATTAATCGTACCCTTTTACCTAACGTTAAGTGTCTTTCTGGTTTTTTTATACGGCTGGGATGATCTAGCTATTGTCCTTAATGGCTTTTTAGCCACAACCGTTGTTTTCTTTGGTTACTTAAAACGATCAATGAAGTCTTATCCTTTTTCAAAGAAATTTACTGCAGCAGATGCTAACAAAGGCTTCATGCCTATCCTCGTTCTTTTTTTCATTACAGGATTAGTTGGATTAACCAACTTCTTATTCGATCGTTTTCTTCCTTTCGGTAGTTGGATAATGACCTTCTTGTTACTAATCAGTATGTTTCATTATTTATTTGGTAAGCACAACCTTTTTCATTTTACTCAAGATTAGATCTAATCAACTACAACCTAAAAAACGACCATGAAGTCTAAGAATAATCTTAGATTCTGGTCGTTTTTAGTATCTCACATTTTACTTTGATCCTTTAAACTAATTAACGTAACTGGTCTATCAGATAACTGAAATAAATATAACCTATTATTATTTTAATTGAAACGACTTTATTTCGCTTTATTTAATTAATTTCCCGAAAAATTACTTCTTTACCATAAAAGTGGGCTCTACTACTCTATGATGAATCGCTAAACGAGCTGCGTGGAATACGTTTCAGTACAAGACGACTGCGTTTCACTAGTTAGTCAATCAAATATTCTTTTAACACGATTCTCTATTCATGAGCCTTGTTTTCAATATTACATCAGACGTTTTATTTTCTTCTAGTAAGTTGAGTAAGGTTTGAGCTCCTAAAGAGCCCCATTTGTGTTTAGAATAAGCAATGGTCGTTAGTCCGGGTACCAGATAGGGACTGATTAAATGGTTATCAAAGCCAATAATCTTGATTTCTTGGTTTATTCTAAGAGCCGTTTCCTTGAAATAATTATAAATTCCAATTGCCATATCATCATTTAAAGAAAAGATAGCAACGGACTCTTGCCATTCTTGATGAATTTGTTTAGCGACTAGTCTTCCTGACCGTTCTGAAAAATCACCTTTAATAATACGATAAGAGGCATGTTGTTTGTCTAGTTCCTCAATGGCTGCTGCTAAACGTTCTCGGCTATCATAAGAATCTGCCGGACCCTCAATTAAATAAACCAACCTTTTCTCTTCTTCTAACAGTTTTTGAATCGCTATTTTAGCGCCACCTCGATTATCAAGCATGACTTTCCGAATATTCTTATGTTCCATTTCTCGATCCATCACTACAATCTTATGACCCCGTTCAGCATATTTTAAAATTTCTTCATCGGGATAAGACGTATCTAAAATAATTGCTCCATCAATCATTCGTTCTGGTAAAAATAAGCGCGAGCGCTCTCCGGAACACACAATCATTTCGTATTTATTTTCTTTTAAAGTACTCATGATTCCTTCTAATAAATCGCCGTAAAAAGTTCCACCGTAGGTCGCGACATAAACGCCAATAACGTTTGTCTTTTGTCCTCTAAGATTTCGGCCAGCCATATTAGGAATATAATTAAGTTCATTCGCAATCGCTACAATCCGTGCCCTAGTCTGCTCAGTGACTTTAGGACTATTGTTCAACGCATAAGAAACAGTCGAGATTGAGACTCCTGCTTTTTTTGCAATATCTTTAATACCTGCCATTTGATTGCTCCTTTCTGATCCGTTCGCTTTCACATGTTAATACATTAAGCCTTGATTCATTCTTTTAAACAACAAAAAGACCGAATGTAAAAACATCCAGTCTTTCTGTCAGTAAAACACTGAATTTTTTAGTCTTTCATGTATATATCGATTGTGTTATCGCTTGCTTTAAGCAATTGTATCACTTCTGCTTTAGCTAATACAAATCCACTTGTACGATAACGATTTTTATTTTCTTGCCATGCTGGCGTTTGTCCATTAATTTGGATGTTTGCTTTAGCTACATTCAAATGGTAGTGAATCGTTACGGGCTGATCAAAAATACGATACGTAAAGGTTAATCCATCCAATTCATTTGGTAAGATGGGATCCACCGTTAATTTATCCGCCGTCATACGAATACCTAAAACATTCGTAATCAATTGATTCATATAAATTCCAGGACCACTTGAATAAATTCGCCAACCGCCTTTAACGCCTACTTCACCGGTACGTAATTTTTCAAATTCATTTGCTGCATCATAACGAGACTTAAAGTCGCCATCAGAACTACTAAAGTAAGCATTGCTTTGGCGTAACTCTGCATTCGGAACTACAGACTTCAGATTGACAGGATTAATAATCGATAACGCTTGCCAAGCTTCTTCTTTTTTACCGATTTTAGCCATCGCTTCAGCAAAGCGGATGTGGGCATGAATGTAGTGTAAGCCGACTTCTCGACCAAAATTGGCTGCTTGTTCCGCACGTTTGAAGTATTGGCTTACGCCACCTTGATAATTGGCTGGTTGGCTCATCAAACGTACCCCATCTGGGAAACTCAATTTATCTTTGATAATCTGATAATGGTGTTCTGATTCTTCAGGTGTAAATAACTCAGCAATCATCGATTGTTGCATTGGCAATAACCGATAATCAATATTGGTCCGTTTATCGGATGGGTGAATCATCAAGTCAACTTGCCCTGGTTCTTCCATAAAGACAAAGCCTGGAATCACATCCGTTGCAAGCATATACGTTTGGTAATCTTTTTCCAACCCACTAGCCATCACAGTCAATTCTTCAGAAAATGCGTGATCGTACTCACTTAATTGTTCTGCCAATTGCGTTAAAGCTTGATACAATAAAGCCACGGTCCAACTGCTAGCCATATGACTCTTCAATCGACTATCAAAAGGCTGCAACGTGTCATCCCAATCGCCGTCACCATAACCGGGTAATTGGGTCCCTTCCAATAGATGATTTTGCACATAAGTGATGGCTTTTTTTAGGTGTTCCAATACTGGAAGCGTTACGGCTGTTTTTCCAAACGTTTCACGATCGGTATATGGTATTTCTTCTGCTAAGAACTGAGTATCTTTTGTGGCTAGTAAATAATCACCCATTACTTTAAGCGGCCAAACTATGATATCTCCATGACTTTCTTCAGCTTTTAACTCTTCATAAGAGTCAAACATAAACCATTGTGGCCAATTGCCATCATCTTGAAATTGATTAGCGAAAACCGTGCGTAAAATATCTTTTACTCCACCATAATTTTCGGTTGCTAAAAAATATTCAGTCGGTCCTTGCAAGACATCACGTGTGCCCCAAGCTGCGCCTGCAAATTGTTCCAATCCATGCGGCACTAAATAATGAACCAACATATTGTGCGTATACCAATAAGACAAAATGTTCACCCGCTCAATGTCAATCGCTGGGTCTGGATGAGCTAAATCAAAGCCATGCTTAGTTTGTTTGATAAACTCTTCAAATTGATCAATCTCTTCTTGCAAGTCTTTTGACGGTTTTTGGTAACTGGCTTCTGTCAAACTTGCTTGGATAGTTAACTCAATTATTTTTGTTTTATCTGTTTGCAACAAGACTAGCGGGTAGTCAGTTTCTGTCAGACTGCCGGTTAATAAACGCTCATCGTGAACCGTAAACTCCGTTTTATCAATAGTCAGATAGTACTGAATAGCTGGGTATTTCTTGGCCATTGATGCTTGTTTAGTAGGCGTAAAGGTCAACAACTTACCCGTTTGTTGCATGTCGTAAGGAACCTGGTATTCGTTCTCATTCATCGTGATTTGGGTACTAATAATAAAGCGATACTCGTTATTTTCACTCGTTAGCTCTAAGCGAATCGTTGAGCTGTCAGGAGCGGTAACGGTTCTAACGGTAATTAGATCATCCGCTAGTTTATAATACCATTTAGCATAATTAAAGCCCATTTCAAAAGCACTAGGCAGCGCTAATAACTGATACTTACCATTTTTTTCGATATAGATTCGCTGGCCAGATGATTTGACTAAATTAAGTGCATTGCGGGTGTTACTCATCAGTTTATTCATGGAAGTATTGCCTAACACAACTTGTGAATTAAAGACTCCATACATATAAGCCGTCGTGGTGAGAACCGGCTCTTCAGTAGATAACTGGTTGCCACTTAATAAAATATGACCCGTTGCCCGTTCCATATTAAGTTCTTTTTCTTTTAAGACGACATGAGCATACCGATCCGTAAAGAAGGAGACCAGGTTATTTGCGATTTTTTCCTCTTCAAGTCGTTTGGGAAATAAGTTACTAATCTCAGCTTTTGTAAGAGTGTCTACCTGTAAGGGTTCGTCAATCAAAGAAGCCGTCGTTTCTTGATTAACCTCCTCATAGTTAACTGATTCAGCTGCGCTTTTTTCCCAAATTTCTTTAATTGTTTCTACTGGGATTGGTTCCGTTATTGCCAATGGGTGATTTTCAACTAGATGATTATAGAATACCACCTCATCTTTAACGGTTAAATCGATCTTTTCTGTTTGTAATGCGCAAAATGCCATCTCGTATTGGTAGAGTTCACTAACTAAAACGGGCTGTGAAAGCGCGATGGGCTGACTGGTTTCTTTATACGCTAGCCCATAAAATTGAGTAGCATCAGTCGTGTAGCCAGTTATTTTATTAAAGCTACCTTGTTGTAAGAAAGGAAATCGATTTTTTGATTGGATTTGATTTTGTCTGCTACATAACGTAAAGCCCGTCTGCGATCTTTCGAAAATACGGTGATCAATGTATTGTGAAACATAAGCTTCATTGTTTTGTAGAGTAGCTTTATCAGCTAAACCAATATCTTGCGCATAAATCACATCAACTTCAGCTTTTTCTGAGCCTTCTAAGGCTACTTTCCAAAACCAATCGGTTTCATTGGCTAAATAAAAGGTCACTTGATAATCAATTTCTTTCCACTTACCTGTCCATCGTACGGTTTTATCCGCAACTGAAAAAGTACTGGTTGAATCTCTCCCAATTAAAGGCTGGACCATAATCTGATTGTTGATTGTTTTTCTAAGATAAATATTCATAATGGACGCATCTAGTGGACCAGGTATTAACTGATTCACCATCACACCATCATAGAGCAGTGTCAACAAGTCTCCTTGTGCGGAAAAAGTTGCGGTTGTTTTGCCTGAGATAAGTTGCCTTTCATTTTGATTCGACTGCATGATTTCCCCTCACTTCAACTATTATAGTAACGTTATCGTTTGCAATTGGGTCGTATCACTACTAGTGCCGACCATTATATCAAACATTCCTTTGTCGCTTCGTTTCGTTAAGTCAGAATGAACGTAACGCAAATCTTTTTCTTGTAATGTAAAGCAGACTTCTTGTTCTTCTCCAGCTGATAAGGTCACTCGTTCAAACCGTTTCAATTCTTTCACTGGTCGAACAACTTCGCCGACTTTATCGCGCAAATAAAGTTGCACGATTTCGGTACCTTCGATGGAACTGTCATTCTTCACATGGACACGAACGGTCAATTCTTCGGTTTCAGACAGCTCAGTTGTAGATAATTGCATCGTTTTATAGGAGAAACGGCTGTAACTTAGTCCAAAACCGAATGGAAATAGTGGACTGTTCTCGCTATCATAATATTTTGAAACATAACGTTGATCTTTATTGGCTTCTGTTAATGGTCGGCCGGTATTATCGGCATTGTAATAGATTGGCACTTGGCCTAAGGTTCTTGGAAAAGACATCGTTAATTTGCCTGAGGGATTCACTTGGCCCATTAATATATTGGCTAAAGCGTCGCCACCTTGTGATCCTGGGAACCAAGCTTCCACTAAGGCATCGGCTTTTGCGGTTACAGCGGTTAGATCTAATGGTCGGCCATTGTATAACGTTACAACTAGTGGTTTGTTTAATTTTTTTAATTCTGTTAATAAGTGCAGTTGACTAGCAGGAAGTTGGATGTTGGTTCGACTAGCTGCTTCGCCACTCATATCGGCTGTTTCGCCTAAGGCTAGAACAAGCACATCGGCTTGTTCTGCTAATTTAAACGCTGTTTTTAATTGCGTCTCACTTAATTCAAAGTAGTCGGTTGAGGTGTCAATCAATAAATTTTCTCTTGGAAGACAGCGTGCAAGTCCTTCAGCTAGCGAAACACTTTCTTCTGTTTTACCTTTCCAAGACCAATTGCCTAAGATATCTTTTGACGTCGCTCCTGGCCCGAGTAAGGCAATTTTTTGTGTGACTTTAAGCGGTAGAACACCCTCATTTTTTAATAAGACTATCGATTGTTCGGCGGCTTGTTGAGCAGCTAGACGGTGCTCTTGGCTACCAATCATGGCTTTTTCTTTTTGAATATCTGCTCCGCGTAACGGCTGTTCAAATAAACCTAAGTCATTTTTTAGCATTAAAATCCGCAAAACAGCTTCATCTAATAAATCAAGATCTAGCGTTTCTTCTGTTATCAATTCGGCTAGGTGACCCGAATAAGCGGCTGACATCATTTCGATATCAACGCCCGCATTCATCGCTAGGTCCCCCGCTTCTTTTAAATCTGCGGCCACACCATGCGGAACAAGTTCGCCAATTGCGCCCCAATCTGAAATCAGTACGCCATTAAACTTCATTTCTTCACGTAATACCTGATTCATCAACCATTTATTACCGGTTGCTGGCACGCCATCCACAGTATTAAAAGCGGTCATGACTAATTTACTGCCCTCATCAATCGCTGCTTGATAGGCAGATAAATATAGTTCACGCAATTGGCGTTCTGACATATTAACAGTGTTATATTCACGACCAGCAATGGGCGCACCATAAGCTGCAAAATGTTTGACACAAGCCGCAACTTTTGTCGTATCGTTTAACAAATCTTGGCCTTGATAGCCTCGGACAAAAGCCCGTGCGTATAAAGCATTTAAATAAGCATCTTCACCGGTGGCTTCCATCACTCTGCCCCACCGGGCATCGCGCACTAGATCAGCCATCGGTGAAAACGTCACATGTAAACCTGCAACGGCTGCTTCTCTAGCTGCAATTTCTGCAGTTTGTTCCGCTAATACTAAATTCCACGAACTAGCTAAACCTAAAGGAATCGGAAAAATTGTCTGGTAGCCATGAATGACATCAGCCATGAACAATAACGGAATCCCCAAACGGTTATTCTTTAAGTGTCGTGTTTGGATGTCAATCACTGCTGTTGCTCCTGAAACTCCTAGAACCGAGCCAACACCTTTTAATCTTTCAGCATCGATGTGCATCTCCGTCATTGGTCCCGTAATCTCACTAGCCTCACTTATGAAAAATTCTCCTGATAGTTGAATCGTTTGGCCAATTTTTTCTTCTAACGTCATTTTTTTTAATAATTGTTTTAATTGCATTTCCTCCATTGTTGTTTTTCCAACTCCTCTTTTACATTCGTTGACTAAACACTATTTAATTTTTATTTTAAGCCGGAAACATTAAAGCCTTGTAAAATGTATTTTTGAAAAATCATAAAGATCAGAATAATTGGGACAACCATAAAGGTTGCACCAGCCATCTGTAAAGCGTAATTGGTCGCGTGTTGCCCTTGCAATAATTGTAGCCCAACAGATAATGTATAATATTTTTCATCACTGGCAATAATTAAAGGCCAAATAAATGAGTTCCAGCCTGCGATAAAGGTTAAAATCCCTTGTACGGCTAAAATGGGACGAGAAAGTGGCAAAATAATGCGGGTGAAAATATAAAATTCACTAGCCCCATCTAAACGAGCCGCTTCTAACAATTCGTCCGAAATAGTCGACATGAACTGACGGAATAAAAAGATCCCAAAAGCGCCAGCTAAACCAGGTAAAACAATACCGGCTAGCGTATTGGTTAAACCAACTGAATTTAAAATCAAATAAACAGGGATCATTGTCACTTGACCGGGAATCATCATAGTGGCTAAGACCATAATAAACAAATTATTTTTTCCTTTGAATTTATACTTAGCGAAACCATAGCCGGCCATCGCATTAAAGAATAAACCTAAGAATGAAAAAGCCGTAATAATTAAAGTGTTTTTTAAATAAACACCAAAGTTCATTTTTACAAACAAGTCAGTAAAATTTTGAAAAGACCATTCTGCTGGCAATAATTTTGGATTTAATGAAACGATTTCTGCGTTTGTTTTGAATGAAGAAAGAATCATCCAAATAAATGGCAAAATGGTTATCAATCCTCCGATAAGAAGCACTGTACCCACGATGATTTTTGTCCATCTAGTTGCTGCTTTATTGGATTTCATTTTTTTTGCTCCTTTCTTGAGTTACATTCCTGTATTTCCTTGTTTATTTTGTCCCCTAAATTGAATCAAGGTCACAATAATGATAACTACAAATAAAATCAACGAACCGGCAGCGGCATATCCGAACTGATTCAACTGGAAGCCATTGCGGTAAAGGAATAAAGAAATACTCGTTGTACTGTTTAAAGGTCCACCTTGCGTC
Organism: Carnobacterium sp. TMP28; assembly: GCF_047553015.1. GTDB lineage: Bacteria > Bacillota > Bacilli > Lactobacillales > Carnobacteriaceae > Carnobacterium_A. The sequence goes on from NZ_CP180212.1 coordinate 1,313,439, forward strand.
ATCACTAACGGTTCTTCAAAGAATTGTAGCCAACCAATAATCGTGGTGACACTGACAAAAAAGATTGAGAATTTAAGCATCGGAATCGTAATAAATTGCAATTGTTGTCTTTTTGAAGCGCCATCTAGTCTAGCAGCTTCGTAATAGGCTTCTGGTATGCCTTGAAGGGCTGCTAAGAAAATTAACATATTTATTCCTAATCCACGCCATAAGGCTAAGACGATTAAAGAAAGCTTTGCGGTGGCCACGGTTTGTAACCAAGCAACCGGTCCTAATCCAACCAAATGCAACAGTTGATTAAACAATCCGACAGTTAAATTGGGGTTATATAAAAAGGTCCAAACAACTGAAACGGCGACAATATTTGTAATCGATGGAGAGTAAAAAACGAGTCTCATAAGAGAAAAGAATTTTCCTTCGCCAACATTGATCATAATGGCTAACCCTAGTGACAAGATTACTACTAACGGAACCCCAATGATTACATAATAGAGCGTGTTTCCTGCAGCTTTACGAAAAATCGGATCAGATAAGATATTTTTATAGTTATCTATTCCAATAAATTCAATCCGAGACCAATCTGCTAGACCAGCTAAACTTAAATCCGTAAAACTAATAAAAAGAGCAATCAGAATGGGTAGTATGGAAAATAGTAAGAGCAGGATAATGGCAGGTGAGATAAATAAATACGGTGCTTTTTTATTCATTTTTTGACATCCTTTCTATACAATCAAAGAAGAAATGAAACTAAATTTAATAAAAACAGGATCAGAGCTTTGAAACTGGCTTCTCTGATCCTCATTTTAACAACTCAATCTTTATTCATTATTTTAAGATACTTTTAGCCTTTTCATTGAACTGATCCATTTTTTCTTGAATATCTGCGTCTCCAATACTGATTTCTTCAAATGCTTGTTTAAATTCTGCCGCAATTCTTTCCCATTCTAAAATTAAAGGCATGTGTTCTGAGCTTTCTAATTGTTCACCAAACGTTGCAATTTCTTCTGTTGATAAAGCTTCATTTTCCCAAGCTTTTGTAGCAGCAGGTAATGAGTTAGAGGCTTCAAAGAAAGCTAATTGATTTTCAGGAGTAGATAAAAACTCAATCAATGCTAAAGCATTTTCGTCATTTTCAGTCCCATCAAAAACAGCTAAGTTAGCACCACCGGTGTTCGATAAGTTATTTTCTTTACCAGCAGGTAATACTGCTGTTGCCCATTCTCCTTCAATATCAGGAGCGTTTTCAGTAATCGCATTAATCATCCAAGGTCCACTAATGAACATTGGAACGATTCCTGTGCCACCAAATGATTGAGAAATGTCTAAGCCTAAATCTTGTGCAGGGCTTGCGCCCTTTTGGATTAAATTATTTAGGTAGTCAACACTTTCAACGAAAGGCTTCTCATCAAAGACCGGACTTCCATTTTTATCAAAAAGTTCTGATCCATTTTGTCTAGCAAATGTAAAAGCAAAAGATTGATCGGCGACATCAACTGTAAAACCGTACATGTCGTCGCCACGTTTAGCTAATTTCATCGCTGCATCTTCTAATTCTTCCCATGTTTTTGGTGCTTGGTCATAACCGACTTCTTTTAATAAATCTGTGCGGTAATACAAGGCCCTTGTTTCTGTGTACCAAGGAACAGCATATGTTGCTTCATCAAATTCAGTCGTCGCAACGGCTCCATCAAAAAAGTTTTCAGGTTTTAAGGTGTCATTTGAAGCGACTTCATCAGAAATATCTCTTAACGCGCCAGCGTCCACAAATTCTGGCATCCAAGTGGTTCCCATTTGAACCACATCAGGACCTTTACCAGATGCAACAGCAGTCAATAACTTATCGTGAGCGGAAGACCAAGGAATACTTTGGACTTCGACTTCGATGCCAGATTGTTTAGTAAACTCATCTAGCAACGGTTTAATTTGTTCGTCTCCGTCTCCCATGAACCAAAAAGATACTGTCTCATCTGAAGAAGAATTTCCTTCACTTCCTGAGTTGCTACCTGAACAAGCTGATAGGATACCTACTGATAGTAGAGCGACTGCTCCTAATAAAGATTTTTTATGCCAATTTTTCATTTGTGTTGCCTCCTTTATATTTTTGGTGAAACGTTTCTATAGAAAATATAACCTTTATTTAAAGTAAATGCAAGCGTTTTACATAGGTTGTTCAAAAAAACTTATTTGACTCTCATTAAATAAAATAACTCTACATTCAAATTAACTTATTTCTTCTATATATCTTTTTTAAATAACACCTCCGACTTTATTAGCCAGATAATTTTATAAGATTGACTAAGACTTTATCAATTTAATTAAGCTAGATGTAAAAAAACGATTAAGAATCAAGAGTAAATCTTGTTTCTTAATCGTTTTTTACTCGTTTCTATTTCTAATAACTGCATAAGTTGAATATTATCATTCCATTTTTACTATAAATTTATCATTGGCACCTATTTTACTGACCGGGGTTTATCTCAATAGTTTACAATTCATTTTCGAACTTTATGGATAATCTTTAACAACTAGATATAATGAGTCATTTTCCACTAATAGGGTATCCTATGAAAGAAAAAACAAAGCAGCGAGAATTATTTCTCAAGTCTTTTAGAAAAGGTATTACATTTCTTGTCTTTGTAAAAGTCTAATTAAATCATAATTTACATAAACTTTATTTTTTTTCTTACTATGATCTACATCTAATAGCTTTAATTCAACTAATACGTTTAATCCCTTTCTTGCTGTTGTAACGGCAATGCCTAATCTTTCTGCAACTTGGCTAACCGTTACGTATGGTTTTACGAATGTTGTAAACCAAATGTGGTTTACAATGCTAGCATCTTTATTGATTTTATCTAATCCCTTTGAAGCAAGAGCAGTAATACTTTCCAATTTTTTAAGCATAGATTCAGACATACGTTGACAAGCATCTAAGAAAAAATCAATCCAAGAGAACCAGTCAGGATCTTTACCCCTCACGCCATTCAAAAGATTGTAATACCTAATCCTTTCTTTTTCTAATTCTTCGCTTACAAAAAAAACCGGCTTATCAATTAGTTTATCTTGCATAGTATTCAATACAATAAGAATTCTGCCCATTCGTCCATTACCGTCTAAAAAAGGATGGATTGATTCGAATTGAGCATGCATGATGGCAGTTTTAATCAAAGAGTCGGAAGTTTCATCAAGTAAAACTTCTGAGTCCTGATTGAATTCTTTTTCAAACGATCTATGTTTCTCAGAATTTATATAGTATTCAAGATTAGTCATATAATCACCGATTTCATTAGCACCAATTGGAATATATACTGCATCTTTCATTCTCTTAGTTGGTCCTATAAAATTTTGAATACCTCGATAATCGCCTGCCGAAGATGTTGTTCCACGAATGTCTTTACCCATAAGAACTTTATGAAGTTGCTTAATTAATCTAGAAGAAATGGGCATGCCATTTTTAATCAATTCAATCCCCTCTGACAATGCCTCCATATAATTCTCAACTTCTACTACATCATTACTTTTATTTTTCTTTGTCGTTTCTTCAATCATATCTGCAAACGTTACCTGCGTTCCTTCGATACGCGTTGATTGTACAGACTCTTTTAAAGTAAGCATCTGTATTAATTGGGAGTTAACCATAGAATGTTCTAATTCCGAATTCAGTTTGCCTATCGATGACTTAATTTTTGCTACCTTCTTATATAATTGTAGAGCTTGGGAAGTCGTTACAATTAGCGGTAATAGTCCTATTCCTTTAATTCCACTCATTTTTTTACCTCCAGTATTATTTAGACTAATAAAATCATTATCTGATTCTATTTGATTATAATTGACAATAAAAATCAAATAGAGTTATTTTCTTTTCATCTATGTCTAAACTAATTAGTGCTGTATGAAACTTTATATAGTGTATAAATTTATTTATATTATTTCAATAGACAAAAAAGCCCTTTATACTGAACTCAGATGACTCATCCAAGACCAATAAAAAGGACCAAACTCATAGATAACTATAAAACAAATTCTGCTTTCAATGAATGGTTTTCTTCAATCAAGTTAGATTATTTACCAATCCCTATTCAAAAAAAGAGTGTTGACTTTGATAAATACCATAAGAAACTTAGTCTCTTTCAAGCTCTTTAACTTTTTCTTCATGGAATCAATGACGAAAAAGAAAGTCTCAAAGAAATGGATGCGGCCTTTGTTTCAAAAGAACGTCAAAAAGAAATAGGCGTGACTAGTATCCGTTATTCCAACTTATTTTAAAAAATTTACGTTTTTACTATAAGAAGGACTTGTCATTTATCCGGTTTCTCTTTTTATAACGACTATCTTATGACCCTGGTCAATTTACTTGAAATTTCTTTAATCTTCACTTGGAGTGAAGCTCTTAACTATCTGCACCATATTTTCGTTCCTTATTCCACGATCACTTTAAAATTCTGGTTGGTTTCTGCTTTAATAACAGGATGCTTAACCAAGTAATCGGCAATCAACTCACTCATATCGGTTTGATTTTCACGAATAATTTTATCCGCTGAATACATTGCGTAATCCCCTCCGCCAACAGCGCGGTATTGGTTCAACGTAATATCGAGTTGATCTGCTGATTGTATCTCTTTTCCATGGTACTTGAATTCTACCACTCGTTCGCCAATCGGCCGTTTCGCATTGATTACATAGTCTATGCCTTCATACATATCGTAATTGTAGTATTGCGGTTTAGGATGAATAAAATTTGGATTAATGCCCACTGAACCGTCTTTTTCTGCTTTGAAATAAGCAGCTGATTGTTCTAACGCTGCCCTTAAGTCCGCTCCGGTCACACGCAAAACCGCTAGTGTATTGGGGTAGACATAATTGGTTACAACATTTCGCATTGTGATGGTTTCATTGAATCCTTTGCCTTCATTTACAAATAGCGCTGTGCCAGAAATATCTGTACCCGTAGCATCCATTTGAACCTTTTGGATAAACTCGATATAAGGGTGCTCCACAGCTCGAACGCCATGCGAATCACGAATCCGCATATCGCCTTCGACTTTTCCAAGTGGTTGGTCTAGCCACTCATCAACCTCTCTAAATAGATGAACCAGTTCTTTTGATAGGCCTGCATCAGGAATCGCTGTCGCTGTAGTGACTAAACTGACTTCACTTTGTGTAACCGCATACACATTATCAGCGTTTTTTTCAATCGTCAAAACAATTTTCCCAATAGCTTCCCCTCGATAGCCTGGTTGAATAACCGGAATCCCATTTATTTTAGTCGCAATTAGGCGGTGCTGGTGTCCGGTGATTAACACATCGATACCAGGAACTTCGGTCGCTAATTGATACCCTTCATTTTCACCTGTTAACGGCTCAGTTACTTCACCTGTACTAATATCTTTTTCAAAACCACCATGGTAACTAACAACCACTACATCAGCTAGTTCTCTCAATTGTGGGACCCATTCTTTAGCTGTTTCGACAGCACTTTTAAACGTCAATCCTTTGATATAATCAGGGTGTTCCCAATTCGGAATATAGACCGTTGTTAGACCTAATACGGCTATTTTGAGACCGTCTTTTTCAATAATTTCATAGGCTTTACCAAATGCTGGTTGACTCGCTTCATTCAAGATATTAGCCGAAAGAACAGGATAATGAGCCGCTGAAATAGCTTGACGCAGATAATTTTGTCCATAATTAAATTCGTGATTGCCAATAATCCCTACATCATAAGCCATCCTATTTAACACATTAGATAAATCATCCGGTTTCATTGCTCCGCGATGCTTTGCAATATAGTAACTCAAAGGCGAACCTTGAATAAAATCACCGTTTTCAACGGTCAATACAGGGCCCCTTGCTCGTTGTTTTTCTTTTTTCAAAACAGCTGCTACTTTAAGCGCACCGAAGGGCTTGTCTTCTTTTTTTGAACTAAAATTACACGGTCTGACATAACCATGTATATCGCTCGTTGCTAAAATGGTTAATTTCATTCAAACAAATCCTTTCGAATAGATTTTATGTCGCTTATTTGACTAGCATCACTATTAAAATAACTTGATCTATCCGTTAAAGAATAGTTGGATAAAATTGCATGAGTCTTTTATTGATTGTATCTGAATTAGACTAAATTTGAAAGTATAATCATTAGTCTATTTTCTCAACTCACTTATGATTAATGTTAGTGTTGTTTATTCTTTTTATGCGCTATAATAAAACTACGTTACTTTACAAAAGGGGACGATTAAATTGGCTTGTTACACATTTGGAATGCTCAGTAAAAAAACAGTAGAAATCGATCAAGATACCCTCTTTATCAAAGGGACGATTACCAATCAAGTGGCATTAAATCTAGCTGATATAAAAGCAGCGTACATTGTTGCCGCCTCTTTGACTAGAAATGGAACAGTTTACTTTAGTACCACCGGTAAAGACGCACCAAATGCTACTCTAGCTAAAGAAGGGTTTATCTATACAAAAAAACAACTAAAAGATGTCCATTCCTTACTAGCAGAGTCAGGGATTAAAGCGATTTATTCTGATCATACAATGGAACCATTTTAAACCATTTTTTTAGAAAAGTAGTCGGTATAAATTTTGATGAAGAGAGGCATAAATATGAAAAAATGGATAGTAAGCTTTATCGCTGTCACCTTTTTAGCTGGATGCGGTGTTGAAACTCCAAAAGAAAGTAGTAGTGAAACAGATACTACAAAAGACAAAACCATTCTTTATTCTGGAACGGTCATCGATTTTGGTGAAACCCATACTGATGGATTATTTGTATCGGACTTAACTCCATTAGACTCCACAGAAGCCGCTTCTTTTGATGAAGTGATCTTATTAACCGAAGAAGTCTCTTTAGTGGATCAACAATCAGGTGAACGTATCCGTCCGTCCGAACTAGTAAACGGGGACACCGTTCAAGTTACACTCGGTGAATATGCACCAGTCACACTGTCTTTACCGCCTCAGATTGCTGGTATAGGAATTGTGAAAATTGAAAAAATAAGCAACCAATAAACATTCATTTTCCCAACTAAAATACCCCTATTACACTAAGTTTCTATTTTGTAGTAGGGGTATTTTAAGTGTAAAAAGCACCTCGTTTGCCTCTATTTAAGCTAGTCGCTTTTCACTCTGTTTTCTCAAAATTTGCTACATGATAAAACAATTCAAAAGTAAATTTACCAGTGTAAGACGTCTCATCGAGCTTTTCAAAACCAAAAGAATAAATATTCCATACTCGATCTAGTGTTTCTAATTCTTCGATAAGTGCTTGAATATTTTTTGCTGAGGTGCCTGTCAGGTCAACTTCATAGCTACTTTTCTTAAAACTTTCATCAAATCCTTCAATTGATTGAGGTTCTCCCACACGCACAACCTGCTGTATCTCGATGTTTTGTTTGGTAGCAAGCCGCTCTAAAGCAACCAACTCTTGACTGACCCTTTCGCTTTCAGGTAAAAATGACCACGTTTTTTCATATTTTAGTCTGTAATCCTCTAGTAAGTCTGCTTTTGGTGGATAAGCAGCTTCCAAATTGGTTTGTCTCTCCACTTGCTGAGTTGTAAGATTCGCTCTTGCTTTAATTGGATTGAGATAGGTTATCTGCCCGAATATGGCTATTCCTAAAATGATGACTCCAAATAAAAAAACTAGTATAAATGATAGACGATTCCATTTTAGCTTCATAACAGATTCTCCTTCACTATAGTTGTTTCATCAATTTCCAACCATAGTTCAACGATTGATCCTGCTCCATCAAGTTTATTCTCCATACGTATCAAATGAACATCCGAGATAAATTCTACTGTTTTAAATTTTTCAACCGTATTAGCAAGTTCTTTAGTTGTCAAACCTTCTACTATTAAAGTGACTTGATTCAATTCATTTTTATTAAAAATAGTCACCTGTTGCTTTGCATCCGGAATTTGTTCAAGGATAACTTTCGTTACGTAAGCTATAGGGTATTGTTTTGCTTTGAAAGCAACTTTATTCTCAACTGCTTTCTGCGTAAGTTGGACATATTTTTGCATTTCTTTTGAAGTGTCCAAATTTTCTTGTTCAGCTTGAAGCCACTCTTTGTTCTGTTTTTCTGTGTTCGTATAGTGTGCCTGCATTGAGAAAAAATAAAGACCTAATAAAATAAGCAAAAAAAGAAACATACCAGTAAGGAGATAGGGAAGAAAGTTTTTCTGTTTTTTTTCAAAAAAATTAACTTCAAACATATTTATTTCCCTCCTTACGCTTTTTCCTAACACGCTTTTCTTTTTTCTTATTAACACTCTTAGATAGCACTACTTTTTTTTCTTCTTTCATCGCAAGACCGTATAAAGGCAAGTATTTAGAAGTAATGTCATTTGAAACTTCCAATATATGTATTGGTTGAAAAAAACGTTCAGAAAATTGTTCTTTTACTTTTTCCAAATTAGGAAAGTCTCCTGTTAAATAGATATCTGTTACTCCACTCTCACCGTTCATTACTGAATAACGATAGAATTCTAGTAATCTTTCTAAAACGTCAAGTGTTTCTGCAATTGCCTCTTCAAGTGATTCATAATCTTCGTTCCAAATCGGTTCACCATCTGAGTTTACATCCCATAATTCTATCAATCTAGTTAAACGCGATTGACGTGATAATTTAGGTAAATCTTCATTAAAAATCATAATCGTATTATTTACTGTGCTCCATTGGAGTACCATCACATGTTTATTAGCAGCTAGTTGTAATTCACCTTGCTGCTTAATAATACGATACAAACATAGTGATGAAATATCGGCAACAATAGGATTCAAAGAAACTTTTTGTAATAAGGATTCGTATTGCAGAATGATTTCTTGCGGGTAAAGCATCAAAAGAATAGTCTGTTCCTTATCACTAACTTCAAGTACCTCAAAATGAAAGCGTGTCTCTTTAAACGGAGAACGAATTGATTGTCCCATATGTAGAGCCACATAAGCTTTAATTTCTGAAAGTTCTAGTTGTATCGGCACTTTTTCTTCACGTACAATAACAAAATTATCTGGTAAAAGAATAGATGCTTGTGCATTTTTCCATTTTTTTTCAGTAACTAACGCGTTCAATCGATTCTCAAGTAATGCAGGATCAATAATTCTCTCTTCATGAAGAATATCATTGTCAAATAAAATTTCGCTTTTTTCTAATACTTTACCAGAGTGAGCGTCTATCGCTAAATAACGGATGCGCCTTTCTAGGAATTCCAAATAAAGCAAGGGTTGTTTTTTGAATAACATAGTGTTCCTCCTCTCCTATCTAAACAAAGGATAGTTGTTCTACTCAATTGAAAAAAGTCAAATACCACTGAATCATCTTTTCTCCACAATAAAAAATAGTTAGTGCAGCAAGACCAATGTATGGACCAAAAGGAATGGTCATTTTACGATTGCCCCTTGTTATCTTCATCATAATCATGCCTATAATTGCTCCATAAAGTGTTGCTAAAAAAAAGAGTAGCAAAAATAAACGAGGCCCAAAAATAAAGCCTAATAAAGAAAAATACTTTAAATCGCCTGCACCCATTCCACCATTTGACAAAAAAATAATTGCAGACACCAAGCAAAAAGCTAAGCTAGCTCCTACTAAAGAAATCCAAAGAGATGGTTGTGGATATAAAATACGCACTACTATAAATAAAGGTGTAAAAAATAAAAGCAACTTATTTGGAATTTTTCGGTAAGCGATATCAGATACTGTAATCGGAATAATAAGTGCAATTAACACTAGACCTAGTAATGTTTTTTCACTCCAACCATACTGATAAAAGGTAATGGCTGCCAGTAAACCTGTTGCCAATTCCATAATCGGATAGAGCGATGAAATGTTCTCTTTACATTTTTTGCATCTGCCTCTTTGGTGCAAAAAAGACCAGACAGGAATCAATTCTTTCCAAGTCAATGTTCGTTGGCATGTATCACAATAGGAACGCGTTTGAGCAAATAACGTCCCATTCGGTACCCGTAACCCCACCACATTAAAAAAAGAACCGAAAACCACTCCATAGATAAAAAAAATAACTGTTACGACTGCATGCATAAAAAAACTCCTAGTAAGCAAGAAAGACCCCTAAAAGGAGTCTTTCTATGTATTTGAATGGGTGTAACACTATCCATTTATTGTTATCAAGGGGTAGCTTCGTACTTCACTCCTGTATCACCTGTTGTCTTAGTTACTTTCTCTGTAGTACCTTCAAAATCAGACTCTAAAAAACCTTTTGCCATTAATTGTGTAACCGTAACACCCTCTGGTCCAATAGGTGTTTCTAAATCATATAATCGTGCAGCATCAATCACTAATTCTTTTTGCGATTCTTCTGTACTATCTGTAGCTTTTTGAACGACATTGCCAATCAATGGAATGGATATCGCCACGATTACAGCTAAAATGGCAATAACTGCTAATAGCTCAATAAGTGTAAAGCCGCCTTCTTTTTTTACTAATTGTTTGATTTTATTTCTCATTCTCTTTTCCCCCATTTTCTTTTTTATACTAATTTTCGTTAAGATTTTTTTATATAAAAAGTATATTGCTCAATCATCATATAACACAGGTTGTATTTTTACAAGCCCTTTTACACTAACTAATTAAAAGTTTCAAACATACTAAACATTGGCACAACAATTGATAGAACGATTACACCTACAACAACTGAAAGAAATATAATCATAATCGGTTCAATCAAGACTTGCAACTTGTCTGATGCTTCTTGAACTTCTTGATCATAGATTTCTGAAACTTTTTCTAGCATATCGTCTAACTCTCCACTCGTTTCTCCAACTTGAATCATTTGAATGATAAGTGGTGGGAAAAACCAATGATTTATCATTGATTTAGCTAATGATTCTCCATTTTCAACATCTTTTTGTGCTTGTAGCAACACATTCTCAACTACCCGGTTACCCACAACTTGACTGGTCACTTCAATAGCTTGCAAAATAGGAACTGAACTACCAATCAAAGAACTCAAAGTCTGAGTCATTCGAGCTAATAGTGTTTTTTGTAGAAAGTTTCCTAATACCGGTATTTTTAACTGCAAGACATCAAATACATAAGCAACTTGTTCTTTTTTACCGAGCTGAATAATAACCGCTATTAATACGCTAACCAGTAAAATCACAGCCCACCAATAACGTTGGAATAAAGTACTCATCTTCAATACCACTTGAGTAATCATTGGTAAATCGCTTCCCATTGAAGCAAACATATCGCCAAATATCGGAACAATGAAGACCAATAAAAACGTAGTAATAAAGAAAGCTAATACACTTACAACCAGCGGATAAGTCATGGCTGTTTTAATTTTCTGCTTGATTCGATGTTGTTTTTCATAATAATCTGCCATCTGTTTCAAGACTTCTTCTAGACGTCCACTAACTTCTGCTGAGTGAATCATATGGATCAACAGATTAGGAAATATTTTTGGCTTTTTTTCCATTGCTTCAGACAAAGCAACGCCTTCTCTTATTTCTTCAGCTACCTCTTCTAAAGCCTCTTTCAATGCTATATTAGTCGCTTGAACAGAAAGAAGATCTACAGCATCAACCAATAGAATTCCAGCATTCATTAAAGAGGCAAACTGTCTTAAAAATACGACAAAGTCTTTTGATTTTAAAGAAGAACGAAAACTAATGTCTTTATTTAAAACCGTATTCAACTTATCTACTTCAAAGACAACCAAATCCATATGTTTAAGTTTATTGAGGGCTTCTTTTTTATTGCCACTATCTATTTTCCCTTTCAATAATTTTCCATCTCTTGTTTTAGCTTTATAAGCGAAAACGGCCATTATTTCCCTCCTTTTGGTTTTATACTTTATGGGTACAAATGGTGTCGATGAATTTTTCCATCTTCAATAAGTTTAATTAGACTCATCTCCATCGTATGCATGCCTTGATCAACAGACGTTTGTAACACATTAGGAATTTGATGCATTTTTTCAGCCCTTATCATGTTTTTAATAGCTGGATTATTGATTAACATCTCTGTTGCTGCCACACGACCATCGCCTTTTTTATTCGGTAATAATCGCTGAGACAAAATACCTATTAAAACATTCGCTAGCATCAAACGGACTTGTTCCCTTTGTCCTGCTGGAAATACATCAATCATTCGTTCAATACTACCAGCTGCATCTGACGTATGCAATGTTCCTAGAACTAAATGTCCCGTTTCAGATGCCGTAATAGCCGTGGAGATGGTATCCATGTCACGTAATTCTCCTACAAAAATAATGTCAGGATCCTGGCGTAAACTCGCTCGGAGTCCATTTTTAAATGATAGAGTATCTGATCCTACTTCTCTTTGTTCAATAATAGATTGCTTATGCTTATGTAAATATTCAATCGGATCTTCCAAAGTAATAATGTGTCGATTTATCGTTTGATTTACGTAGTCAATTAAAGCTGCTAAAGAAGTACTTTTCCCACTTCCAGTAGGACCAGTTACCAAAAATAATCCGTGTGGTTGTTGGACTAATTTTTTAGTGATAGCCGGTAATTCTAAACTTTCTACACTAGGGATTTCATTTGAAATCATTCGGAATGCAAGTGAAAGAGTATTACGTTGATAAAACACGTTTACCCGAAAACGAGCAGTATCAGCTATTCCATAAGAAAAATCAATCTCTCTCTTTTGTTCGAGCGTCTCCCACCTTTCTGGAGTAAGAATCGTTTTAGCAAAGTTTTTTGTATCGTCTATTGTAAGATAGGCTAGTTTTTGGGGAATTAACTTCCCATTCACTCGAAACACTGGTGAAGACCCTACTACAAGATGAATATCAGAAGCTTTTTTTTTATAGGCATCGATTAATAGTGTATTTAATTGTTCCATGATCAATGCCTCCTTATTCATTAATTGAAGCAACCCGTAAAACTTCTTCTAGAGTTGTCTTTCCGGCTTTTACTTTTATTAATCCATCATCAACTAATAAACGAACACCTTGTTCTTTAATGTGTTGTTTAATTTCTTGAATGGAAGCCTTATTCATCATCAATTCTTTTATCTCATCTGTTATCACAATGAGTTCATGAATAGCCATTCGTCCACGATAGCCCGTATGACGGCAAACATCACATCCTTTAGCGAACGTAATTGTATCGATTGTTTGACCGCGTCTTTCAAAAATTTCTTTCTCGACTAACGTGGCTTCTCTTGTCTGTGCACAGTCTTTACAGATGGTCTTGACCAGACGTTGTGCTACAACTCCGCTTATTGCAGATACAATCAAGTACGATTCGATTCCCATATCTAGTAAACGAGGAATGCTTTCAATGGCACTATTAGTGTGTAGCGTACTAAACACTAAGTGACCCGTTAAAGCTGCTCTCACACTATTTTCAGCTGTTTCTTTGTCTCTTATTTCTCCAACCATAATGATATTCGGGTCTTGACGTAAGACTGAACGTAATCCTTGAGCAAATGTCAGCCCAATTTGTGTATTAACCTGAACTTGATTTATACCCTCAATTTGGTATTCAACCGGATCTTCGATGGTGATGATGTTGCTTTCAGGATGGTTTAGTTCATTGATGGAACCATAAAGAGTCGACGTTTTTCCAGAACCTGTAGGACCCGTTAGCAGTATTAGTCCTGAAGGTTGGGCGATTAATTTTTGATAATCCAATAATATATCTTTTTCTAAGCCGATATCTTCTACTTTTCGAAACATATTAGAAATATCTAAAATACGCATGACAACTTTCTCACCAAAAATAGTCGGCAAAGTTGATACTCTCAAATTCACTCTTTTCCCCAAGGCATTCGTACTAATTCGGCCGTCTTGAGGCAGACGAGTCTCCGTAACATCTAATCCAGCGATTATTTTGATGCGAGCAACCAGGGAATTCATCAAAGATTTCGGTAAAGGACGCTCATTACGAAGTAAACCGTCTACACGGTATCTAACGGAAACGTGTCGTTCCGTTTGATCTAAGTGAATATCTGACGCACGTAGAGATACACCTGTTTCTAATAATTGATTGAAAATTCTTACAGCAGGAGCATCTTCACCTTCAATATGGTCAACATTTATTTCTTTTGAATCGTATAACCGGCTAATCGTTTGCAGCAAATCATCTTGTGTTGCTATGACTGGTTGGACAACGTAACCAGTAGAAAACTCTATTTCTTCTATAGCATAAAAGTCTAATGGATCATTCATCGCTACAATTAAACGAGTATTCTCTTTTTTAATCGGAAGTACTAGTTTTGAACGTGCAAAATCTTTTGTTACTAAGTCTAGCACAGAAGGGTCAATTGGGTATTGATACAATGAAACACTTTCTAGCTTTAGCTTAATTTCTAAAGCATCTAATAACTGTTTCTCCGTGATATATCCTTGATCAACTAATAAATTACCCAGTTTTTGGTCCTTTTTTTTCATGCTGATTGCTTCCATAATTTGCAATTCTGTTACAAGCCCTGCTTCTTTCAGCAAATCTCCTAATTTTTTCTTCTCGAATTTTGCCACATTCTCGCACCTTTCTACTAGTCTTCGATGATGACTCCTGAATTTATAATATCCTCTGGATTTGGATCAGTAACGGGTCTTGATGAACCGAAAGGAAATCCTGTTGTGTCAATTTTTGCATATGTTAATCTTGCATTGCCACCAAAAGTAAACGTATTTGCAATGACCGTACCATTTAATTCATAACTACCACTTAAACTAACAGCTGCATTAGGGGCAATAACAACCATATTGGAAGGCTGTCCAGGGTTACTACCATCGTAATAAACAAATTTATTATCCGTCAGCACTACCCCATTTATTGTTGTGTTTCCCATTTGAACAGCATTATTATTTCCTATAGCTAAAATATTAGCATTCATTTTGTTAATATGAGTAAAATTAGGTGAAGATCCCTTGTAAATAAACGATAGTTGATTGCTTGTTCCTGGAACATTAATTTCTGATTTTTGGCTAAATTTAACCTGATTTTTTATTACTAATGTAATACTTCCTTCTCCAATAATATCAAGCTTGCCATTCGTAACCGCTAAATCATCTACTAAAATGGTGTGATTTCCTCCCATTGGATCAATTTCTAATAGTTTATCTTGAGCAACAATTATTTTAGTGAAATAAATATTATTATTAACCTCAAGTTTATATGAGCT
The DNA here is from genome assembly GCF_047553015.1 of Carnobacterium sp. TMP28. Classification (GTDB taxonomy): domain Bacteria; phylum Bacillota; class Bacilli; order Lactobacillales; family Carnobacteriaceae; genus Carnobacterium_A. The sequence continues at coordinate 1,328,567 of NZ_CP180212.1, forward strand.
GAATACATAATTGTCCACAAAAAGATTTCCGTTATCTTGAACTTTATAAGTATTCCCATTGTTATTTTCCAAGGTTTTATCTGGTAAGACTTTAAAGTCTGCTGGATTGTATATAATTTCTTTAGCTTGATTTAATAGACTTTGATACGCTCCAAAATTGATAGCTTGCTCTCTGGCTATATGATTTTTGAGCCAATTCCCATTATTTTCTCTAATGATTAAGTTTTTAGCAGCTACTGGAGTTAATTCGCTTGGGTAATGTAATTTTGTTTCAATAAACTTTGGATTTCCAGAAATCTTAATTGAACCACTTTCTATTGAATTGGTATGGATATCTCCAACCAATTTACTGCTTCCGAAAATATCAATCGTTTTTGTGCCATCATTGCTTTGTCCCAATCCTTGAGTCATTAATGCTGCGTTATCTAGGATTTCAGGCAATCCTCCACCGCTAGTTGTTTTTTCGACCCATGTAGTAGTAAGTTGTTTTTTTACGGTTCTTTCTTTTCCATCTATCGAGCCAGTAGAATAGATAGTGTATTTTTGTGGATTCTCTTCATTTATTTGAATTTTTGCTGTAGGCTCACTCCCAAATTGCGAGTCAAAATTAACAGTAGAGTCTCCATTCTTTGAAGCTAAAATGGCCGAAACTTGATTATAAAATGAATCTCGCGTTTGATTATTATCATACGCACGTAATACCTCATTTTGGATTTCATCATACGCTGCAGTTGCTCCTGCCTCAGCTATATAATAGGCCGAAGTAGCATCACGATTAGCCCCACTCAATCGATAAGTCCCAACTGTCAAGGCTCCAATCGAAAGACTCAATATAGACAACACTGAAAGGACCATCAACGTTAAAACTAGGCCACTGCCTTCTTCTTTTTTTAAGAGATGCTTAATTTTCACCTCATTCACTCACTCTCTAAAATAAATAGTGGTTTGGTATTCTTTTGACTGGCTATTATTTTTTGATAGACTTTTCAATAAAACTGTTGCGCTCTTAGTATCAGGTTCAAGAGTGACAATAAAATCGGCAACATCTTCTGCTAAAATCTGATTATTATTTTTCAATAGTTGCGAGTCTTGCTGACTAAAAACTACACTATCATCAATCAAAAGAACATCCTTAGACTCTGTCACCTCTATAGTAGCAAATGGCTTGCTGCGAATCTCTTTAGATATAACAGATAAGGTGTAGGCAAAATCATTTGACTGGATAGCAGAGCTTGATTGAGTCAGGTATTGTTTTTGTCCAAACATATGTACCGCTCCTGCTAAAGATATCACCACTGAAAGTAAGAGGATACTGGCTAATAACTCTATGAGAGTCATTCCAGATTCATCTCTCAACTTAATTTTCCCTTTCTTCTCCTGTATCAAATGAAAGACGTGTTTCCATTTTCGCATATATTTTCCCCTCCTTAAGAACCGTTATTGTTCCCGTGTAGAGAGTATCTTCTGGATTTTTTAAAACTTTTGATTGAACTTCAAAACCAGAATTAATCTGAGCATTTTCGTTCTCAATTAGTCTCAATGACTCTTCTAAACTTTTGGTCTTTGAGTAATAGGTCAATAATTCGATAGCTTCTTGTGCAATAAATGTTGCTTCATTTGTATTATCAATCTGATTATTTGTTTTACCCGCTTGGATAAAAAAAGACATAAACGTCGTGACAATTAATGACAGGAGTAAAATAGAAGCCAAAAGTTCCACAAGAGTCATTCCTGCTTCTTCTGAAAAAAAGACAGTCATCTGTTTTTTATACCAATTTTTCATAATTTTCTTCCTTTTTTAAAATATAGTTCTATCATTGTTTTAATTTAAACATTTACGAATAAACACTGTAAAACAAGCGTTATGCGTTACTAAATACTATACACCACTTAACTAAAAAAAACAGCGAAATGATAAATAAATTTTTCTACAAAAAAAGAACTAGCTTTCATACTAGTCCTCAAATCTACTAATTATTTTATAATCTCAGCTTATCATTAAACCAAGAAGACATCTAGAAATATATACTATTTGTTTGAACTAGTTCGCAGTTTGGTTCGCTTAATCTATATTCTTAAAATTATTATATAAATAATATCTACCTAGTTCACGATAACAATCGACAAAATCTCCATATTTTTCATTACTTTCAAATTTTATAAATTTATTTATATCCCCATGAAAAGTTGTTTGATCAGAATTATAATCAAACCTTATTATCGCAATAGTTTTGTTTTCAACCTCAAAGGTTACTTCTGCTACATTGTTTTCTTTATCTAATTTAGAATATTTTTGATACATTTCTGTCATGTTAAAAACCACCTTTTTCCCCTTAGTATAACAGATGTATCTAAAAAAGGTAACCGGCAGTTTGGTTCACCAATTGATTGAAGAACTTAAAGCACATTTAAAGTTTTCTTCAATAGGTTTTACTGACGACTTTTGCAGTATATCGATTAATAAAAAGTCATTTACTTCTGCATCTTTTCTTTCCGCTATATTAATAGCTTCTTTCTCGCAGTCAGCAACTACAGTAACTTCGCATACCATCTCATATTCTGCATAATCTGGTTTAGCGATAAAAATCATCATTAATCACCTCATACTCTTTAATATTTTTGTCTAATTGTAGAATCCCTTTATATAATTCTTCAAGATTAACACTTTCACCATAAAAATAATACATCTTTTCATCCTGATCATAATGCCTTAAATTTCTTTCTTTAGAAACATCGTATATAGATTCACCAATTTGAACCATACCTTTTACTGGTCCGAAATTCTTATTCATAATCATTTGAGGTTTCTTTGTAAAATCTTCAAGCTTCTCATCTATATGTTCAAGAGCGTTTCTTAAATATCTCTTCTTTAATATAGATTCTTCACTGACTCCTAATTTTTTTCTTAATATTTTTCTTTCTTTTTTTCTAATTTCATTTATTTTTTCATTCTTACTATTAACACCCCATAAAATTTTTGATATATTACCTGAGTATACGATAAGATTTTGAGCATTAAACCAGAACGGTGTCGTATCCTTTGGGAACTCAGTGTCTGAAGCTGTCAGAAATTTATTTACTTCTTTTACCGACAGTAAAGCAAATTCAATTTGAGTTTTTAATTCATCAATAAATAATCTCTCTCTGTTCTTTTCCACTATATCTCCCCCAATTCAGTTAAATATAAGTATATAACAAAATTGGGTATATATTTCATTCATTTTCAGTTAGTTCTCAGTTTGGTTCACGTTTTTTAATTAATCCATTATAATTTTCAATTCATTTAGTTCTTTTTTTTCCTTTTACTTATTTTTATTGTAATTACATAAGTTGCTATCAAAAGAAATAATAATATTAGCGTATTAATCTATATCATCATATCGACTATTTATACAAAAAAGAGAACTAGCTGCTGCACTAGTCCTCAATTCATCAATAATTTAATTTTTATTTCACCAGTGCTAATGAACCCATTGGGTCCCACGGTTCTAATTCGATAACTGGTTCGTCTAAAGCTTTTAACCACTTATCTGCAACGTATTTTTTATCTACGGCTACTTGATAAGTGTACTCATCAAACCACTTGTCGCTCATTGAGAATACACCTTTTTTACCAGACTTATCGCCCCAGCTGTTTTCAACTTTCCAAGTTAACGGTTTACCGTTGTCATCTAAGTTAACACCGACTAAAACCATTGCATGAGTTAATAAACTCTCGCCATAATCTAGACGTTGGGCTTTAGTCATTTTTAGACCTTCACCAAGCGTTAAGTCGTACAAATAAGCATTCTCATCCATAATACCTGATTTACGTTCAGACATTTGTCCAACATCACAACCAAACCAGACAGGTTCGCCAGCTTTAATTGAATCGATTGCTGCGTTTTTTAAGACTTCAATAGGCGTATTAATGTAACGAATCGGTTGACCCTCTTTTACTGTACCTAAATACTTAACCGTATAAGCTTTACCATAAGGTTTATCTTCCGTTGGAGCATTCAACAAACTCACTAAACTTGTTAAGTCCCAACCAACGTATTGCTTAAAGAATTCTTGTGGAGTAGTTTTTGCAATGCGATGAAATTTGTTGTCTTTGTCACGGTAATCATAGGTAAATTCTTCAGGAACTTCGCCAAGAGCTTTTACTAGAACATTATAGGTAAAGTACAACATTTCTTCTTTTTTAGCAGCTAATGCTTCTGTTGTCTCACCATTTTTATGGCCTTCACGTAAGACACTTGCAAACTCACGTAATTTTGCCGTTAACACTTTATTTAAAACAGCTGTATGAGATGAATGGAATGTTTCTGGCATCACTGATTTTGGAACAGCACCATACTTTTCTAGAATACCAGAGAACATATCCCATTGTCCGCCGTCTTCTATTGGATCTTTCAGTAAGTGTGCCACGATTCTTGAATTTTGCGCTTCATCTAGCGTATCTAAAATACTATCTAAGAAATAATTTGTCTTTTCTAGCTTATCCCAGAATAACGTATAGTTTTGTGAAAATTCAAATGTTTCAACATTTAAGCGATCCATTGTGCCAACACGAGCAGTATTTAAGGCTGCAAACATCCAGCAACGACCACTTGATTCTTGATTGGTTATTTCACCACGTTTTGTTTCTTGTGAAAAAGAAAAAGGGTGGCGTCTAAGTAAGTCATTATCTAAAGAAGCTGTATTGATTCCGACTTTAGCAATGGCTCCTTTGATTACTTGGTTCTCACGATTTCCTTCAAATCGCGTTTTAAATTGCGTTAATAGGTCTGTGTTGATTGTCAAAAAATCTCCTCCTCATCTTTTCTTAATCTCTATCTTACTCTTCTTTAATTTGATTTACAATTCGTTTTAGCAAATAATAGCATTCTTTGCATAAATCTACTATTAAGGAATGGAGTATCTCAACTTTACTCCTGATCCTCATATGAGAAAAGTAAAAAACCTTCGCAGGTTATTAACCAACGAAGGTTTTCATTACTCTTATTTATTAGACTTCAAAGATGTCTTCTACAATTCGCTCAGTGTAGCGTGCTCCAGCCACTGTTGCGCATAAGTCAACGCCTTCACTTTGGAACAATTTCAAGGCACTAATAGATTCCATTGCTGCTTTTGCCTTTTCGGGTGTTAGGTTAAGAATTGAATCTGCCACACTCAGTGATTTTGCCTTGCCTAAACTTGTATTGAATAATAATTCTAGTGATTTTGCCATTATTTTTTTCCTCCTTTAGTTTTTAAATCGATTGTTATGCCATTCTTTTGAGATTAGCGTGTGTAGCGGTATTCTTCAGCAACCACTGTGTATGAAGCTGGTAGAATCGTGATTGTTTCTAGTGCTGCGGTAAACCCTTCAACTTGTACAGGTGTTACGCCTTGAATTGTATCTGAGTAATTGCGTTTAACGATCTTTTCATTCACCGCGTCCTCGAAGTGAACTGCGATTGACCCTTTATTCCATTCTTTTTCCATAATGTGTAGCCTCCTGTGTTTTATTTTTTGTAAGGTTTGTCATGACTGCTTACACCCTTAATAACGTTTTAGTTTTTTTATGTGTTACCTCGTTGCTTTCAATTGCACAAGAAAAGGATCTAGCTTTATCACAATGCTTTTTCGCCATTGATAAATGGTCTTACGACTAACTTGATATTTTTTAGCAATCTCCGTTACCGTTAGGCGATGAATGACTGCATCTATTAAGTACAGTTGCTCTTTTTTTGTCAAATACACCAGCATTTCTTTAAATAAATCCATTATTAAACACTCATTTTCAAACTGAGACTGTCTATCTGGGTAGTTTTCTTGTATCATATCTGGCCAAGGCAATTCATTCGAAGACAAACGGTATTCTTTTCGACGCAAATCTCTAATATGCCATTGGATTTTTTTGAATGCAAAACCACCAAAAGGATAGATAAAGGCTTCTTCCTCTGGATCTTCAGGAAAATTCTCATACGCTTCCACTAATTTTAGTAACCCTTGCTGCACAAAATCATCGTAATCTGGGTGAGTCCTTTTTATTCCTTCTCTTTTTAATACGCCAAACACAATCCGACTATGTCGGTCAAAAAAAGCTGATTCCTTTTCAATAGCTAGTTTTCTTATCATCTCGATCATTCCTTTATAAAGTGTTACAAGGCCTTGTACACTCATAGAATAATCGTTTGTATAGCATTGTGACAACGTCTCAAAGAGAGCCAAAACTAGTAGAAATAAACTTATTTATTGAGTTTGCATTCAAAATGCTCCTATTTAATTATTTTTTCACATGCAGCCTAAAAAGTACCTGTTTTATTAAGCAAAAACGACCTATTTTAAATTCATTTGAAAGAAAATGGTCATCTAAACAAATTAGTCTTCTATCCCTAATACCTATCTAGTAGTAGACATAGAGCGTTAAATTAAAAATAGATTAGTAAATAATAAGAATTTTATCATCTAATAAAAAAATGAGATTTCTTTAGTGAAATCGGTTACAATACACTTGTACTATTATTTTTTCTATTAGTCTAATTAGGAAAGAGGAATGATGCATGGGAAGAGATTTTGATCAGTTTCAAGCGATGGATACGTATAGAACATGGGAAAAGGAGTTTTATCACTCGTCGCATTATCAGGTTAATCAGCAATTAGCTTATGATGATGGATTGCTGCGTGAGAACCTTCTATCGACGCATGAATACACTCAGAAAGGTCAGCAAAAATCGCTTCATTTTACCAAAACAGCCTTACAAGAAATCGCTGATAACTGTATTGAATTCAACCATATCGTCATCACGAATCAAGTCATTTACATCAAAGACATTAGTAAGTTACCTTCTTCGCCTTTCAATAGTCTTATTTTCTATTTGAACCAAGAGCCACTTAAATCAAAAGAAACGACTACAGAAATTATGAATCGCTATTTTGAAGCCAATCTGGTGCCCTATCATTATGTTAAACTAATTGGACGCAGCATCGGTATTCAAAAGTGTTGTCCTTATGTATACAATACCATTGCTTATATTCCTGAAAAAGGTCCTTCAAACGCTCCTGTTAGTTGGTATGCCTTGCACCATGTCGTACATGCGATTAAAAACAATCAATCGAACTTAACTTTTTTGCATTTTCGAAACCAGCACGAATTCTCGCTTGAACTAGGAAAAAAAGGCTATGAGAGGCAGTTAGTTCACGTCATCAATCTTTACTCTCTTCAACAACTGTTTAAAAAACGAATAATGGCCGACTTTAATTTAATCGAATTGCCTTCAGCAGAAAAAGAGCTGAACGTCATCCAAAAAAGATTGCAAACAGCTACTTCTATTTACTTAGAACCGCATTCTTTGCAACAATTCTTGAATTATCTAGTGTATTTTAAAGTTCAAGAACTATTAACAAAAGTACTAGGAGAAGAAAATCCCTTTATCGAAGAAATTATGTCTACTTTTAAAAAGCCACCTTTTCGCTTTCGATTTAATAAGTAATCTCTTTATTTTCTAATACAAAAAAATCCGATCCCGCACTTATCTACAGTGGGTTTCGGATTTTTTGGTCTGATTGCGTAAAACTTTATTGATAAGTAGTAGCTTTGTACTGAACATTTTTCAAGCTCTCATTGATAAAAATCTGGTGTACCGATGCTCGCTTTTTTTCAGGTACTTCTTCGGCTATCTCTGCAACATTAAGACAAAGTTGATAGAATTTTTTTGCTTCTTCTTCTGTTTCAAATTCATAAGTATGGGCTATTTCTCGGGTATCCGCATAATATAAGACAACTTCTTTTTCTTCTATATACCCACTAAAATAATCTGAGAATTGTTCTAGTTCCCTCATGTTCTAACCTCCTTTCATTTTATTTTTTAGCTAAAAATAAAGGTCTACCGCCAGATTAAGCGGTTACATTCAACTGCGATGTACAAGCCTCTAGTGGATTTATCATACCCCTTATTTTTAAAATATACTAGTGAATTTATTCATTTGTAGGTACTTTCTAAGCTAATTCTAACATGATTTTTATCTCCTTTTAGTATTAGTCTAACTTTAATAATTACTCTACTAAATTCACAATTATACTTAACTATTGATAGTTTTACTAAGTCGCGGACAACTAACCTGCGAAAAAACTGAGACTTGTCCAAACCACAAAAAATACAGCCGTGTTCTGTTCATTTAACCCTCCACTTGTCTACTCTCATGGCATTCTGGACAAGTGTCACTGACAGTTCTACTCACTCGTCTTTTTTATATTTAATTAGACAAGTGGGCTCTTAAAGGATGTGAACTGGTCCGAATAGTCTCAAAACACTATCTACTCACGAACTTAGTCTTGCTAGCAGCACTAGTCACTAAGTCGCGGACAACTAACCTGCGAAAAGACTAAAACTTGTCCAAATCACAAAAAATACAGCCGTGTTCCGATTATTTAACCCTCCACTTGTCTACTCTCATGCTATTCTGTACAAGTGTCACTGATAGTTCTACTCACTCGTCTTTTTTATGTTTAGTTAGACAAGTGGGCTCTTAAAGAGTGTGAACTGGTCTGAATAGTCCTTGCTTTATCACTACTCGTGACTTTCATTTTTACTAAGTGCATTCAAGACTCTTCTGATTCGCTTCTTTGAGACCATTTCGTTGCACCAGCTATAGACAATATGCGTTGATAATTTATGTGTTGGAAATAGCTGTTTATACTCTAATATGTTTGCTAAAACTACAGAATTAACCGTATTTTTATAGCTACAATTATCACACTGATAGGTTTGACGATAAATACTCAATTCAAATCCGCCACATTTTTCGCATCTCATCCCTTTTTTAAGATCAGAAAACTGATAGTTAGGGATGTCTTCGATAAATACCGGCTGTTTACCTTTATATGTCATGAAATTTTTTATAAAGTTTTTAGGAGGTTTTTTCATCGCTGACATTTCATTTTTTAAAGCAGTAAAATGGCTTTTTAACTGAGTCGGTAGAATCATTATCTTTTCTTCAGGTGCATGAAATAAGGTGAACTCTGGATGAACGTAAACTACGAAAGCCTTCACTTCAAAGATATATCCGAGTTCTTTCAAGAATAGTTTTAATTTATTTTTAGTACTTTGAACTTGAATCAATGGATTACTCACTTCAAAATCAGGTTTCTTCAAAAGCATCTCTGAACCATAATAATAGTCACCACTGTAATTTTTTATTTCATATAGATAAATAGTCTCTCCTATTATTACTACCGTATCGATTTGAAAAGCGTTCGACATGCTTGGTTGTAAAAATAAATCATTCACAACTATACAGCCTAAACCTAATTGTTCTGTCATGCGGTCAAAGGCTAATTCGCCTTCAAAACCTTTTTGTAACGCCTTCAAATAATGAGTGTGTTTTCTTGATAAAGTCGTTCTTCGCTCAAGCGACTCCATTATGACTAGTGAGATGGGTTTTAACCTTTTGCTGTCAATCATCACGTACCTCCTATTAACTTACTTGCTGTCATAGGTTAAATACGCAATTTAACGTTGTATTCATTTATCTGAATTATTTACTATCAACTATTATTTACAGACAAGTTACTAATCAAAATCATATAACTCGTCCATTTTGACTAAAAAAACTCCCAGTTACTCAAATTTTGCCTTTCACTCTGCCACTTTACCTACGTTTTGGCCCAGTCATCACAACGATAGACTAAAGTTGTCTGTTTTTCCCTCTAAATAGACAGATTAAAAAGAATGACAGTAAAATTGTCTATTTCGATAGCTAGCTGATTTATCACTAAATTTTCAGCTTATTTTATCTAGTTCATTTTTAAAAGCACTTTTTCTAGAATACGTTTCTTTATACCAGTTTATCACTTTAAACTTTCCATCATGGGTACCATTAGACTCTACTACTTCACCCAATAAAACAATTAATTCAGCAGCTGTACTGTAACGTTTTCGATATCCACCTCCTACAATCACGTCTGTAAGGGCGGCTATCTTTTGATTCAACCAAACCAGATAAAACGCTCTTTGTTCGGGAGTTAATTTAACGGTTTTTTTCCATAAATCAAGATAATCCTCTTCTCTCTCTTTTTCACTACTGTAAAAGTTTAACCTTGATGCTAATTTTTTGATAATAGCTTTCTTTGCCTTACTGGTTGCGTTATTTTTATCTAAAATCAAAAAAAATAGAGGAACTATTATCCCTTTGAGACTATTATTCCAATTTAAGTCATTTTTTTCTCCCTCACAGTACGTATAAATAAAATCAAATTCTTTATTAAAAAAACGAAGCAATCGTTTAGAATCATCACTGAGCCAATTTTCATTTAATTGAGTATTGCCATTAAAATATTTCTTCGAAAAAGTATCTGGTAATTTTTTTACAAATAGTGCAGCTTTATGCGTTTTTTCTTCGTTATTGGATAATTTAAGTAGTCTTAGATAATGTATAAGACTAGATTCTGAGTAAAAAGCAGCTTCATAAAATTGTTCTATCTTATCTAGATGATCTAACTGAATAGAAGCTTTCGCTGCTAAATTGGCAACTTTTGCACGTATTAATCTACTTTCAGCTATATTATTTAGTGCTTCTAAGCCTAATTTCTCACAGTCACTAAACTGCTTATCTTCGTAAAGATAAAAGCATGCTTTTTCATATAAAATAGGGTGTCGATTTTTATTCTTTCCGGCTGATTCACAGAGTAACTGGATTCCGCCCCGATAGAGATACGCTTGAGTTAATAAATTTCCCGCTCTATCTCCTGACGTTTTCTGCAAAAAGTTAATCCATTCTACTAGAAATTCTTCGCTATCTTTTACTTCTTGAGGCCTTACTGAAAAAATTTCCTCTATCGTAATATCTTGGCACATCTCCCATAATAAGTATCGATACAATACGGAAGCTCTCTTTTCTTTTACCGTTGATTGATAGTGAGCGTAAAGTAAATTTATACAGATTTGTCTTATATTAATTTGTATCATCTGACTTTCTACTAATCTTTCCATATCTAGCTCATCATCAATCCATTCCTTTTTTTCTGTATCATATACAAAAAAAGGGACGGTGCATAACCAATCATACAAATCTGCCGCTTTACGGTAATCTCTCTTATTTAATAACTCTTCAGCTATTTCAAAGGCTTTAAGTAAATATTTTACAATAGAAAAATCATCCACATAAGTATAATCTTCGTAATGATTGTCCCAATTATTTTCGTAAAAGCTCGTGAAATAAACTTCTTGATCTTCTACCTTAACTAGCCACTCTTCTATTTCTTTTATTGAAATAGCTTGTTCAACTATAACTGGGGTTCTTAAAGATTCTAAAAAAATTTCCCGTTGATTCCCCATTTGTGTTCTTGCATAATCACGCATCCATTCAACCTTATCCTGGTCGGTCATCTTCAGTAATTGTTTATCTACCGCTTGCATAAATTCTGTAGTGTTCATTTACCTAACCATCCATTCTTTCATAGTTGACTTTTTAGTTTCAAAATTTCTTTTATTTCTTTTGAAATCAAGGGGCTTTCTAAGCGAATAAAACTGCTTTCTGCTTTATTCTTACCTAAAACATCTATATTGCCATACCATGCTATCTTTGAATCAATAATGACACACTGTTGCTGAACGTTCAGTTGTAAAGTTACTGAAAAACCGGCTGCCTTTAATTGCTGAACCAATTTTTTTTGATTTTCTCGGTGACTTTTATTCTTTAAAGCGTGGTAATCTGTTGTAACAACAGAAAAAATTAGAGAGTCACCTTTAAAATTTAATTGGTCATTAGTCAATCGTTTAATAGATTGGTCAACTAATGTTGGACTTGCAATAATAATCTCTATTTTAGCATTTCTTATATCCAACTTTAATTGGTCAAAATAATTGTCTTTTGTATAAATAAGACTTCTTTGATTTATCCCTTTTTCATTTATTTTCACTAAATAGCCCATAGATGAGTAACTAGATAATCTTTTTTGGTACATTCTTTCTAAAACCGGTACATGAATATCACAATAATCGTAAATTCTAACCTCTACTTTCCCATCGTATAAACGATGTAATCTGCCTGCATATTGTTGAACTCTTCCTTTAAAAGAGATAGGCATTGCTAAAAACAGAGTATCCAAGCGCGGCTCATCAAAGCCTTCTCCGATATATTTACCAGTAGAAATAATTGTCAATGGTTTATCTAGCGGTGCTTCTTTAATTCGTTTCATTTTCTCTGTTCGTTTCTTTTTACTCATTGCCCCCGTTATAGCAATGACATCAGGAATAGTTTTAATTAAATTATTTTCTAGTGCTTCTACATGCGACACTCTTTCTGTTAAAATAATTGAGTTTCTGCCTTCTTTATAACAATCCACGATGTCCTCTATAATATTTTCGTTTCTCACATGGGATTCAGCAATTTTTAGATAAATTTCTTGTAAAGTCATTTCATGATAAATTTCAGAGTTTAACGGCATAAATTTCGTAATAACCGTATGATCAAAAGGCCTTTTTTCAGTTTGCTTTTTGGCATCATCCCTATACCTTATCGAGCCACATTGCATAAAAATAATTGGCTCATGTCCATCTTTTCTAATAGGTGTAGCAGTAAGGCCATAAACGTATTTAGCATTAGCTTGCTTTAGCACTTTTTCAAAACTAAATGCTGAAATATGATGGCATTCATCGACGATAACCATTCCATAGTTATAGATACTTTCATGCACTTTTTCTTTTCGATACATCGACTGAAGTAAAGCGATATCTATTTTATTTGTCAGCTTTCTTTTTCCACCACCTAACTGTCCTACTGATTTATCTTCTTCCTTCTCAAAGGTAAGAAACTCTTCTATTTTTTCCTGCCATTGTTCTACTAAACTCGTCTTATTTACAAGTATGAGTGTATTTACTTTTCGTTCAGCAATCATGTTTAAAGCAACTACTGTTTTCCCAAAAGCCGTCGTTCCGCATAGAATACCTGTATCTTCAAGCAACATCTTTTCAGCAGCAATTTTTTGTTCAGGTCTTAACTTTCCTTTAAACGAAACAGCTAATTCATTTCCTTTAAACGTTCTATCTTTTGCTTCAAAAGAAACCGATAATTCATTTAATAACTTTTCAATTTTTTCTTTTAATCCACGAGGTAAGACTAAGTATTCTTCATTCTCATCACTACAAGAAATCATACGCTGAATTTGCCAAGTAGATTTTCTCATCGCTTGTGCCTGGTAAAATTCAGGATTTTGAAAGGCTGCCATTCTTTTTAACATACTCAAAGCCTTTTGAGAAAGTCCTTCTTTTTTGATATAAAGTTGATTCATTTTTATATAACTAACTTTTTTGGGAAAATCTTTTTTTTCTAAAATCAATTGTTGTTTATCTAAGCAGCTATTTTCGACACTTAAGACTGGAAGAATAGAAGTCGAGCCTATTTCAGCTATTAAGACTTCAATTGTCTGCTCTACTTTCTTTCGTGTCATTTTTTTAGTTTGACTTAAGAAGTGCCATTAATCTTCGAATTCTTGAAAATTATGATCGATAAATACACTATTTCCATCTATCCTAGCCTTCTTTTGTAACGGCAAGGCAATTAAATTGCCAAATCCACCTTTCGGTAATGTATCTTGATTCGGAAAGAGGCGGTCATAAGACTTAAAATCAATTTGGTGATTCAATGACATAGCTGCTGTAATAAGTAGTGTCCCCATTTTCCGAGCTACTTTTGCTGGAAGAGCTTCCTCAAAGAAAAACCAGATATGTGCACCATTACCGGAACGCGAGCGCTCAATCGCTATCGGAACTTCGTGATTCGTACATAATTCCCTTAGAATAGAAGCATCTCTTTGCCATTCTGCTTCATCTAAATCTATCGCTAAAAAATAGCACGTATCATCTAGACAAATCGGAAAAATTCCTGCTACTATTTCGCCCCTTAGGTGTTGCTCGATTACACGTGAGTCTAAAGGAGCATATTCTTTACTTTCAAAATCCCATGGTTTTAATTTTGCCGGTGCATAACCTGGCTTGCCTGTTTTAGAATGAACAAATCTTTTCGCATAACTATCGTTTCTTCCACGAAATAGTGATTGGTATAACTCAACTTTTTTACTAGACGAAGAGTATTTATTAAGTAAAGGTTGTACATTTAAATTGATTCCATTATTCGTTGTTTTTTTCATACTTTTTACTAAACTATTTCTCGTTAATTCTATCTCATTTTCTTTAATCTGATAATTCGTTTTTTCTATTTCTATTTCATACTTGTTTTTAAATTCCATTACTTGTTTTTTTAGTTGTTTATTTTCTTTTTCTAACTGATTATACGCTTTCAATAAATCTTCATAATTCATTCCAATCACCTACTTATCATTTATTTAAATATGTAATCATATTATACTAAAAATTCACCCACTCTATCTTATGTTTAAACGCTTTCATTCTATTCTTTTTTGAAAACTAAATTTAATTGGTTAATCTATTATCTCTATTTTCTAATTTTTTAAACTAACTAGCACAAAATAACTTTTTTTGAGAAATAATCTCAAAAATTGATTAATTATAGACATTATGTTATTCTCTATGCGAGGTGATAAATATGTTACATCAATTTACATTTGAAAATTTTAAATCTTTTAAAAATGAAGTTACGCTAAATTTAATTGCTTCTCCTATCTCAGAACATAAAAGTGACATTGCAATTGACAGGTATAATGAAAACGTTTTGAAAGTAATTTCAATTTTTGGGGCTAATGCTAGTGGGAAATCAAATGTTATTAAAGCATTTCATTTCACGAGAAATTTTGTTCTCTATTCTTTCTCTAATGAAAATATGAGTGGTTCTCAACGTTTAGCTGTTGATAAATTTCGTTTTGAAAATAAGGAACACCCCTCTTCATTTGACGTTCTTTTTTCTGTAAATAAGGATATTTTTCAATATGGATTTTCACTTGATAATGAGGAAGTAACGGAAGAATATCTTTATATTAGAGATAATAATACTAAAAAAGAAAAATTTAAAACTCTTTTTTATTTAGAAAATGGCAACATTATAGAGTTAGATAATCGATTAAAAGAAGCAAAAAATTTAGCGAAACTTATGGATACGAAAACTCTTTTTATTACTATCGCATCTAAATTAAAAATCCCCATAGCTAAAATAATCTACGAATGGTTTAAAGAGTGTCTGATAATGAATTATGGTCAGGATTTCAGAGAAAGACAAATGCTTATTGAAAGAAAAAATTCTCCTATTATAGATAGTATTAAAAATAATGAAAGAAAAGAAGAGTTAAAACAATTTGTTAAAGCAATCGATTTAGGAATAGAAGACTTTGGTCTGATTGAGCAACCCGTTATTAATGAAGAAAGTTCAATCGAAGATAAACAGTACCAAGTCTTAACCTATCATAAAAATATTGATGGTGGAAAGCATATTCCGGTACCTTTATCTTCTGAATCTAGTGGGACCAAGAAAATGATTTCACTTTTTATATCAATAAGTGAAGCAATTAAAAATGGCAGTACCATATTTATTGATGAATTAGATGCTAAACTTCACCCACTCCTTTTAAGATATATTATTATACTCTTTCATGATGAAAAAAGTAATCCTCAAAATGCACAGTTAATTTTTACTACTCATGATGTTTTTACTTTGGACAAAGATAATTTTAGACGAGATGAAATTTGGTTTACAGATAAAAATGAAAATGGTATATCTGACTTGTATTCATTAGATTCTTATATTCTTGAGGATGAGAATGGAAGCACTAAAAAAGTTAGAAAAGATGCTAGTTACGGACGAGACTATATTCTCGGAAAATATAAATCTATTCCAAATCTGAAACGATAGGGTAGTGAAAATCGTGAAATCTAAAAGACAAGCTGGTAAAAAGAAAAAAAAAGAAAAAAGAGCTCCTCTTCCTTCTAGTTAGTTAATTGCTACTGAAGGCGAAAAAACAGAAGTTCTTTACTTTAATGGTTTAAAAGATGAAATTAATAAAAAATACTCAAATTCAGTTGAATCATTTACTATCGATATTCGTGGATTAGGTAAAGAGACCTTACGAGTAATAGAAGAGATTGAAGACGTTAGGAGACATGCTCCAATTGTCTATGAACACATCTGGGCTGTGTTTTATAAAGACGATTTTCCTAATGATCATTTTGACAATGCGATAACAAAAGCTAAGGCACATAATATAAATACAGCTTGGTCTAACGAGTCTTTTGAATTATGGTATTGTTTGCATTTTTCTCTTCAACAATCAGCATTATCCAGAGGAGCATATAATGTTAGTCTAGATAATCTGTTAAAAGCTAAAGGATATCCCGGTTATAGCAAAATTGATTCAGGTATTTATCCTATTTTAAGACCTTATATGGATACAGCAATTAAACATGCAAAAAAGTTAGATACTCATTATACTGATCTAACTTATTCAAAAAGAAATCCCTGCACCAAAGTATACAAACTGGTTGAAGAATTAAAAGAGATTATTGATAAATAAAAAAACCTTTTAGTATAAGGTTTTTTATTTTTTTTAGATAAGTAAAACCAAAAATACTCCAAAAAACACCCTTTTAATTATCAAATAGGTAATCATACTCTTAAAAAAACTATTAACTACCCAAAATCTTTAAGATTACTTTAACATCTAAAGTAATTTGCTCGAACACATTTTGTTTACAGCTAAGTAAACACTATAAAACACTCCACTTGTCCAATCCAATAAGAAAACTACCGAGTGAAGGTCTGTTTCCATCTAACTCGGAACAGTCTAACACATCTTGGACAAGTGGAGCCAAAAATACTCCAAATTCGTCCGCTTCAGCATCAAATAGGCAATCACATTCTGAAATATCTTTGATTAGTTTTTGCATATGCTATTTTTTTTTACAACTCTATACTTTGTTAAGACAACATTTCTTATACTTTTTACCACTCCCACATGGACAGGTATCATTGCGTCCTATTTTTTTAATAACAAGTGGATCAGATAGTGATGGTTTTGATTTTAACATTTGCTCATGTAATTCAATCGGTGTAAAGCCATTATTTTCTCTTATTCGAGTATGGTTTGCCAATTCTATAATCAACTGGGCAACTTTATTCATTTGGTCTTTACTTTTAAATCCTGCCTCTTCAAAGCTGAATTCCCCTAAGGCATAATCTAATGAAAATCCGTATAGACAGTGTCCACGGATGTTTTCACTTATCCTTTCAGCTATGAACGAATCACCATCGACAACTTCAGTCGTTATGTACTCTTTTAAATTCCTATACTCTTTAGTCTCCTCCGCGTAAAACTCATTAGTGTACTTTAATAATTTATCCTGTTCAGGAATATAAAAAGATTTCGACTGTTGGTTTACAACTAATTCATCAAAAGTATCTTCTTCTAAAACGGTCTCATGGACAATCCAATCTCTATGCAGATAAATAAAATCTTTTTCTAATACTTCTTTATCAGCTTGAATCGCTATTTTTGCTTTTTCTAACGTCCATTTTGTTTTATTTTGACTATTATAAATCTCAACAACTTTTTCAAACTGCACGATTCCGTATAAGCGAGCCAAAGCGTTAGCGTATTTTACAATTCTTTTCATTATTTTCACTCCTTTTATCTAAATACTTTCTCTTCTATACCAATGAATAACCAGCAATCATATTTGCTCATCCTCACTACTTTTTATAATCGATTGATGTACCTTTTGTACACCACTATTTTCTTTTCTAATGAGCTCATTATCAAAAGCGAAAGTAAGTAGTCCAGTGACTATCGCCTATTGACACACTTAACTATTGGAGCCAAAAATACTCTAGTCCTGTCCAATCTAGCATCAAAAAAGCAAAACTAGTTTAAAAACACTATCAACCACCCAAAATCTTTAAAATTACTTCAACATCTAAAGTAATTTGCTCTAATAAATTCTGTTTACAGCCTAGTCTACACTATAAAACAGTCCACTTGTCCAATCCAATGAGAAAACTACCGAGTGAAGCTCTGTTTCTATCCAACTTGGAACATTCTAGCATAGTTTAGACAAGTGGAGCCAAAAACACTCTAGTCCTGTCCAATCTAGCATCAAAAGAGCAAAACTACTTTAAAAACACTATCAACCACCCAAAATCTTTAAAATTACTTCAACATCTAAAGTAATTTGCTCTAATAAATTCTGTTTACAGCCTAGTCTACACTATAAAACAGTCCACTTGTCCAATCCAATGAGAAAACTACCGAGTGAAGCTCTGTTTCTATCCAACTTGGAACATTCTAGCATAGTTTAGACAAGTGGAGCCAAAAACACTCTAGTCCTGTCCAATCTAGCATCAAAAGAGCAAAACTACTTTAAAAACACTATCAACCACCCAAAATCTTTAAGATTACTTTAACATCTAAAGTAATTTGCTCTAATAAATTCTGTTTACATCCTAGTCTACACTATAAAACTCTCTACTTGTCCAATCCAATGAGAAAACTACCGAGTGAAGCTCTGTTTCCATCTAACTCGGAACATTCTAGCACATCTTGGACAAGTGGAGCCAAAAACACTCTAGTCTTGTCCAATCTAGTATCAAAAAAGCAAAATTACTTTAAAAAAAGTATTAACTACCCAAAATCTTTAAGATCACTTCAACATTTAGAGTAATCTGCTCTAATAAATTCTATTTACATCCTAGTCTACACTATAAAACACTCCACTTGTTCAATCCAATGAGAAAACTACCGAGTGAAGCTCTGTTTCTATCCAACTCGGAACATTCTAATACATCTTGGACAAGTGGAGCCAAAAATACTCTAGTCCTGTCCAATCCAGGTCCATTGAACAAGTAAATTTCCTTAAAAAAACTATCAACTGCTCAGTATTCGCTAGCTCTGACTGCATGACAAAAGAAAGACTTCAATAAATTGAAGTCTTTCTGATAGTTAAGATTCTTAACGACTTAATTTTGCTTTAATCGTTTCGATGTGCAGTTCTTTTGTTTTTTCATCGGCATGTGTGTAGGGTTCAAGCGCTTGAGCGTACTGTTCTACTTCTTCTGGAGTCAATACAGGCTTAGTCTTCGCAGTTATTTTTTTCAAAACTCGCTTGATCTTTTGTTTTTTAATAACATGAACCGTTGGACTCGTGAGGGTAATTTTCTTCAACTCACATCTATTGCTAAAAACAATTAACGAATGCATCCATGTAGGATCTGTAATAGCCAGTGTCTCTTGTAAGGCTCTAATGTGACCTTTATTTTGCCAAATAGGGTTAAAAAACTTAAATTTCTTTTTATTTGGAAAACTTTGAGTCCAATTACGATTAGCTTCATTCCCAAATATCCATCCACCATAATTTTTAGATTCTATAACGAAAAAACCAAACTTTGTGATCATCACTAAGTCAACTTCAGTCGTGCTGCCATCTTTTTTAGGAAGATAAAGATTGGTTAGAATCCGTTTTTTCCCTTTTACTTTTTCAAGCTCAGTATATATCTTATACTCTCCCCAGTTGCCTTTATTGAAAAAAGTTTGTATAAATGTATGATTGCTTGCGAGTCGGTAAGAAGACATCTGAAATTCAAGAAAAGTTTTTAGAGTAGCTAGTGCAAATAATGAGATGTATACGATAAATATGACTCCTATCAGTTGTTCCATTGAGTTCAAATCTCCCATCTTTTTTGTCTCTTTTTACGTATATGTGTCATTTCTTGCTCCAAATCAAGTCTCATTAAAAACGTATTTTTTTTGAATATAAAAACTAAAAAAGAATAGCGCACTATCAATAAGAATCTTTATAATGGTTACGTTGATATCTGGAAAAAGTAATTTAACAAGGGATACAAAACTAGCGGATAATAAAATTTGAATCAGTACTAAGCCATAATACTTTAATAAGCTTTTTAAAGAGCCTTTTTCAAAAACGACTAATCGATTTAGCAGATAATTAACGAGCGAAGAAGCTCCTCTAGCAACCATAGAGGCGACCAATACTACTTCAAAAGAAAAGCCTGAAAATAGTCTTAATAAGAGCGTGAAAACTAAGATATCAATCAAAAATGAACTGATTGCAGAAAGAGCGTATTTTATAAATACGTTATAAATTAGCGCTGAATCTCTTAATGCTCTAAAATGAGTTGATTTATTATCGTTTAAGTAAATAGTTGAAATTGGGACTTCGATAATGGGAATAGCCTTTTTTTTCGCAGCGATCAACATATTTAACTCAAACTCAAATCTTTCCCCATCCGTATCAAGAAGAGTCTTCATAAAACTTTTTGGAATAACTCGTAAACCCGTTTGTGTGTCTCCAATAGCAATACCAGAAAATAGTTTCAGAATATTGCGTGTCAGCACATTGCCAAATTTACTTTTAAAAGGGACATCTTTTGAAAAGTTCCTCACGCCTAAAACTAAAGAATCTTCTTGACGTAAAAACTCCTCGATACAAGCAATCATATCTTCAACTGTATGCTGTCCATCTGAGTCAATTGTCACTATACCTTTTGCTTCAGGATAATCCGTCAGAATACATTCAATGGCTGTTTTAATCGCTCTTCCTTTTCCTTTATTTACCTTATGCTGTTTAAGAATCACATCATAATTCAAACAAATTTTCTTAAATAAACCGTCATACGTACTATTACTGCCGTCATTAATGACAATAATTTCATTGTTAAACAAACTACTTTCTCTTATTTGCTTTACTAATTCTACTAATTTGTAATCCGGCTCTAAAGTTGGGATGACGATTATTATTTCATTCATTCTATTTCTCCTTTTTTAACGTAATCTGATACGAAAGAACAAATAATAATTTTTCAACACTATTCCTACGCTAGCTAAATCAGTAAATCACTAAAATAAAAAACAACCATTCTGTTAAATCTAACAATACATAAAAAACTATTCAATAGTTTTTTTCAAATCTTTAAAATCCTTTCAACATCTAAAGTAGTCTGCCCTAAAAAAAGGGTCTAAGTGGACAAGTTCACATAATAAAACCCTAAACTTGTCCGCTTAACCACAAAAACTGCCGAGTGAAGATCCGTTTTCATCCAACTTGGAACAAACTACCGTATCTTGGACAAGTGAAGACAAATAAGTACTAGACTTGTCTATTCTCCACCATCAAAAAAGAAAAAATACTTTTAAAAACCTCTAACTACTCAAGGTCTTTCTCTCTAATTTACTATCTAAAGTAATCTATATTTTCAATTTATTAGTATACCCCGTTTTTAATCTCTTAAGATACGCATTAAATCATAATTCCGATATTTTTTGTTCCGTTTACTCTGCTTATCTGTATATAATAATCCTTTTTCTACTAAACTGTTTAATGCATTACGTGCCGTTGCTTTTGATAATCCTGTGCCTACGGATACTGATTGAGTTGTAGCAAAAGGATCTGAAAAAGAATAAATCCACACTTTTTTTTCTGAATTTAGAGTTAATTTCTCTGTACCTTTAGCAGCTAACGCATCCGCCTTATTAAATTTATTTATTAATTGATCTGCCATTCTGTTACAGGCTGTCAAAAAAAACTTAATCCAACTAGCCCAATCCGGATCTTTTCCTCTGACACCATTTAATAAATCATAGTACCTCGCTTTTTCTTTTTCTAATTCTTCACTTACAAAAAAAACTGGATCTGCAATCAAATCGTCCTTGATTAAATTTAATACAATTAATATCCTACCCAAGCGTCCATTTCCATCTAAAAAAGGATGAATAGATTCGAATTGAGCATGAAGAATGGCTGTTTTTATTAAAGATTGTTCTTTTTCTTCATAAACATATTTTTCTTCATCTATTATTTTTTCAAAACTAGAATGTTTTTCTCCATTAATAAAAAACTCTAAGTTTTCCATATAATCATTAATTTCATTTGCTGATACAGGAATATAAACAGCATCTTCCAATTTATTTGTAGGTCCAATAAAATTTTGTATCTTTCTATAATCACCAGAAGATTGAACAGATCCTCTAGCTTCTTGCATCATAATCAAGTGTAACTCTTTAATCAACCTAGTACTTATAGGATACCCTTGATGAATACGTGCAACTCCTTCGCTTAGTGCTTGTTGGTAATTTTTTATTTCTACAACTTCCCAACGAGGATTTTTATCATTTTTTTCTTCCACCATATCTGTAAATGTTACTTGTGTGCCCTCAATTCTTGTAGATTGTACAGATTCGTTTAAGGATAAAATTTGAATTAAAGAATAATGCACAATAGAATGTTTAAACTCACTATTTATTTTTCCTATTTTATAATTCACTTCTGCAGATATATTGGCTATTTCTAAAGCTTCTTTAATACTTACAGCTATTGGTAACTTTTTAATACCTTGTTCTACCATTAGACTCCCTCACTCACTTAATTTTTCTTTAATTATCTCACATAAAAATATTTAGTACAATTTTATTGTTTTTTTTTACTAATTCTAGTTATTAGTTGTTATAAAGACAATTTTTAGCTAGTTTATCTCTAACTAAACTAAAATTAACTACTTACCTTAAGTCGTCTGATTAAACAATAAGACTCCACTCTTGTCCAATCCGGGATCAAAAAGGAAAAACTACTTTAAAAACCTTTAACTACCTAAAATCACTATTATTACTTTACTATCTAAAGTAATCAGCCCTAAAAAACCTTTTTTAGCCAGGTTCACATTGTAAAACACCAATCTCGTCCAATCAGCTGCCAAAACAGCCATATGGAACTCCATTTCCCTCCAACTCGGAACAAACCACCGTATCTTGGACAAGTGGAGACAGATACGTCCTGGGCTCGTCTTTTTTCACACACTAAAACATAAAAAGACACTAAAAAAGCCTTCAATTGCTTGAAGACTTTCTCATCTCTTAGGTAGATATGGTAATCTGCCCTAAAAAATCTGTTTTTAGCCAAGTTCACATAGTAAAACACTAAACTCGTCTACTCCACCGCAAAAACGGATAAGTGAAGCTCCATTTCACTCCAACTCGGAACAAACCACCGTATCTTAGACAAGTGAAGACAGATACAATCCACACTCGTCTATTTTCCCGCACTAAACATAAAAAAACGCTAAAAAAGCCTTCAATTGCTTGAAGACTTCCTCATCTCTTAGACAGATATGGTAATCTGCTCTAACAAAACCGATTATCAGACAGACCATCACCCTAAAACACTAAACTCGTCCGCTTAACCGCAAAAGTGACCGAGTGAAGACTACTTTCTTTCCAACTCAGAACAAATTACCCTATCTTGGACAAGTGAAACCAAAAACAACCTCAACTTGTCGAGAACCGTATCAAAACACCAAAAATCCAGCATCAATCGCTAGTCTACATATTTGTCATAAGCTTTTTTATCATAAAATAACGTTAAACTATAAGGCTTATCATTTGATCCTTCCCACATGCTACCTTTAATCAGCAAACTTACACCTAATCCTAAGTCGTTGTCATAATCTGAAGAATAATTATCTCCAAAATTAGGCTCTTTTAAGTTTCCTTCAAAAGCTAAAGCTTCTTCAATAAGGGGATTGGTCGCAAAATCAGCTTTTTTTAGTATCATTCGACTATCTTCTTCATCTACTTCAAAAAACGTAATTTGTCTGACGGTATCATTCGCTGCATCCGCTGTTACTGTAAAAATACTAGGATACATGTAATTTATTTCTTGTTCCTCGTCAAATTCATAAGGTTGGATCATCATTTCTGAACCAAAATACGCTCTAAAAAATTCGGCTGTCTCTTTTCCACTCTCAAGATTATAGGTGGCCTTTAGTTCATTGACTGATTCACTTTTCAAAGATTCCTCTGTTGATTCAGAAGAAGAAATCGTTGTCCTTTCACCTTCTGAGCAGCCAACTAAAACTAGTGCCGAAACGATTAATAAAAAACCAATAGACTTTTTAATACAACTCATTCCTTCCCGTTCGGTGATGTCATCCATTATAGAGTATAACCCTAGCTAGTGTCTAAAGTTCCTTTTTTCTAATAAAAAAAACTGCTAGATTCAGCAGTTCTCCTTTACCTCATTTTAAGCGTTAGGTAGACTAGATACTTGTTTACCCAGTTAAAACTCACAATCAGATTATCGGTACCTCTTTTTATAGTTTTTTTATTAATTCAGCAGTTGTATACATCCCTGAATGAAGATCTAAGTCTGATAGTTGCTTATTCAACTCTTTGAACTCTGTTTGATCTTCTAGAAAAATAATGTAGTCGTATGTTTTAATTAAAGAAGTAAAAGCCTCTTTAGTCATCTCTAGCGAGCCCAGTGTATCAACATCTTGACTGTAAAGATAATACTTGCCTACAAAACGAACATACTCATTTTCTACCTCTTTTGTGTCAGAAGAAATAATTAAGTAACGATTCGTATTCAACTCTAGCTGATCTCCTGCAATTTCTTTCACTTTATAGGGTACCGTTGTTTTGTAGTCATTATTTGTATAAATAATGCCATTATTTTCAGATAACAATAAACCAACAGCAATAAAGAAAAGCATAGCCGTTGATACTTGATAGGCTTTTTTATGTTTAACACTCTTAAAAGACTTGTACGTTCTAGCTTGTAGCGAAGGCTCGTAAAAAAGCTTATCCATTTCTATTGCCATCACCAATGCATAAATACCCAGTCCAAAAATAACCATACTAGAAGCATACCGTTCAAATCCAGCTAAGACAAGGGCCTCTTCGGTCGGCATTGAAAAAAGAAACATCAGTAAAATACCTATATAGTAGACAATAATTGCGCTGTCTAAAGCGATAAATACTGTTAATAAATGTGATTTGCGTTTAAATCCAAAATAGATAACCGCTATCGAAACAAGGAATAAAACTTGAATCAGTAAAATCCCTTGTACGGATAAACTCCCTAACTGAGTCAATGCCTCACGATAATTAGTCGCTACCTCGCTAATGATACTAGACGATTTACTAGAAAAAATTTCCTGATAAGAAGATACACTGACTGCATGCTTAGATGTCACGTCGACAAAAGTCTCTTTCACGTGTCTTATCCAAATGATATCCAATACAAAAGAAAAAACAATCGTACTGAATACAAGAACTAAATTGCTACTTGCAAAGCCATATTTTTTAGTTGCCTTGATTGCGATAAACAAATAATAAACTAGGGCTATTAAAACAAAGAATAAGCCACTATTTTTTATGATGCTTAAAACAGATAAAACAACCGCTGCATGAAAGCTGGCTCGTTTTAAGTCTTCTCGATAAGTATAGATCCCTGCAATAGCAGCTAAAGCTACTAGTGGCAATAAGAAATCAACCAATAAATTATTCATTCGAATAGAAAGATTAAAATAATGAAATAAAGCAAATACTAAGAAAAATAGCCCACTAACTAGTAATTTCCGATCATCTCGTATAACTGAAAACAACGAATACACTGCTGCTAGGATAAGTAAAAACTGACTAATCAATAAGACTCCTTCACTGTACCCAACAATCCAACTAACATAATAGACAAACAATGAACTCCCAATTGGATAAGCTGAAAAGCTAATAATTCCTGTACTTGTTGTAGGTAAAGAAGATTCAGTCAATAAATATTTCACCATTAAAGACCAATGCGAAAAGTTATCATAATGCACTAGATTTGAAACAAAAAGAGTCGCACCAAATAAAAATAGAATCAGCATAAAAAGAAGATCAATATAGTCAACTCGTATCGCCTGCACGAGAGAACCTGCTTTATTTTTATATCGACTAACCAAGTAATAGAAAACCAAAAGAAGTCCACCTGCTAATAAAGCGATTGAGGCAACTTTTAGTAGATTGATTAATACGGCCACATACAAAAAGATAACATAAAAGCTATACACAACAATCCACGTTAATCGTTTTTGATAATCCATTTTGTCTCTTAAACATAAGACATAGCCGTAGCTAGATAGGAAGAAAATAACCAATCTTAAGAGTTGTTGTGTCATCCTTTATTCCCCCACTCTACTAACATAGTCAAAAATTCTTCTTCTTGCGCAATATCGGTTAAATTAACAACTTTAAAACAATAAATAGACTCTTTTGTTACAAAATGGTCAAACAATAGGGTAAACAAAACACCTTGATAATCAAATATCCCTTCTTCTGCTAAAGGCAACTTGTGGGGAGTTCTAAAATAAATAAACTCAAAATCAAATTGAATAAGTGTTGCTTTTTGGTCAAAAAGACTGACTTCTTCATTTAAATCAATCGTTGCTTGCACAATTTGTCCAGGACCTTTCTCCTTTTGAATTAATTTTAGCCTTCTCACTAAAATTTCAATTAATTCATCAGCTGGAGTCATCCAGATGTCTCGTTTTTGGGGCAAGTATTGATTAAAGCGATCGTGCATAATTTGTAAATACTGATTAAAGTTCTCTCTATTTGGTCTCTCAATCGACACGCCATAACTCCATTCTTGCGCTTTAGACACTACGCGGACTATTTTACCTGTTAAATGGGTTTTATACTTTGCTGTTCGTACTTCTAGCAAAAGTTCTTTTGACGTATCAAAGTAAATAGGGTAAGTAGATTTAAAAGACAATCCATCCTCAGATAGGTTCTCTGTTTTTAAAGCATACGATTTGCCGTTTTGCTGAACAGTAATCTCTTCCTCTAATAAAAACCGCTCATTCGTCCGATAAAAAGGACGCTTGAAACAATACAATACAGCAAAAGTTAAATTTAGAATATGATGCAGTAACCAAAAGCTAATAACACTGCCATAAAATAGATCCATTCCAAACTTCCCATAATTAAACTTAACCAATCCGATAATGGATAGAATCAGTAAAATTAAATGCGGCAAGACAAACAACCGATCCATCTTAGAATCCTCAGTTGTTTTATTGGTTACTTTAAAAGTTTTTTCTGATAATCCAATTGATTCAAGAAAAACGGGAATCACTAAATACGGTGCAAAGATTGTCTCTTGAATCTCACCCCATCGTTCAGAGCGAATGTCACTAGTCACATCTTTCATCGCTAATTTTAATAAGACATAACTAGGCAACCAAAATAAAACCAATACCCAAAAATTCGTTGCTACAATCCTAACGTCAAAAACGGTAAACAAAATAGGTGCCATAATATACAATAACCGTCTAGAAAAAGACCACCAATACAAATAGCTATTCGTAAAAACAATGCGCTGGGCCAGCGTTAATTTTTTATTGACTAATACTTTCATATTGTAAACACTCTTCAAAACACCCCTTGCCCAACGAATTCGCTGTTTAAGTACTCCTGGGATATCTTTGGGCGTTAACCCACTTGCCATTGGTTCAATTGTAGAAATAGTCTTGTAACCGCACGTATTGATGGCCACTCCTAATTGAAAATCTTCTGTGATAGTATTCGTTGGAAAACCACCGGCTTCTTCAATGGCTTGCCTAGAAATCAAGGTATTGGATCCTGTATAAATAGCACAATCATGAGCATTATTTAATACGTTTACTTCTCTTGAGAAAAAATCTTGCTCATTTGGGATGGATTCTTCTGCAAAAAGATTGTACTGAAATAAATCCGCATTGTAAAAACTCTGTGGTGTCTGAACTAATCCTATTGGCTTTTCACCGTCCTCTAGAGAGCCAATAAAATAAGGAACAGTTTCTATTAAGAAGCCAGAATAAGGAATCATATCTGCATCAAAAGTCGCAATCAAAGGAGACCTTGTTTGACTTAAAGCATAATTTAAATTTCCCGATTTAGCATGAGTATTATTTTCTACACCTAAATGGGTTATACCAAACTCTTTTGCTAAAGCGCTAATTTCTGGTCGATTCTTATCGTCACAAATGTAAATATGTACTTTACTTTTATCTGGGTAATCCATAAATGTACACCCATTAACCGTCATATACAGCAACTCATACTCTTCGTTGTGTGTCGCAATAAAAACATCTACATCTGGGTAATCTGTTGTTTCTATCTCTGGTTTAATGAGTTCTCGGTATTTGTGCTTACTCCAAATCAAAATAAAGGCTGTGAAACTTGAGATGACTTCACTAAATAATAGTAAAACACCTACGATTAAAGCAAAAAGTGAATCATCTAGTGGCAACGTATAAAAAGCACGCCACATTAAATAAACGACTGCCGAAATCCCCGCTAACCAATAGATGAATATTTTTTTATTTTTCATTTGTTACTCCTTATTAGACTCTATTTTTTATTCACTATCCCATTGACTTACTGATGACTAAAATCTTAGCCATCACCTGTATGACTCATTTTAAGTTAGCATAACTGATCACACTAATTGCTGAAAACTTCTTAAAAAATGAGCAGTAAGTTATTTATATAATAGCATAAATAACGAGCTGTTTATCAAAAATAAGTGTCTTTTTTGAAAAATAAAAAATAATAGTCGTATACTAAAATTAACTTCTTATTAGTTAATATCTTCCTGTTCTGTACATTACCTAAAAGCTTTGAAATTTCTTCACCATCTAAAGTAATCTGATCGGATAAACGCTATTTTTAGCTGAGTCATCACTACAAAACACTAAACTCGTCCAATCAGCCACTAAAACCACCGAGTGAAGCGTTATTCTCCTCCAAGTCGGCACAAACGGACGTATCTTGGACAAGTGGAACTAGATGCGTTCCAGACTCGTTCAAACTGCCATCAAAAAAGCAAATCTACTTTAAAAAAACTATCCACTACCCAAAAGCTTTAACATCCCTTCACCATCTAAAGTAATCTGATCAAATAAACGCTATTTTTAACCAAGTCATCACTACAAAATACCAAACTCGTCCAATCAGACACCAAAACTACCGAGTGAAGCGCCATTCTCCTCTAAGTCGGCACAAACGGACGTAGCTTGGACAAGTGAAACCAAATGCGTTCCAGACTCGTCCGTTTTTCAGTATATCAAAAAACAAACCTACTTAAAAAAACTATCCACTATCCAAAATCTTTAAGATCCCTTCACCATCTAAAGTAATCTGATCGGATGAAACGCTATTTTTAGCAGAGTCATCACTACAAAATACCCAATTCGTCCACTCAGCCACCAAAAATACCGAGTAAAGCGCCATTATCCTCCAAGTCGGCACAAACGGACGTAGCTTGGACAAGTGGAACCATATGCGTTCCAGACTCAGCCAAACTGGCATCAAAAAATAAACCTACTCAAAAAAACTATCCACTACCCAAAAGCTTTAAGATCCCTTTACCATCTAAAGTAATCTGATCGGATAAACGCTATTTTTAACCGAGTAATCATTGCAAAATACCCAACTCGTCCAATCAGCCACTAAAAACACCGAGTGAAGCACAATTCTCCTCCAAGTCGGCACAAATTGACGTATCTTGGACAAGTGGAATCATATGCATTCTAGACTCATCCAAATTGACAACACCAAAGAATACGAAAGCACAAAAAAGCCTTCAAGTATCTGAAGACTTTCTCATCCTATTCTATTTAACGTTTTTTTTCATCTCACTTAAAGGCAGCTGTGTTGGTTGTTGCTTCTCAAAAATTGTAACCGATGAGATACCATTTTTTTCTAACAAAGCAAACGCATCTTCAAAATGATAGGCGTAATAGTCAGTTGAATGGGCATCTGAGCCTAGTGAGACTAGTTTTCCACCTAATGCCACATACCATTCAATCATCTGCTCATAGAGTGCCACATTGCCGTATTGGTACATGCTACGTGTGTTCAACTCGAGTGCTAGTTGTTTATCGATTACTTTTTGCAAAACTTGTTTCAATATAGATTCATGTCCTTGTAATTGCTCTACAGAAACAGCAAACAAACGAATGCCGTAATCAAAGTGAGCCAAGACATTAGCGGTAGGAAAATTGGTTACAGCTTCTAATAATAAAGGAAAGTATTCGTTCATCACGTCTTCTACGTCTTTTTCTTTCATCACCGGTTGCAAGAAATCGTATTCGCTAGTTTGATGAACACTCAATAACTGCACATCAAACTCCTTGCCTTTTAAGTAGTCTTGAATTTGATCAAAAGACTCCTTCGTGTAGCCTATCTCAATGCCTTTACGGATACGATTGCCGTGTTTTTCATTTAGTTGGTCGATTGTTGCGCTGTAGTTTTCATAATCTAAGACGGTATCTTTTCCATCCCTAAAGCAATCATTAAAATCTAAGTGCTCGGTCGTTACCATTAATCCAGGTGTTTGCTTTAAATAATTTTCAAATTCTTCAGATGAATCAGGTGAAAAAAGCGTGTGCATGTGTTGATCATAAACAGTCATGATTCCATCTCCTCCACTTCTCATTTAGCCCTCCAAAAAATAAGCAGTCAGCCCTTCTTACTGTCTACTCTACTCGATTCTCCTTCAAACCTCAAGGCAATTGCGTTTTTCGAAACTCAGATGAACGTCCTCGCCAATTTCAACTAAATTAAACGAACGATACAACTCATCTACTCGCAATGGTATCCTTGCACAATCAACGTAAGAACGTACGTGCCTAATAGAAAGGTACCTAGAATTTTAAAAAGGACACCTCTATAGTTAGAAATATCCTTAGTATTGGCAAAACTAGTTTATTTAACGACATTCTTCCTGCACTTTTGGAACACATGGCAAATAGGCCTCCAAAGGTATATTTTTTTTGATTTGGTAGTCTTGTTTTGCTTTCAAAATACAAAACCTTCTGTAACTTGAATTAGTTCAAGTTTAACAAGAGGCTTTTTATTTTGAAAGGTACCTTTCTATTAGGCACTTACAATAAAAACAACAAAAAATCTACTAGTAACGTATTCACACGAATAGATATATTAAGACAATTAAATGCTGTTAAACTTGAAAAAATGAGTCCACTAACTAAAGCTTTTCGATTATCTCTACTAACAGCAAATTAAACGATTCCTTTTCTTGGTTTTTATCTCAAACTAATTATATAAGAGTATTGGAGTTATTTGTATTATGTCCAAGAAGACATAAAGACTTGTAAAGTGGTCTTACAGAGTTACTTCTTTAATAAACGATTGCTCTAAAGAAGATTTCCTTAAATATTCTATATACTGATAAACATCTTCATTTGCAAAACCATATCTGAATAATGCCGCCGCTAACATCGAATATTCATTATTTAAATTAGTTTGAAAGATGCTGCTATCATCTGTATTAATACTTACAGGTATATGATAGTCTAAATCTTTTAAAGATTCTTTCTCTAGTCCTACACGGTTAATTCCAAAAGCTGGTAAATCAATAAATTTTGTGATTGATGAAATTTTGCGATTAGAAGATGGATTAACTTCAACGCTTATTCCCTTTTCATATATTTTCTTTCGCAACAGGTTTTGTGCAATCTCTACTGCTTCTATATAATACAATTGAACTTCAAAAATTTCAGCTTGTTGCCCTTGTTGACGTAAAAGTAGATTATTATGATATAAATAATACAATTTTTGTGCTTTTTCATTCATAAAGGCCTCTTGGTGTTTTTTATTATCACTATTTAATTGGTGTTCTTTATTTGGTTTTTTCATTATATTATCGTATATCATCTTTTTTCTACATTCAAATACTTCAGATACCTTATATTCACTAGGATTATCACCACGCAATTGATATGCACACATATAATCGTACATAGAAAATTCAAAACATAAGTTTGTATTGCAAAATAATTTTTTTGAATATTTTTCAAATTCTTCTGCTAAATAAAGTAACATATTGTTGTGATAATCAGCAGAATTTTCCGATATGATAAGATAATACATCCAACTAATATCATCTACATAATCTTGTAAAGTAGATGTCAAAAAATTTCGCTTTTTAGTAAAATAAGTTTTTATTTCTATTCCTAGCGCTAACGCGTGACCCAATCTATCATTTCTTTGAAAATTCAAGAACTCTACTACTTCATCAATTGCCCGTAAACCATTGCAAATCGTATTGAATTCTTCTCCTACATGATAGGTAAAATTCAAGTTATTACTCTTTTTACTTTCTAATCTATGTTTTCGAAACACAGGGCCAAAAACCTCTGGTCTGCATCTTAATTCTACATTCGCAGCATCGATTCCAATAATTTTCATTTTATAAAGATTGCTTGCCTCTGATAGACTAAAAAAACTAGAAGTTTTCTTTGATTCTCTATCAAGAGATACGCGCATTTCCTTGTTTCTCCACATTGAGATATTATGTCCATTATTTAGTGAATCACTATTTTTTATATAATGAATGATAATCCCATATTCAATTTTTGAAATAGCTTTATTTTCCACCTTATATTTTCTATAATATTTTTCATTGGTTTTATTTAGTGTATCGATTAATTTTATTAAGTCTTTTTTACTTTTTGGAGCGATACGAAATTCAATTTTTTTTATGTTACCTTCTTTATAATATTTATCAAATACACTTTCATAAATCAACAAGTTGTTATTTAAAAAACCTTCTTTGACACTTTCTTTCTCCTTGAACTTACCAAAACCCATACCAATATTGTCTTGAACAAATTCAAATTTTATAAGATTTAATCCTGCCAGATAAAAGTTAAATAGGTACATGAAGAATCTTGTAAAGTCTTTATTCAAAAGAATTACAAATAACTCAGTTAAAAATTTACGTTCTATCAAATAGCTTTGCTTAATATCTGCTGTATTTATCCTAAAATTATGTCGTCGAATTCGTTCTACTTTTTGAATTTTCTCACGAAACACTTCTAATTCTACACTAGTATTAACAACTAGCATTCGATACATTTCTTTTTCACTAATGCAATAGTCAGTATATTCTTTCTTCTTTTCTTCTGAAAAACACTTATTTCCAGTTTTATAAACATCTATGAACTGCATTAAATATATTCTAACCAATTTGAGTTTTTGAATGTATAAAATGATATCCTGATTTTTTTTCCCACTAGTCTTCAATTTCCCAAAATTATTTTCATTACTAACAAACTTGGCTAGTGCCTCTGTATCAAATATCTTATGACCTAACAATGTTAGCCAATTTAAATCAGACGTGTACCCTGAAGCTTTCAAATGCATGTGATTTTCAGCAATGCCTTTATCCAGTATCTTGTAAAGACGGTTATTTGTATGAGAAATAATTTCATCTGGTTGATAAGCATTTGAGTCAATATTATTTGACGCTAAAAATGCTGCAATAAAAATATTTCCATCTACTTTATTTATAAATCCATCCCATTCTAGAATATCATTAAAATCAACTCTAATATGAGAATTAACAAATTTAAATAGTTTTTCTGCATAAAAGGGAAATAAGAATAGTGTATTTGTTTCTCCAAACTTATTTTGAATATTTTGTTTCTGTTCTTCAACGATAATATTTACTTCATCCATATTATAATTATCAGGATAAATTTCTAAATATTTATTTTTTAAAATCTTTATAAACTGATCATTTTTTAAATCAAACATAGAAAATTGTTTCATACCATTTTCTGCAACTGTCTTATTTTCTATGTCCACTTTATTTAAAGCAAATAAGTTGAAATCTAGTTCTTTATACATAATTCGCATCAATCTATCTGCATTTATCATCTTTTAGAAACCTTTCTATTTTAATTCATATCTAATATTTTTTGAATCCAAGATATTTATAAACTGCTTTCTATCTTGTTTATTTAATGGACCACTTAACTTCGCCCTAACAGCCATATTATTGAGTTCATTGAGTTCAGTTTTATTTAATTTATCGCTTTCTTTTTTTAAAACATCTTTTATTGCATCTCTTAGCCCTTTTTTACTAGTAGGAATTAACACAATATTTGATGTTATATTCTTTTTAAAATTAGTTATTTCAATTGCTAGTGATTGCGATT
Source organism: Carnobacterium sp. TMP28 (assembly GCF_047553015.1). Taxonomy (GTDB): domain Bacteria; phylum Bacillota; class Bacilli; order Lactobacillales; family Carnobacteriaceae; genus Carnobacterium_A. Next base: position 1,362,272 of record NZ_CP180212.1, read on the forward strand.
TTGTATGTTTATTAATTGAGTATAAATCACTTTCTAATTCTTTATATTTTTTTAATAATATTTCATTGTCTTCTATATCAGCTCTTTTTATTTCTTCAAAATTTTCTACTAATTCTTGCCTATTTTTTAGTAGTAAGTCAATTGCATTCCATTCTTCTTCTGTATATTCTCTAAATATATTTTTATTTTCTTTGTTTTCAAAATTTTCATACAAATAGGTAAAGCCTTTTTCTGTATTTGAAAAAATAAATAGATTCTTTATTTGTTCTATTACAGAATATAGTGTGTAGTTAGGATTTGCTCCACTAAAATTAACACGTAGTAATTTATCCATATCGAACATTGAATAATATATATAATTTTCATCTTCAAAACTATCTTGTATATAATTTTTTTTAGTAAGATATGTTAGCAAATCAAAATAATAGGAGTAGTTTTTTTTTAAAATTATTTCTTTAATGTTTTTGTTGTAGTAAGGTTTATATGCATACGTAATGTTTTTTGTTTGGATGAAATTACCATTATTCTCTTTATTTTCTGTTTCCTTAGCACTATTCAATTTAAATCTCATATTTTGACTATTATTACCTTTCGCAGTAAATGTTGTGTACATTAATTTTTTTATTAAATTATCTAATATGAATGTGCTGTTATTATCAAAATTATCCATATTTAGATCAATATTCTCGATAAACTGTTTGTTATACTTAATTATGTTATCTGAATCTTCTACATAAATTAAACCATCCGGAGTTATCTTATTATTAAGCAAATTTAAATAAGAATCTATACTATTTTCTTTTTTAATATTCCCATTAATATATAAGTGCAATAGTTCAATACTATAAATAACCTTTATAACGTAGACAAAGAATACAGCCTCTGGGTCATCAGCATTTGTCATTTTATATCTCTCTAAGATTTCATAAACATCACCAATTGTGACGTTCTCATTGGAAACTAAGTTAATATTCAATAATTGATCCATATTTCCAAACGACTTCATTTCTTTGTTAGTACTTACTACCGATTTTTTAATTTCATGAAAAAGTGCTTGATAAATATTGTAATTCTTACTCTCTACGGGTGATCCTTCCCATTTTTTGATGATTTTCATTTCGTCAGTTGGCAGTTTTTCAGAAATAAAATCATAATAGTATTCTTTATATATTTTTAAATTATTTTTAATTATTTCCAAGTATTTTTCATCATCATTTTTCGGCATAACAAGTCTCTCGTGAACAATTTCAATTAATTGTAAAAGTCCTCTCATATTATCTGGTAATCCCACAATCATTTCCTCTTTTGCATCAACTGGCGTAATGTTAATTCTTGTTTTTTTAAAAATAGCAAAAACCAACCATTCTTTTACAGTAGCTCCCTTTAAAAAATTCATTGTTTTTTCATCTTCTGCATATTTTTTCACAAATTCTTTCTCGTAATTTAATTTTTCAGAATTTAATTCATCGAAATTTAAAAGTGCATATAAAACATCTGAATTTTTTTGACTCCATACTTCATTTGTTTTTTGTAAATAAACTCTTGATGAAAGCGGCAGAAGTTTTTCAATATACTTCGTTGACTGATTATAAATATCATTACTATCTATAAAACCTTCATTTTTCAGTTCTTTGTTTTCGTTCAATTTTTTTTGGACAACTGCATCTAACAACTGGACATCTCTGTATGAAACAATGACGGTAATATCTTTCAGTAAATATTTTCTGACATCTTCTAGCATATTATAAGTATCTTTGTTATCAACCAAATCTAAGTCATCAATACATAATACAATATTTTCTTTCCCTGTATATACCTTAAGATCATTAATTAACTTTGAAAGATTTTCATTAAACGATACTCGATTATTGATATCATTCAATACTTCCATACTTGTATTTTCATTAGAAAATACACTTTTATCGATTCTGAAATTTGCCAAAGTATCCATAATACCTTCAATTTCTTCAAACATTTTAAATTCTAACATTTCTCTACTATTTGAGTGTCCAAATAGATTAGAATAATTATTTGCTTTACTATTTTTATTAATATATAAATAAATGTTACTTATTAATAATTCTAACAAACTTATAGTTCCAGAAAAAACTCCAGGATCTACAATATCAAAAACAAAATAATCTCTATCTTTTAATATTTGACTTACCGTTTTTACTACAGAAGTCTTCCCACTACCTCTTTCACCTACAATACTAATAGATCTATTAGAATCTTTAGCGTTTATCTTATATTGGTCACAAAGTTCTAAAATCCTTTCAATACTAACGTGAAATAAATAATGCGATTTTTTATAGCTATACTCTTTTGCAGTTAATGTAACTTCTGTCCTTGCCGCCATCCAATTAATTTTATTCATTATTTCCTCCATCTTATCTAGTCATTAAGTTAGTATATTGATGCCACTATTTCATAAAGTCCCTTTTGTAATATAAGATATTTTATTGTAACAACGTATTTACCATTTCCATTATATAACATTATCAATGCTAATGCTCTACTTAAAAATAAATTTAAATCGTAAGTACCTAATAGAAAGGTATTTTTCAAAATACACACACTCCTGTAAAACTTAAACCAATTTAAGTTACATTAATGAAAGCAAAAAAGATATTGTCCCAGTTACATTAACCAATAATCCTAAATCTTCAGCTTCACAACTTTTAAAGTATAAGGCTTCTCCCTCTACATTGGTTGTTCGAGTTAAGTTCTCCCGAACAGAATTATTTTTATACGAAGATATTAAATCAGATTCTCTCCGTATTATCATATCGGAGCTGAGTTCTCATGAAAACTCATTGATCCTACCAAGGTAAAGAACGTGTTTATTGTTTGTGGAAAAATGTGATGCTATCTTTAAAAAGGAAAAAGAGTTAGCTGAATTGTCTATTAAGGAGCGTCATTCTAAAAGAAACCAATTCATTAAGCCAAAGATAGATGAATTTTTCGAATGGCTTAGAACGCTTAACCCAATGGTTAAAGGAAAAATTGGCTTTTTGCGGCAACTACCAGTTGTGAGCGCTCAAAAGCTTATATTTTAAGCATTCAAGAAATAGCAAGTAAGCGCCTAATAGAACGGTACCTTTCAAAATACAAAGCCTCTTGTTAAAATTGAACTAATTCAAGTTACAGGAGGTTTTATTAATGAAAGCAAAACAAGATATTGTTCCAGTGGTATTAGCCAATGACTCAAAAGCTCCAACAAATCAGATCTATAAGTCGATGGCTTTGTGCTTTTATACAAAAGACTTGAAAATGGCCGTTTGAACTGGCCGAGAAAACAACAAGAAGTTAAACAATTAACTTCCCAACAATTACGATGGCTACTGGAAGGATTATCTATTGAGCAGAAAGTCACCATACAACCTGCGGTTGAAGGAATCGTAATATAGAAAAACTAGTCTAAAATGGAAAGAAATTTTCCGTTTTAGACTAGTTTTTTTGATAAAAGCCGATTATAATTAATCTATCGAAAAAATGAAAAAGGAGGTTCAGACATGCCAAGAACGTTGGAACAACAATTGGAAAAATCTTTACAGCAAAATGAGTTAATGGCTACAAGTATCATAAAGTTAACCCAACAACTTAAACAGGTAAATGAAGAACTAACTCTTCAACGTGAACAGAACCAGTATCTTCTTAAACAATTATTTGGACGAAAAAAAGAAAGCTTATCTTCTGAAAATATCCACCTTAACCAAACGGATCTTTTTGAAGATGATCCATCTTTTAACTGTCCAGAGCAGACTGGCACCCAAAGCGATGAAGAAATAAACGAAGTAGCGACTATCCGTCGTCATAAGAAAAAAGGGCATCAAAAAGAGAAAATTGCTCACTTACCAGTCGTTGAACACCTATACCGTGAAGAAAATTGCACTTGCCCTCAATGTGCTTCTGCTATGAAAGAAATAGGAAAAGAAATCATACGTGAAGAGGTTGTATACGTTCCTGCTCGTTTAGAGAATCACCGTCATGTTCGCTATTCCTATTCTTGTCAAAATTGTCAGAAAACTGGAGATACGTTTATTATAAAAGCTGAAGTACCAAAAGCTCCGTTAAACGGCTCTTTTGCTTCAGCTTCTTTAATTGCGGAAACTATTTATCAAAAATTCCAACAAAAGGTACCTACCTATCGTCAAGAGTCGCATTGGAAATGGATGAATTTCGAGATTAAACGAACGAATATCTCGAATTGGCATAAAGAGACAGCAGACTATTATTTTGAACCTTTGGTTCAGTTAATGAAGAAGCATCTTTTGAAAGAAGACGTCCTTCACGCAGATGAGACAACGTTTAAAGTGTTGGATAGTGAGCGAACAAAAGATTATGTCTGGCTGTTTAGCACTGGAAGATATGCAGATAAGAAAATACATATCTATCAACATGGGCCATCTCGAAGTAGTGAAGTACCGCTAGCTTTTTTAAAAGGATACCAAGGTTACCTTCATTCTGATGATTTTTCTGCTTACAGTAAACTAATCGATGTAACGTCGGTTGCCTGTTTTGCTCATGTAAGAAGGAAATTTTATGATGCCCTTCCAACTAAAGAAGGAGAAAAGAAAAGTACATCACGTTTAGCCGTTGAAAAATGTGATGCTATCTTTAAAAAGGAAAAAGAGTTAGCTGAGTTGTCTATTGAGGAGCGTCATTCTAAAAGAGACCAATTCATTAAGCCAAAGTTAGATGAATTTTTCGAATGGCTTAGAACGCTTAACCCAATGGTTAAAGGAAAAATTGGGACGGCTATCTCTTATGCTTTGAAACAAGAGACTAAAGTGAAGACTGTTTTAAAAGATGGTCGCTTAGTGCTTACTAATAATTTAGCAGAGCGAGGTATAAAGTCTCTCGTAATGGGAAGAAAAAATTGGCTTTTTGCGGCAACTACTGGAGGTGCGCGTTCAAACGCTTCTATTTTAAGTATTCAAGAAACAGCAAAAGCTAATGGCTTAAATCCACGTAGCTATTTTGACTATCTTCTAACACACCTACCAAATCAAAAAAATATACCCTTGGAGGCCTATTTGCCATGGGCTCCGAAGGTGCAGAAAGACTGTCGTTAAATAAACTAGTTTTGCCAATCCTAAAGACACTTCTAACTATAGAGATGTCCTTTTAAAAATTCTAGGTACCGTTCTATTAGGCGCTTACTGACTATCTTCTAACACACCTACCAAATCAAAAAAAATACACCTTTGGAGGCCTATTTGCCATGGGCTCCAAAGGTGCAGAAAGACTGTCGTTAAATAAACTAGTTTTGCAAATCCTAAGAATACTTCTAACTATAGAAGTATTCTTTTTTAAATTCTAGGTATCTTTCTATTAGGCGCTTATGACGAAAGAACTAATTAAAGGTTAATAATAATAATTTTTCAAACCATTAATCTAAATATATTTTTAGTTTTAAGAAATAAAAACTCAATTAAAATCTAAAGGTCGTTTACTTTCCAAGCCAAATTCATATGCTATTGCATCTAAAATACGTTTAGAAGCAGTACCATCACCATAAGGGTTCTTTGTCTCTGCCATTTTGCGGTAAATATCTTTATCATCTAATAATTCAATCATCGTTGATAAAACATCTTCTGTTTCTGTTCCTACTAATCTTAATGTCCCGGCTGCTACTCCTTCGGGTCGTTCAGTAGTATCACGTAAAACTAGTACTGGCACTCCTAAAGAAGGTGCTTCTTCTTGAACACCACCTGAATCACTCATAATCATATAACTTCTTGCAGCAATATTATGAAAATCAATAACATCTAATGGGTCAATTAGATGTATACGCTCATGATTCCCTAATTCTTTATTAGCTGCTTCTTGTACAATAGGATTTAAATGAATCGGATATACTACTTCTACATCTTTATATTTATCTACAACTTGACGAATCGCACGGAAAACACGCTCCATTGGTTCACCTTGGTTTTCTCTACGGTGCATTGTCATCAATATCAATCGATTCTCTTCTGGTATCTTATCTAATATCTTATGTTTATAATTTTCTACTACAGTTTCTTTTAAAGCATCAATTGCTGTATTTCCAGTAATGTAGAGGTGCTTTGATGAGTGATTCTCTTTTAATAAATTTTCAGCACTTTCTTTAGTTGGTGAGAAATATATATCAGATAATACATCAGTTACCTGGCGATTCATTTCTTCTGGGAAAGGAGAATATTTGTTCCAAGTTCGTAAGCCTGCTTCAACATGTCCGACTTTTATCTGATTATAAAATGCTGATATTCCTGCAGCAAAGGTAGTTGTCGTATCTCCATGAACTAGGACTATATCTGGTTTAACTTCCGTCATTACATCTTCTAAACCAATCAATACATTTGCAGTAATTTGAGCTAATGATTGTCTGTCCTTCATTACATCTAAGTCATAATCCGGTTTAATATTAAAAATTTTTAAAACTTGATCTAGCATCTGTCTATGTTGCGCTGTTACTGTAACAATAGATTCAAATCTATCTGGTTGACGCTCTAGTTCAAGAACGAGAGGTGCCATTTTAATCGCTTCAGGACGGGTTCCAAAGATTGTCATTACTTTTATTTTTTTCATTTCCTACATCCTCATATTCATATTTTAAAATATTTATAAACTAATATAAAGGGAAGCAAAGTCCTTTTACCTATTTTAATAATAGTATATGTTTCTATAAGTAGTTTACTATACTATTTTTCAGTACTTTTTGAGTGTCTAATATAATTTTACCAGCTAGTTTTTCTTCGTTATTAAGTATATGAGTATGTGAAACCATAACTATTACCAAATCAACTTCACTTAAAAATTCTTCGAAATTAGTATATTGGTTGTCTATTATTATAGTATCAATCATTGGATCATAGACTTTTAAACCTGAAGATAAGTGTTCTTTCATTTTTTCAAGTAGTTGTAGTGATGGGCTCTCTCTTACGTCATCTACATCCTGTTTATACGTCAACCCATAAATACCCACTCTAGATAAATCAGTCATTCCTTTTTCTTTCATAATCGTATTAACACGTTCTAATACAAATTCAGGCATTGAATCATTTGTATGACGCGCAGTTAATATTAGATTAGTAAGTCCTGGGTAGTCTCCTACTAAGAACCATGGATCTACAGAAATACAGTGTCCACCTACACCTGGTCCAGGATTCAAAATATTTACTCGTGGATGTTTATTAGCAATACGAATAATTTCATATACATCTAAATCATCAGAACGACATATTTTTGTTAATTCATTTGCAAATGCAATATTAATATCACGAAATGTATTCTCTACTACTTTTGTCATTTCAGCTGTACGTATGTCTGTAATAACAATTTCAGATTCACAAAAAGATTCATAAATAGCTTTCACTTTTTCTCCAACTTCAACACTATCAGCACCAATTGTACGAGAATTATGACGTAATTCATAAATCATATTTCCAGGAAGTATCCGCTCAGGAGCATGGACTAAATGAATATCTTCTCCCAACACAAACCCTTTATCTTGAATTATCGGTCTTACAAATGCATCTATAGTTCCAGGTGAAACAGTAGATTCAATAGCAACGACAGCACCTTTATCACAAATTTCCATAACACTCTTTACTGCCGAAATAATATAAGAAGGGTCAATTTTTTTTGAAGCCTTTATATATGGCGTTGGTACCGTAATAATATACATACTTGACTTAATATACTCACTCGTAAATATTATTTCTTTTTTAATTGCTTCTGAATAAAGTTCTTCAATCCCTATTTCCTCAAATGGGATTCGTCCGTTTTGTAATGACGCTACTAATTTTTTATTAAAATCTGTTCCTACAATTTTATGCCCACTTGAAGCCAACATAAGTGCAGTTGGTAATCCAATATAACCTAGCCCAATAACGTTAATTTCCATAATATAACAATCCTTTCTTTTATCTAATATATTTATTAATAAAAATTATTTACTTATTTTGTACATATAGCCAATCATAACAGAATAGATAAGTACATAAATAAATGAAATTAACGAAAAGAAAATTTCTATCTTAAAATTTAATAACGATGTGATCATATAAACGACTAATTCAAGAAATAATATTCCTATTTGAAATTTTAATTCTACACTTTGTTTAGAAGATATGATAAAGGCAGTTGTTAGCGACTCTGCAATAAGCCTAATTGCAAACATCGGTGCTAATATTCTAACATATAACCCAGCTGCTTCCCATTGTCTACCAAAAACTAATGAAAAAATACTTGGTGCTGTTAAAGCAATAAAAATCATAACTGGTATTATCAAACATGTCAGTGCTATTGTTGTTTTCAAAAAAATGTTTTTATAGTTTCCGTTATTTTTTTTTTCTTTTGTTGCTTCTTCATAAAAAACTCTTGCTATATTAGCACTGATAACTGAAAATGGTATACCGAATACTCTATAAGATATAGAATATAATCCTAATACTTTAGCTGAATACATAGATTTAATAAAAATATTAATACTCGAATATATCGAAGTACTTACCAATGCTGACAAAGCATTATATCTTGGTTGATTTATATATTTAATAAAAGTCTCACTTAGTTCTTTTTTAGTAGTTTCAAAAATTTCTTTTTTATTAATCCATAAGTTAGTTGATTGTTTTTTTATACCAGCCATATTTCCAGTTATTTGTGAAATAGATAAACCAAAAACACCTAAATTTAAAATACCTACTAAAATAATCATTGTATTGCTAACAATAGCCTTTAAAATTGTCACTTTAGAGATTAACTTATATAAAGATTCTCTATTATTATATGCTACTAGAATATTATTTACCCCATAAGATAATAATAAAATAAAGACTATTACTGTTACAAATAATAAATTATAACCAACATAATCATTCCTCAAAACTAATAATCCATATACTAAACTTAATATTATACTTAAGGTAAAAGAAATAATAAAAGATAAAAATATTACAGAATTAGCTTCTTTTTCATTTTCAGAAGAAACTATTATCATATCATATTTTAAACATATGATAGGACCAAATAAAGATACTGCTGTTGTAATTATTGTATACATTCCCAATTCTGTTGGTGTAAAGAGCCTTGTTGTAAATGGTGATATTGCCATTGAAATAACTTGTGCTATAATCGAACCACTTGCTAGTAGGGATATATTTTTAACATATCTACTACTAAGCATTTTTTTTAACTTATTCATTTTTAATACCTATATCCAATAATTCTTTAAGAATATGCTTAGCAACTTCTTCATTATTTATTTCTGGTGAAATATTTATTATATAATCAGATACTTGCTTTTTATAGTAATCTAAATTATTTGTTATGTTAACGATTCCTTTAACAAAAGAATCATCAGCTATTCCAACTTTATTTTCTAAACAAAAATTCTTTAATGGAAGATTTTCAGTTGTAACAATTGGTATACCTTCTGCTAAATATTCGTATATTTTTCCAGAGGCACAATAAAAATTATTCAAATCATTTTGATGATAACTAACTATCCCTAGATCAGATTGTCTTAATAAATAACGTAATTCATCCATTGGAACTTTACCTAGTAAAACAACATTGTTTATTTTTTTTTCTAACATTATTTTTTCTATTGCTTCTCTATCTTTAATAGTGCCTTCACCTACAATATATAAACCAATATCATTAGAAATATTTTCCATTGAAGTTATCAATTCAGCCGTCTTTCTAGAAAGAGAAAAACCTCCAGTATTAATTATATTATATTTATAGTTGAATAAGTCATGATACTTTATTTGCAATGTTTTTTCATCATAATTACCATTTAGAAATCTAATATTTTCAAATATGACAGGTATTTTTTTCAACTTATAATGTTCAAACATTATTTGAGCCCTATATTTATTTGCACATAAAACAATATCTGCTTTTTTCATACTTTTAGTTTCAAAAAAGCTAAATAATTTACCAGTTGTATTTTTGATATCTCTATAAAAGTATAACTCTCTTACATCTTGAATAACATATTTAGGTCTGTATAAATGTTTTATTATCATCCCAGGTATTGTCGAAAACATATTATCTAATAATAATATATCAAAACCATTCATCTCTTTAGCTGTTTTTAAAGATTTAACAATAAATCTTATATAATTTTTTAATCCTAAATGTTTATTTTTACTTAATAAATATTTCTTATTACTCTCATTTTTTGTAAAACATACTACTCTTTTTTGTCCTAACTTTGAAGCAATATTGCACAACTCATTTAATCTGCCATCAAATTCTTTAATACCAAATGAAAGAACTAGTACTTTCATAAAATAACCTCCTTTTTATTAATAATTTAATAAGTTTTTTTCTATTATTTATTATTTTTTATATTTTATTAAATAACTTTTAGTTATAAAAATATTTGACTTTAGTAGTTGTTGTACTATATATTTGCTTACTTAAATTGTAATAATGTTTTATCTTTTATACTATTTCCTGATAGTTTAGCAACTCTAAAGAGTAGACCACCTGTACAGAGCATTATTGTTATTTGATTAATTAGTGCAGGAGTGTTAGCTGTCAAGTTGATAGCTACTCTAATAAACAAATAAGCCCACATATATGACATCTCATAGGAATTAGATGATGTCATTTTTCTTTCAAAAAAAACTGATATTATTATATTTACTATTGAAAATAACGGTGTTAAAAGTATACCAAAATACAAGTAACTATATGCAGTTGATGATATTACATGACCTGTTTTTTGAAAGCCATTATACAAGTAGTTATTAAAAATTTCTGAGGTTACAGTACCTATGTTTTTTATAAAAAAACTTATTGGCACTATTGAACGTGACAAATCAAATATAAAATTTTCGATACCGAGGTGCACAGTATTTTTAAATTCTATAATTACTGCTAAGTCTTGCGGTCCTTGGAAATAACTTTGTAACGTACTCGATAGAGAACTAATGTCAAATTGTGAGTTTCTTATCGCATTCGCGTAAGAGCTATATGCAACAGCATTAGATATCTTATATATACTCATAAACGATAAAATAATTAGTGCAACCCCAGCAATTATAAATATAATTTTCTTTGTTTTCTTGGGGTAGATGCGTGTCAATATCCATATAGAACAAAATGCCGAAAATACTTGCCCAGATCTACGTTCCCCAGTAATTATACCTACATTAATAATTGCAAATATAAGTGAAATATAAAAATAAAAATTTTCTTTTTTATATTCATATTTTTTTGAAAAATATGAAACAGCACATAAAAATAATAATATCATTGATATCATTATTATTTGTTGAGTTATAACAACAGGAGTATCTGTTATGTCTCCAATTCTTACATCGCCTGTTAATGGAACAATAAAAAAATGAAATAACTTCACTGATCGACTTACAAAAAAATATAAAATTAAAGAGAAAAATAAGAATGATGTATAGATGTACCTATTACCTTCTATTCTCATTATTTTTTTCACTTTTACTTTTTTCTTTAAAGAAAAAAAATACATTACTAATGTCGTAGAAAATATATCAAAAATCATTAATATTGTAGCTAATCTAATCGAGCTTATAGTAGGATTTAAAAAATTTGTTCCATTATTTTCACCAGCCATAGCAATAATAGGGGGCATTACTATAAATCGAATAGACTGGACCATGATAAATATAAATGTTGTTAACGGGACATATGAATCTTTTATATTTAATTTACCAAAAGTAAAAAGAAAAATAATACAAAAAAATAAAGGAAATAATAATATTAACTCATAGCCATTTTTAATATTATTATAAAAATTTAGTGTAACTACAAAACTTATAGCTGCAGATATAAAAAAAAATATATTTATAAAATTAAACTTTATCTTCATAATTACCCTCTTTCTTTATTAATAGACTTTCTAATTTTTCTTCGAAAATTCTATTTTCTATATTAATTTGTTTAATTTTTTTAAAACATTCATTTTCAAAATCATCAAAATTCATGGCGTGATACCAATTGAATAATCTATCTCCCAGATTATTATAATCAGCGTTGAAAGAAAACGATATCTTATTTGAAACTTTTTCCATATATGTATCTTTGTATACTAATAATGGCTTTCTTAAATATATCGAATAATAATATTTAATAGATACAGCTGTATCTAAAGCCAAGTTATTAAAACCATACAAATTATTGATTATATCTGCTTTATTCAATAATTCTGATGTACGACTAACTTCGAAACTACCTATAAATTCAACATTTTCTATTCTTTTTTTTATAGTATAATCTTCTAATTTTTCTGAACCAATTCCAAAAAATTGTATAATAAATCTACTATCATTTGCTAGTTCATTAATTAACTTTAAATCATTTTCATAAAATCTAACATTGCCTATAAAACATATCCTCAATGGTTGAGTACAATCAACAAATTCCTTATTAAATTGTGCTTTTTCTATTATTTGCTTATTTACGCTATGCATTCGAATGTAATTAAACTCTGGTAAAAACTTTTTAAACCCATACGAAGAAATAGTTGAAAATGAACTGTTATTTAAAACAATTTTAAGTAATTTTTTTTTGAAATAGTTATTTAAATTTGCGTAATCTCTAATATTAACTATATATTTTTCTCTAAAGTGTATTAATAATATATCAAAAAATAACAAAGCTGTTTCAGTGCCCCAAGTGATAATCAAATCATATTTATTCTGCAACAATTTTTTTTTAGCAAATTTTCTAAAGCTAAAATATTTAATTAGTTTTTTTTGTTTAGACCAATCTTTTTCTATTTTTAATTCGAATTTATATAGATTTTTAGCATCACTCTCTTCATTTTCTATATATTTATCAATATAAATAATATCATAATCTATATTTTTACTTTTTAAATAATATAGATAGGGAGCTGCACCCGTCATATGTTTAATATTAACAGTACTTAGTACACATATTTTCATATTTTTGGTTCCTTTCATTGCATTACTTTAAACTACCAACATCACTTATTTTAGTATTATTTTTTTTTGCTTCAAATATTTTGGCATCTACCAATACTCTATACCAGTAAGCTTGAAGAAATGCATAATAATATCCTTCTTTTCCATCTAGAAAACCTTTTTTTATAATATATCTATACAAAAAATAAGTTAGCCCTCTTATTCCTTGAGGCATTTTATAATATATTTTATATTTTAATAATCTTCTTGCTTTTGCAGAGAAATCTAAGTTCGTATAATTTATTTTTTCATTCTCAAAATCTAAATAATCTTTTGCGGCTCTTGTAGCATACCAGTTGTGTTTTGATATCCAGTAAGTCAAATCTCTATAATCATTATGTTCTGAAATAGACTTCATTTCAATAGACTTACCATCGGATAAAACTATCTGTTCATCCATTGATCTTGTTTCCATAAATGCATGATCTTTTTTAAAAATACATAATTTCTTAAATGGATAGGTACCACCATGTTTTAACTTTCTTCCCAAAAAATTTACTTCAAGCTTAAAAATCAAACCATTAATATCTGTATTTTTATTTTCAGAACATAATTTGTTAATTTCTATAGAAGATTCTTCTGTTAATCTTTCGTCAGCGTCAAAACGGAAAATCCATTGTGTCGTTATATCTGTATTATCTAGTGCAAACTGGAATTGTTTGCCATAATTTAAAAATTCGTTCTGATATACTTCAGCACCTAATGATTTGGCGATACTAACTGTTAAATCAGAACTAAAACTGTCCATTACTATAATTCGTTTTGAAATACTTTTTACAGATTCAATACATTTTTTTATGTTTAGTTCTTCATTTTTTGTCAAAATAATCGTAGTTAAATCAGCCATATCATCTTCCATCCTATCTTTCTTTTATTCTCCCCATACTTTTCTATTAATATAATCGGTATAAGAAATTAGTATACGTAATATTTTATCAGATACGTTTGCTTTATTATAATCTTGTACTATTTCTAGAGTTTCTTTGGTTTGAGACTCTAGTATCAATATACCTTGCATGACTCTCTCTTTTTTTAAACCCACCAACATAACAGCGGCTTCTTCCATCGCTTCTGGTCGTTCATGTGCTTGACGTATATTTAATGCCCTAAATCGAAGTATAGAAGCCTCTTCGCTTATAGTACCGCTATCACTCATAACTAGCTTAGATGAAACCTGTAGTTTATTATAATCATTAAAACCAAGAGGCTTTATCAATTGAATGTGTTTATTAAATATAATATTTTTTTCTTCTATCATTTTCCTAGTTCTTGGATGTGTACTAACAATAATCGGTAAGTTATATTTATTAGCAATTGTATTTAATGTGTCTACTAAGTCTATAAAGTTTTCTTCAGAACTTATATTTTCTTCACGATGAGCGGAAACAACAAAATATTCGTTTTCTTTCAAATTTAATTTTTCAAGTATTTTAGAGTTTTTTATATCTTTATTTCTAGAATTTAATACTTCATACATTGGACTTCCAGTTTTTATGATACTATCCGCAGATATTCCTTCTGCTAATAAATATTCTCTGGCAATATCACTATAAGTTAAATTGATATCCGCTGTATGATCAACAATTTTACGGTTCGTCTCTTCCGGTACTCTTTGATCAAAACAACGATTACCTGCTTCCATATGAAATATAGGGATATGTCGTCTCTTAGCAGCGATGGCACACAAACAGCTATTTGTATCACCTAATACTAAAAAGGCATCCGGACTTACTTCCTCCATAATAGGATCAATCTTAACTAAAATATTGCCTATTGTTTCTACAGCTGTTCCAATTGCCGCATTTAAGAAATAATCAGGTTTCCTTAAACTAAAGTCCTTAAAGAATACTTCATTTAACTCATAGTCATAATTTTGTCCTGTATGAACTAATATGTGCTCAACAGCCTCTGATTCTTCTAGTTTTTTTATAACTGCAGATAAACGAATAATTTCAGGTCTTGTACCTACTACAGTCATAACTTTTAATTTTTTCATATTATACCTCCACATAATAAGTATCTGGGTTATTCGAATCAAAAACTTCATTTACCCACATCACTGTAACCAAATCTTTTTTTCCAATATTCACAATTGAGTGTGTATACCCAGCAGGTATATCAACTACTTCTAATTTTTCTCCAGTAACATTATATTCAATAATTTCATTAGAGTTTAGCTTCCTGAAGCGTATTTGACCTTCTCCACTTACGACTAAAAATTTCTCGTTTTTTGTATGGTGCCAATGGTTTCCTTTAGTAATTCCAGGCTTAGAAACATTAATTGAAACTTGACCACTATCAGACGTTTTTATAAACTCTGTAAAAGATCCTCTTTGATCAACATTCATTTTTAAATCATAAGAGAACTTATTTCCTGGTAAAAAGCTTAAATAAGTACTATACAATTTTTTAGTCAGTTCGTTTTCCATATTTGGAACGATTAAATTAAAACGACTCTCTTTAAAGCTTTTAATTAAAGATGCTACCTCACCAAGAGTAGTCTCATACTCTGTGGGTATTTTATAAAAATCCCCACTTATTTGAGTTTTATTTTTTATAGCTAATATAAATTCTTTTACAACATCATCAATATAACATAGAGTCAGCTTTGCTTCTGGGTCGTTTACATGAATATCGATATCTCTAGCAATATTATGACAAAAAGTAGCCACCACTGTATTATAATTGGGTTGACTCCATTTTCCAAATAAATTCGCTAAACGGTAAACAAATACCTTAGCTCCAGTTTCTTTTTCATAATCAACTAGTAAGTTTTCACCTGCACGTTTACTTATCCCATATGGATTATCTTTGTTAGCTTGGATAGATGAAGTAATAAGTATTGGAGCTTTGTTATTATTTTTTTTTAGCATTTGTAATAAATCAGAAGTAAATCCATAATTACCTTGCATAAATTCTTTTTCGTTTTTTGGACGATTTACCCCAGCTAAATGGAAAACAAAATCACATTTTTTGGTAAATTCTTCTAATGAATTTTCATCTGTGTTTCTATCAAATTCTAATATATCTTTGTATCCTTGATTATTCAATTCCGCGATTAAGTTTTTCCCTACAAATCCATTAGATCCGGTTACCAATATTTGCATACGGAGACCCCCAGCCAATTAATGCTTCTTGAATTTCATCTAATTTTAACAATTTTTCTATTAGTTGATCAACTGTAAGTTGATCTGTATTATCTGAGTTGTACTCATCAATATGTACAGCATCCACATTTCCTTCTTCAAAGAATTTACTATAATTTAAATCTCTTTTATCCGAAGGAACTCTATAAAACCCCCCCATATCAATCGAGTGCGCAGCTTCTTCTTTAGTTAATAAAGATTCATACATCTTTTCGCCATGTCTAATTCCAATCACTTCTACAGGTACATCGGTATTAAATATTTTTTGCAATGCTTTTATTAAAGTATCTATTGTACTTGCAGGAGCTTTCTGAACCATAATATCTCCTTGTTGAGCATTATGAAAAGCAAAGACAACTAAGTCTACCGCTTCTTCTAAACTCATCATAAATCGAGTCATACTTGATTCAGTGACCGTCAATGACTTACCTGTTTTTAGTTGCTCAACGAACAATGGAATGACGCTCCCTCTAGAAGCCATCACGTTACCATATCTCGTACCACAAATTAGTGTTTGTTCTGGACTAACATTACGCGATTTAGCAACAAAGACTTTTTCCATCATCGCTTTAGAAGTTCCCATTGCATTGATAGGATAAGCTGCCTTATCTGTAGATAAACAAATGACTTTTTTTACTCCTGATTCGATGGCAGCGTTGAGTACATTATCCGTTCCGATTACATTCGTTTTTACTGCTTCCATTGGAAAAAACTCGCAAGAAGGAACTTGTTTCAATGCGGCAGAATGAAAGACAAAATCAACGTTATACATAACATTACGTATGCTATCAGGATCTCTTACATCACCAATAAAAAATTTAATTTTGGGATTGTTGTACTTTTTGCGCATATCATCTTGTTTTTTTTCATCTCTTGAGAAAATACGTATTTCTTTAATATCACTATTTAAAAATTTTTTTAATACTGCATTCCCGAAAGATCCTGTACCTCCTGTTATTAATAATACTTTATCTTCAAACATTTATTTATCCTCCAATATAGATCTCATCATTTCTACATATTTCAAAGTAGCTTTTTTAGTAGTATGCTTCTTTACATATACCTTTCTTGCATTTCTTCCTGCCATTACTCTCTTAGCTGGGTAACCATTAAGCTCTACTATAGCATTTACTAAACCTTTAACGTCGCCTACTTCAATTCCATAGCCTGCTTTATTATTAACAATATCCTGAGAAATATCTGTGTCTTTATCCATTATAGCAATTATCGGTTTTCCATTCATCATATAACTATATGTCTTACTTGGAACAGCTAGACCTTCTAATCCACTTTCCAAAGAGACTATAAATATGTCACTTATGTTAAGAGCATCTTGAAAATCTGTTCCATGAAGAAAATCATAAATAAATACATTTTTTAACGATTTATTTTCGACAGTATCTTTTAATTCACTTACTTTACTTCCATGTCCTGCAAATAAAAATGAAATTTCTGTATTATCTTTAAAAAATTTAATTGCATCTATTAATGTATTCAAATCTTGTGCAATTCCCATATTCCCTAGATAAGAAATTATAAGTTTTTCCTTAGGATACATTTCTTTAAATAGCTTATTAGCATATGATATTTCAACATCTTTATCTGGTTGATCTTCATACCAATTCGGTATGACAGCTATTTGATTTTCCCTTAACTGATTTCTATTAGATAAAAGGTACTTTTTCATATCATATGAGAGTGCCACTACTTTGTTTATATTTTTATATAATGAAGTGTTAACGAGATTCATTACTTTACTTATCACTCCTTTTTCACTAATTGCACCTGTTTTTATAGCAATTTCTGGATATATGTCATAACAAACAAAAACTATCTCAGTATTAAAAAGTTTATTAGCTATAGCAGCTACAATAGGTAATATAGGAGGATTAGAATACACTATAAGTAATTTATATTTTTTGATTTCTTTAAGATTTAATAGTACTGAAACTGTAAATGATAAGTAATTTATTAATCTTCCTAATATATTACTTCGCTTCATCTGAATATATTTAAGTCTTTTAATTTCAATTTCTTCATATTTATCAGTTAGAGGCACTTTTCCATTATTATTATACTCATTTGGAAATCCACATAAAACTCCTACGTTCATTCCAGATTCACTTAATGCTTTTGCAGTATCGAAAGGAAGAGTAGCTGAAGATATATACTCCGGATAAAAGAACTGACACAAGAAAAGTATATCTTTTTTCTCTTGCATATCATACCTCCTTAATATTTTCAGTTAGTTTGATGGACTCTTTGAAAGATACCGTATCTATTTTGTTAGCTATTTCCATATCGTAAACTAAATCACCAAACACCTTATTTATAATACCTATATTTAACTTATTTATTAAAAAACTGAATTGCTTAGGTATAAATAACTTTTTCTCATGAACCTCAGCAATTAATTTAACCATCTCACTAGTATTAACGTAATATTTATTTTGTGGAAGATATAATCCATGGCTAGCTGAAGCAATTATTTGTTTGATAATATCTGATAAATTATCTATATATATCATACTGCGCTTATTATTAACATCTGGAAATATAGGAGTTTTTAAAGATAAGCTCGCTAATTTTGGGTAATTACCTTTACATCCTTTACCATAAACCATAGGTGGCCGGAGGATTGCAACAATAAATGAACTACTTTCCAATGTAATGATTAGATCTTCTGCTTCAATTTTAGATTTACCATATGCACTAGTTGGTCGTAAAGGTGTATCTTTGTTAATTACTCCATTATCTAAACCATAAACACTCATTGAACTTAAAAATATAAATTGCTTTACACCATCTGATTTAGCTTTTTTTGCAACCTTATACGCTAAATCTCTATTCACTTTATAGTAAAGTTCATTATTTTCTTTGCTCTCTTTAATATGTGCAATTCCCGCTACATGGAAAACCACGTCATATTGATTAAAATTTTTATCTTTCCATGAGCTATCTTTAACACTAATAGAGTCAACTAAGTAGTCATCTGGCTCTTTCATTAACCAATTCTCTAGAGATGTTCCTATGTAACTATTTTCACCAGTTATAAGCACTCTTTTCATCTCATAAAGTTCTCCTTTTTTTTAGTATCATTTTCCATGTTCTCTTTAGTTCCACCTTCAACTACGCCATCCGATTTTAATATACTTAGAATTGTCCCTACAAAACACTTAACATCAAATAGGAAACTCAACTTATCTACATATTCTCCATCCAACGCAGATTTTCTTTGAATAGATAACTCATCTCGACCATTTATTTGCGCCCAACCTGTTAGTCCAGGATAAATATCGTTCGCATTATATTTATCTCTTTCTTTTATTAGATCATATTGATTCCATAGTGCGGGTCTTGGACCAATAATACTCATTTGACCTTTTATAATATTAATCATCTGAGGTAGTTCATCTAAGCTCGTTTTTCTCAATACCTTCCCTACACGCGTAATAAATAAATCGGGATCATCTAATAGATGAGTTGGGACATCATCAGGCGTATCGATTTTCATTGTCCGAAACTTATAAATTTTAAATAGTTTATTATTCTTACCAACTCGTTCTTGTTTAAATAAAACGGGTCCTTTTGAATCTAGTTTTATTGCAACAATAATAATTAGAAATACAGGTGATAGAATAATTAATCCTATTAAAGCTAAAAAGAAATCAAGCCAGCGTTTAACATACTTGGTGTACATCGGTAAACTCTCCTTCAGTACTTATTTTTTTTGAAGTGATTTCTTCTGTATCGATATTAAATGAGTCATTCTTTTCATTCGCAAAAGCTACGATTTCTGTTCTCAATTCTTCAATCGTGCAATCATTCAAATGTTCCACGAATTCCATTACTTTATCGACTGCCATATCGGTTACTTTGCCAACAAATATCTTTTCAAAAACTTGTTCTGTTGTTTTTTCACTATCAATCATCAGTTCTTCATATAATTTTTCACCTGGTCGAATCCCAGCTTCAGTGATTTGGATTTCTTTTTCAGTAAAACCACTTAATTTAACGACTTTTTTAGCTAGGTCAACAATCTTAACGGGTTCTCCCATATCCAAAATGAAGATTTCGCCACCTTGCGCTAAAGCTCCTGCTTGGATAACCAAACGACTCGCTTCCGGAATGGTCATAAAGTAACGCGTCATTCGAAAGTCTGTAACCGTTACGGGACCACCGTTCCTAATTTGCTCTTTAAACAAAGGCACAACACTTCCACGACTACCCAAGACATTTCCAAAACGCACAGCTGCGAACTTTGTTTTTCCTGGTTCATTTAAACCCGTGACAATCATTTCTGCAATCCGCTTCGTTGCGCCCATGACATTAGGAGGATTAACCGCTTTGTCCGTTGAAATCATCACAAAGTTCCCAACTCCAGCAGCTTTTGCAGCTTCAGCCATATTTTTTGTCCCATAAATATTATTCTTCACCGCTTCACGCGGATTGTATTCCATCATCGGCACATGCTTATGCGCTGCTGCATGGTAGACTCGTGCTGGTTGATACTCTTCCATAATATGAAAAATCCGTTTACGGTCACGAATATCTGCGATGATAGGCACAATCTCAATTGTTTTCCCAAACGCATTCTTTAACTCTTTGTCAATCAGATAGATAGAGTTTTCACCATGGCCTAATAAAATGATTCGTGCTGGTGAGAAACGCGCTATTTGACGGCAAATTTCGGAACCAATGGATCCACCGGCACCACTGACTAAAATCGTTTTACCGACTAATTTAGTTGAAATTTGTTTCATATCTAATGTTACTTCTGCACGTCCCAACAAATCAACGACATCGATTTCTCTAAACTGACTAACAGATAATTTACCTTGTAAGACATCTTCAATAGAAGGCATCTGGTTGACCGTTACCTCTACTTGGTTACATAGATCTAAGATCCGTTCGTATTCTTTGGGATCTAATGAGGGAATCGCAATCGTTACTTGTTCTACATGGTATTGTTTCACTAACAATGGAATATCGGCTATCTGGCCTAACACACGGATATCGTATAACAGCATATTGTGTTTAGATGCGTCATCATCTACTATACCTACTAACTTAACATCCGTATCATTTCGTTTTAAACTTCGAATTAAAATACTGCCACCATGTCCCGCACCAATAACTAGCGTGGGAATCTGACGTTCAATCCGATGACTATTTAATTTACGGTAATGATGCTCGTGATAAATGCGCCAGCCAATGCGACTTCCCATAATGAAGAAGACTGAAAATAAATAACCGAGTAAAATAAATCGAAAGCTAACCGTTTGCCTCATGACTAAAAAAATACTGGCCGATAAAATATAGGCAGTCGTCACACAAACCCCAATGGTTAACGATTCTTTAATACTCGTGAAGCGATTAATTTTAGAGAATAAATTAAAATAAAAGGCTAACGTTAAATAAATAACAATAATTAGACCAACAAGTACGGTTAAGTTCTCAAAAGATAGCCCTATGTATGGATTTAAAAAGTAGTAAGTCATGATAGCTGATACTACAATAGCCAGGCTGTCGTATCCTATTAAAATACTTCTTTTTATTGTTCTACTCATTACTATCCCTTCTTTCTTTATCAAAATATTCCTAGAAATTTTGCTTTTTTAATTTCAGTTGGCAAAGCGGGACTAATCTGTTCACCATTAATTAGGTCCTTGGTTACTTGTTTAAAATTCATGACTCTTTCTTTACCAAACTCTTTTTCTAACTTTTGATAAGCATCCTTCATATGAAAAGAACGCGTTGCAACATTATGTGCATCGGAAGCAATCAAATGAACTAGGTTCGCAGCGATTAATTCTTTACTAAACTGCTGGATTTTTTTCCCAAAAGTTCCTACATAACTTCCTGCTGTTACTTGCGCTAAAGCCCCTTTTTGAATCAAATTCAGGAGAATATCTGGATCTTTCAGTAACGCATGGTTTCGTTCTGGATGAACGATAATTGGCGTTACACCTGTTTTTTGTAAATTAAAAAATAAAGAGTCCGTATATGCGGGAACTGTCGCAGTCGGGAACTCAATCATAAGGTACTGGTTGTCTTCATCAATAAATTGAATCCTGCCTTCGGCAATATCTTGCATCAACTCGCCAACAATCCGGACTTCTTGCCCTGCAAATAGCGTTAAGGGAATCCCTCTATCATCTAATTCTTTTTGAACTAGCTTGACAGCTTGTACAATCGCCTCTTTTTCGTTTGTCCAACGGCCGTTTTTATAGTGAGGGGTCGCCAAGACATGAGTTATGCCTTCAGCGACAGCTAAACGAGCCATCGCAATAGAGTCCTCTAATGTTTTTGCACCATCATCGATGCCAGGTAGGATGTGACAATGCAAATCAATCATATGAACGCTCCTATTCTCCGTAGTAATGGTAGTACGTGTCTTGTGCTAATTCTACGCGATTAAAGATGACACCAATTATGTTAGCATGCACCATCGCTAGTAATTCTTTTGATTTTTTTACCATTTCTTTGTCTGCTACACCTTTATTAACCACAAAAAGTGTGCCATCTACTTTACTAGCCATAACTTGTGCATCTGTTACCGCAATAACTGGTGGTGTATCAAAAATAATCAAATCAAAAATTTCTTCTAGTTCTTTAATAAGCAGTGTCATTTTATTAGAAGCTAACAGTTCTGAAGGATTCGGTGGAATAATACCACTGGTAATAATGTACAACCCTTCGGTTGGCATCCGATGAGCAATGTCTTTGATTGCTGCATCTTTTTCTGTTAACAACGTCGTTAACCCATCTTGATTGGGCAATTTAAACGTTTTGTGAACAGTTGGTTTGCGCATATCTGCATCTACTAATAAAACACGCTTGCCTTGCATTGCCATCGTAACCGCTAAGTTAGCAGAAACCGTTGATTTCCCTGCTCCTGGAGCAGCTGATGTTACCAATAATGTTTTTAATTCCTTGTCCACCATTGAAAATTGAATGTTTGTCCGAATGGTTCTGAATTGTTCTGCTATAACCGAACTCGGTCGAGTCAAGGTAATTAAACTAGGTCGTTCGATAGTTGTTTTTATTTTTTTGTTTTTAAACATCTTTTCACCTCTTAGACTCTACTCTGAGTTCTTTTCTTATTTTTTTGTTTAAATGTCTCTAGCTTAGATTCCAACTCATCGCGTGTCATTTCAGAAACGCTGCCTAGAATTGGCCAGCCAACTTCTTCTGTGATAAAGCGCTCATCACGAATTGATTTATCCATAAACTCTAATAAAAAGGCTACTCCAACACCAAGCATTAGACCAACCAATAACCCAATGACTAGGTTTAGCAGGTTATTAGGTGAAATTTGATTTTCATTTGGGATAGCTTCAGAAATAATCGTCACGTTTTCAACGTTCATAATGTTGCCAATTTCATTTTGAAACGTCATTGTTACTTCATTCGCTATCTCAGCTGCTGTAACCGGACTAACATCCGTTACCTTTAAAGAGAAGACTTGGGAGTTATCTTGAGTCAAAATCTCAATTTTTTCTGCTAGTTGAGCAGGAGTTAGGTCAGATGTCAACTTTTTGCTGACAGGATCTAAGATAACCGGCCCTTTGATAATATCTTTATATGTATTAATCATTTGCACATTTGTGTTGATATCCGTTAACTGAATCCCTTCAGTTGATTCTGTTTTACGATTGACTAATAGTTGAGCTGTTGAACTGTATTGTGGTGTTGCAATAAAGAAAGTGAAGATGGCTGCTGCTAATAGCATCACTAATCCAGCACTTGCTATCAATGTCTTTCTTTTCTTTAAAATAGCGAACAATTCCACTAAACTGATTTCTTCTTCCATTGTTTCCTCCTACAAAATCTTTTTAATTGTTTGTTTTTTTCCTTTAAATTATGACTCTGCAATTATAGCATAATACATAGATGTTTTGTTATTTAATTTTTAAATAAGCTAGCATTTCCTTTTTTGTCTAGTTTTATCCTTCTTTATTTGTTCTTAAAATTTTCTGGTCTTTCCTTATTTTGGCCAAATTCATATGCTAAAACATCTAAGATACGCTTAGCAGCTGTGCCATCGCCATAAGGATTGTTTGCTGCTGCCATTTTTTTATGTATCTCAGCATTGTCTAACACTTGTTTCATGGCATCTAAGACGTCTTCCGTTTTTGTTCCGACTAGTTTCAAGGTCCCAGCAGCAACGCCTTCTGGACGTTCAGTCGTCTCTCTCAATACCAGTACCGGCACACCTAATGATGGTGCTTCTTCTTGGACTCCACCTGAATCACTCATAATAAAATAACTTTTAGCTGCAATGTTATGAAAATCAATCACATCTAAAGGGTTAATCAGATGAATGCGCGGATGATTGCCTAATTCTTTAGCTGCTAATTCTTGCACGACAGGATTTAACTGAACAGGATAAACCACTTCTATGTCAGGATAAGTATCGACAACTTTTCGAACAGCTTTAAAGACCCGTTCCATTGGCTCACCTTGATTTTCTCTGCGGTGCATAGTCAGTAAGATTAAACGATTGTCTTCTGATAGTTTATCTAGCACATCGTGGTGATAATTTGTCTGGATGGTTTCTTTGAGTGCATCGATGGCTGTATTCCCAGTAATATAAATATGTTCTTCAGAATGATTTTCTTTCAACAAATTTGCAACACTTTCTTTGGTTGGAGCAAAATAAAGATCAGATAAAACATCGGTCACTTGGCGATTCATTTCTTCTGGAAAAGGCGACTGCTTATTCCAAGTCCTAAGTCCTGCCTCTACATGACCAACTTTTATTTGATTGTAAAAAGCAGATAATCCTGCTGCAAAAGTAGTTGTTGTATCCCCATGGACTAAGACGATATCGGGCCGTTCTTTTTTCATCACGTCTTCCATCCCTATTAAGACATTCGCTGTAATTTGAGCTAGTGTTTGTCGCTCTTTCATCACATCTAAATCGTAATCTGGTTGAATAGCAAAAATAGCTAACACTTGATCAAGCATTTGTCGGTGTTGAGCGGTTACTACAACAACTGATTCAAATTGGTCTGAACGCCGCTTCAATTCTAAAACGACTGGTGCCATTTTAATGGCTTCCGGTCTTGTTCCAAAGACAGTCATGACTTTTATTTTTTTCATCTGAATACGCCCTTTCTCTAACATTGTTTTAGCTAGATACCTTAAAAAGCAAAGCATAACCCATCAGACATTGGTTATGCTTTCTTTTTTATTTTGTTTCTCGTAATTCTTTGCTTAGTTGAATCAAGTAGTGTTTTAAGTTGTCTTTTACTTCAGGGTGTTCTAAACCATATTCAATACTGGTAGTCATGTAACCAAATTTATCTCCGACATCGTAGCGGATGCCTTTGTATTCATGAGCCAATACTTTTTGCGTTTTATTTAACGCTTCAATGGCATCCGTTAGTTGGACTTCATTGCCCGCACCTGGTTCTTGTTTTTCTAGCATCTCAAAAATCTCAGGCGTTAATAAGTAACGGCCAATAATCGCTAAGTCACTTGGCGCATCTTCAGCTTTTGGCTTTTCAACAAACTGATTTACTTCATATAATCCTTCTGCTAGCTTTTTAGCTGGGTCAACAATACCATACTTTGACGTTTCTTCATACGGTACACGCATCGTTGCTAGTACTGACGAGCCAGTTTCTTCATACCGGTTCATCAACTGCTTTGTTAAGGGTATCTCGTCTTTCATCATATCATCGCCTAATAAAACGATAAACGGCTCGTTCCCGACAAAACTTTTTGCATGTAAGACCGCGTCGCCTAACCCTTTAGGATAAGATTGACGAATGAAATGCAATTTAATTTTAGTCGTACTCTCTATTAGCTTTAACAAGTCCCATTTTTCTTTACTAACTAAATTTTGTTCCAATTCAAAATTCGAATCAAAATGATCTTCAATCGAACGTTTAGCTCTTCCCGTTACAACCAGTATTTCTTCAATCCCTGATTCAATCGCTTCTTCTACGATAAATTGAATCGTTGGTTTATCCACGATTGGCAACATTTCTTTAGCCATTGCTTTTGTTGCTGGTAAAAAACGTGTTCCCAATCCAGCTGCTGGGATGACAGCTTTTCTAACTTTTTGCATGTGAGCTCCTCCAATAAGTATCTTATGTAAAAAAAGACAGTTGGCAAAGTTGCCAACGCCTTTTTTCTATTCTAATCGTTGATTGGTTAGTCGTAGCCTATCGGATTTTCTGATTGCCACTTCCATGAATCACGACACATTTCCTTTAGGTCGTGTGTTGCTGTCCAGTGCAATTCTTTAGCTGCTTTTGTCGCATCAGAATAACACGTACCAATATCTCCTGGACGTCTTTCCATCATCGTATAGGGAACTTTTTGACCAGTTGCTTCTTCGAAATTGTTGACAACATCTAAGACGCTATAGCCCATACCTGTCCCTAAGTTATACGCTTGGATTTCTTGTGTTTCTAAAACTTTTTCAACGGCTTTTAAGTGGCCTTTGGCTAGGTCAACAACGTGAATGTAATCCCGTACACCTGTACCATCTGGTGTGTCATAATCGTTACCAAAAACACTTAATGCTTCACGTTTGCCAACCGCTACTTGTGTGATAAAAGGCATCAAATTATTGGGGATACCATTTGGATCTTCGCCGATACGACCACTTTCGTGTGCACCAATCGGATTGAAGTAACGCAATAACGCAATACTCCAAGTATTATCGGCTTTATAGACGTCTTGTAAGATTTGTTCAATCATCATTTTAGTTGTGCCATACGGATTAGTTGTGCTTAATGGCAAGTCTTCTGTTAAGGGGGAAGTATTGTTCATCCCGTATACTGTAGCAGAAGAACTAAAGACCATTTTCTTCACGTTGTATTGCTGCATTAACTCCGCTAAGACAAACGTCCCCGTTAAGTTGTTGTGGTAATAGCTTAATGGCTTCGCAACTGATTCGCCCACTGCTTTATAACCCGCAAAATGAATCACAGCTTCTAGGTCATAAGCTTGGAAGACTTTTTCAAGTGCTGGCTTGTCTAGGATGTTCACTTCATGGAAACTAAAGACTTTTCCAGTAATTTCTTTGATGCGATTTAATACTTCTGGTTTGCTATTTGAATAGTCGTCTACTATCACGACTTCATAGCCTGCATTTAACAATTCTACGGTTGTGTGGCTTCCGATGTATCCGGCACCACCTGTAACGAGTATAGCCATTTAAACGCTCCTCTGATTTGTATTTATTTGTATTTATTAGTGACTTGTTTCCTTTACAATCATAATATACAACGAGATAAATAACAATCTTAATCGGTTGTTTTACTTAAAATCTTCCGCTTAGCTTGAATTCCATACAAAAAAAGGCAACTCTTAAAAAAGTTGCCTCTCCCTTGTTTTTATTCTATTTCAAGCTGTTCTTTTAGTAAGGTAGAAACACGGCTCAATTCTTCTTCAGAAACCTGTTGGTAAGAAATACCATCCAACGTGATTCCTTCACCTTTTAACTGGATTTGTTCGATAGTACTGGTAGCTGAACGGTATTTGCTAAAAATATCAACCATATCTTCAAACGCTAGGTTGGTTTGCAAGTTATTTTCCATCGTACCTAAGACATCTTTGTAATTGGTAATAGTAGAAAAAGTCGCAGCTTTTTTAACGATTGCCTCAAGAACTTGGCGCTGTCTTTTTTGACGGCCATAATCCCCTTCAGGATCTTCATAACGCATTCTAGAAAAAGCTAAAGCTTCTGCTCCGGCAAGAGTCTTTGCTTGGCCTTCGATGAATGAATAGCCATCGTAATCAAACGTTAAGGGACTTGTGACGTTAACACCACCAACCGTATCAACAAGATCTTGAATCCCTTGCATATTCACTTCTACATAATAATCAATCGGAATATCGACTAATTTTTGGACGGTATTCATTGCCATTGCTGTTCCACCAAAAGCATAAGCATGGTTGATTTTATCCATTGTGCCCTTGCCTACAATTTCTGTATAGGTGTCTCGGGGAATGCTGACAATCTTAGACGTATTGGTTCTAGGGTTAATGGTCATCACCATCATTGTATCTGAACGCCCTTGTTCTGTTCGCCCTAAATCTCCTGTGTCTACACCTAACATCAAGACTGAGAATGAGTCACTCTTGTCAATATTAACAGGACTCTTTCTCACTTCTTCTTTGTCGTCAACATTTTTATAAATCTTTTCCGTTGTCCCAGCAACATCGCTGTAAACTTTCCAGATAACTAATCCAAAAATAACGAGTAAAGCAACAACGAGTGCTAAGACAATTTTTAGACCTTTTTTACTCTTTTTAGACCCTTTTTTAGTGTTCTTACTAACATCTGAACGTGACTTAGCCATTAATCTTTCCTCCTATTGGTTCTTTTTTCCTTATTCCTGTTTTTCTATTGTATCAGTCGTTTCATTATTTGCAATTTATTTACACGAACAGGACAATAAAATTGAACAACTGATGTCTTATCGTTTTTTAATTCTTCACTTGATAGACAGCTAGTGTCTCTAGGTACATTTTATTTAATGAGTACTCTTTTGATGCTAACTGAAATAAGTTCTCACCTTTTTTAGCTAAGTCATTTGATTGCCATAAAAGAAAAGCTTCTTTTAAAGCAGCTGCATAAGCTGTTTTATCTTGTACAGCAACCAGCCAACCATAAGAAGGATCAGGGACTAACTTAGCTACATCTCCAACATTGGTACTAATAAAAGGAACGTGTTGATTAGCTGACTCTAATAACACTAACGGAAAGCCCTCACTTAGTGAAGCCAAAACTGTCGCATCTGTTTGGTGTAAGATGTCTTCTATTTGTTTTTTTTCTAGCGCACCATGGAACTGGACTCGGTCTTGAAAACCTAGTGTGGCAACTTTTTGTTCCAAGGCCGCTCTTAATTCTCCATCACCAATAATATTGAGATGAAAGTTTGATAGACTACTCGCTTTTAAACTATCCAATAAGAAGTCATGAGCTTTGATTGGATGCAATCGTGCAATACACGTTAATGTGAAAACTGTCTGAGAGTGTATCTTGGCTATGGTATTATCAAAGGCAATACCGTTATAGATAACATAGACTCTTTCTTTTGAGATGCCTTTTTGAATGATTGTTTTTTTTAACTCTTCTGTCACCGCAATCAACTGATCTGCTTTTTTGAAACTCCAACTATTTAAAAGAGAAAAGACGGTCCCTTTTAGTCCTTTATCCATAAAATCTAGCCCAGGGTCACTGTGGATGGTACTGACCCATGTTGAACTGATTTTATTTTTGATCAACGCTAGAAAAAGATTGGCCCTAGCTCCATGAGTGTGGACCACATCATACTGATTGGATGTGATAAAGTCAGCTAGTCGGTTGATTATCGTCACATCATAGCGCGAGCGCTGATTTAAAACGTGAAGGGTAAGTCCCATTGAGCGCGCTTCTTTTGCAACAGACCCTTCTTCCAATACCAATAATTCTGCTGTATCTGGTGGGAACTGACTCAACAAAGATAGAATATGTGTCTTTGCTCCACCTTCTTCTTGTCCAGCATTTACATGTAGTATCTTCATTTCTTTAACCTCACTTACTTCGATGATTCTTTTCTTGGTAAACAGCTACTAAAAATTTGGGTAATACTAGCATACGTCTAAACCTAGATGGCTGCTTTATTAGACGATAAAACCATTCAAGATTCATTTTAATAAATAGTGCTGGTGCTCTTTTTACTACGCCTGTATAAGCATCAAATGCTCCTCCGATTCCCATCACTAGACCACTATCTGCTTTTTCAAGGTACTGTAAAATCCACTTTTCTTGTCTCGGAAAGCCAAGCCCCACAAAAACCATATCGGCTTTAGAATCTAAAACATCATGCAAAACTTCTTCATCTGCTAAATCAAAATACCCATTATGAACACCTACTAATACGATGCCTGGATAGTCTTGTTTTAGTTTTTGTTCAGCTAACGCTATGACTTCTTGTCTAGCTCCTAATAAGTACACTCTTTTATTTAATCTATTTGCCTCTTTAAATAAATCAAGCATTAAATCATATCCTGTTACTCTTTCTACAATAGGTGTCCCTAGTATTTTAGATCCTTTTATGATGCCTATACCGTCAGCTGTGATAACTGTTGCTTGTTTTAATAGCTGCCTATAACTTTGATGATGATTGGCATACATCACTATTTCTGGATTAGCTGTTACAATAAACGTTTTTTGTTTATTATTTACACGTTTCATTAATAACGCAACCATTTCTTTTTGTTTTAGGTTATCGAAAAGTACATTTAAAATATTTATTTTTTTATTTTCCATTTAAACACCTTATTTTAAGTTTTTTGTTTTTCTATTTAGAATGGATAAGAATAGATTGCATGAATTCTATTTTTTTACAAGTGAGAAACAACTACTTTGATCCTCACCTTAAAAAGAGAACACTATAGGAATGTAGCACTTCCTATAGTGTTTGTTTACTCTTTCAGATGACGATTCGTTAAGTTAGTAGCTATTAATTAACATTAAATAAGGACATGTTAGGGATATGGTTATAAATTTCTTCTATACCACTCTCATCTTTAACTAATTTTAAATAAATGTATTCCATCCATTTAAAATCTTCCTCTGAATCAATATCTAATACCATGTAATCTTTCATTAAAATAACACCGCACCGTCCATTAAAGATGTACTCATTTTCTTGTAAAAAATCTTTATCGTACAAATACATTGAAGCATTCATATCATAAATAGTCGGTGCTTGTTGTCGAGACGTAAAGGTTGAAGCATTTACTAAAGAAATAGCATGGTCTTCTTCTTTAACCATATTAAAAAACGGATTACGTCTTGAATCTACAACTGAAAAAACAACATCTAAGTTAGGTTTTTCTTCCTTTTTCTCAATTAAGTTGAAAATATCAGAAACGGTTCTAAGTGGTGAAGTTAAGTCTAAATCAATGACGTAGTCATAGTCTACTTGACGCATCTTCTTCGCTTGTAAGTAAGTGTCTCTGATAACAGACATCTTGCTAGCTGTATCTGTTGAGTGTTCTTTTTTTCGTTCTATTATTAAAATACCTGGATACTCTTTTATCATTGTCTGTAGCTCATTACTATCCGTATTTAAAGCAACATCAACTTGCTGATCAGATTGCTCTTTGAATAAATCTATTGCAGCTAATGTATACGCAATCAAAGGATAGCCATGAAACGTTTTTAAGTTTTTACCTGCTAGACCTTTTGAGCCAGATCTTCCACAAATCGTAAATAAGATCGTCATTTAATTTATCTCCTTAGCAATTTTTAGAACGTTGTTTGCATGTTCAATTGTATTGTTATTCTCTGTATGCGTTAATACTTTATCTATGAAGTAAGTCAGTTCATTCAAGTACATTTGATTGGATTCTTCTGTTAACGCTCTTAATTCGCCTAATTTACGAGAAGTTAATGTATTTGTTAAAAGGTCACACGTAATGAAGTCATCGGTTGTAATAATTTCAATTTTTCTTTGTGGAACTTGTCCATAATAATCCAAATGAATCTCAATAAACTTATCTTCATATTCCAGTAAGTACAAGGCTGTATCATTTGATTGAATCTTAAGAGTTGATTTTTTCCCATACATAGCTTTTGACTGGGTTGGAAAGCCAAATAAATCAATGACATAATCTAGTTCATGAATACAGTCTAGTTCAATTCCCCCACCTAATTCAGGATTAGCAGAATAACTTTTTGTATAATCGTCTTTACGCCAATTTGGCAGATAAGACGAACTGATAACTCGCGCATTCAACGTTATTTGGTGTTTTAGATAGTGCTTTAATTCTAACATAATTCCTTTATAGCGTAGCGGTGCTGCAACATAATAAGCGTCTTTATTTCCAATAAATTCATCGATGCTATACGCTTTTTCAAAAATAGGTTTCTCTACAAAAAAGTAAGCGGCTTTATCTTTAATCTTTTGTAAGGTGCTTAAATGTAAGGCTGTTGGGTTTGTAACGAAAGCAACGTCATAATCATCTTCTATTTCATCCATCTTGTAAATCATGCGAATCTCTGATGGGGCAACATGATCGGCTTTTCTTGAGCGATAAGCCGATACGTCTAACGGAATCGCTTTTTCTTTACAAATCGTTTTTAAATTTTGATAATGTTTTTGGCCAATCGAACCAAGCCCGAAAAAAATCACTTTCATTAGAGATCCCCCTCAAACTGATTAATCAACTCAATAACCGCTTTATCTTGCTCAAAAGAATAGACTGTTTTTGTGATCTCTCCTCTTAACAAAGCAACGTATTCTTTTATTTCTTCTAAATAAGCATCTTCAATAATTGTTTTAGAATAACTTTTATTATCCATGTATCCTGCGTAAAGATCTTTTTTCACCATTTCTTTAGCTGCTTCATCCCACTGATATAAGCCATCTGGAGAGCCATCCCATGAAATCTGAGTTGTTTCACCAATAATATCTAAATCCCGTTTCGCAACTCGTGATAAAATATTAACATTTAATGCACCAACAATACCTGAACGGTGCGTAACAATCAAAGCATAACTATCCGGGTAATCAATCTCTAATGAACTAAGTTTTTGTTTTTGAACCTCAAAAGAGTCAATCTCTCCAAAAACTTTTGTTAGCCAAGGAAGTTCAATTGCAAAGATTTCGCGACAGCCATTTGTCTTTTTATTCGCTACAAAAAAGTCCTTATACGATTCCCATGGATGCCAGTCAGGCAAATATTGCCCGACATGGTACCGATAGGTTACTTTTGGATCTTCTTCAATTGCTTTTTCAAATAGTTTGATCTCACGACGGTGAAGAAATGTCGAAGAAAGATACAAATGCAAGTTTTTTTCTTTTGCCAACTGTATTGCGTCTTCGTAATAATGATTCAATAAATTAATCTCAGTAAAAACATGTAAGTCTAATTTTAGTGCTTCTAAGATAAGACTCTCATGACTAATTGGCGACGTGCAAACACAAACAGCGTCTATTTGTCCTTTATTCACCGCTTCTTGTAAACTGTCAAATGTCTGAATAGTAAAAAGGTTTGCTACTTCTGTCTGTCGCTCTTTTTTAGAATCGACTCCAATTAACGTTATTTCTGGAAAAAACTCTGACAGCAAACGGAGTCTGCGTTTGCCCATAGAACCTAAACCTATTACTCCAATTTTCATAATAAACCTCCGCCTTTTTGTAGAACTTATTTTCTTTCTCTCATTCTTTTAACACTAAAGTATAAGACTGCTACTAATATGGCTACCATCAAGTACCGTAAAATAAGGTAATCTGTCAAGAGGAACAAGACAAAAGATAGAATCATAACAACAGTCGTTACAAACAAGATAACTTTAGTATCAAATAGTTGTCTTCCCATTAGTTTTTTCGCTAGCAAGTAATGGAAAATAAACAAAAAGAAATACGCAATGACAGTTGTATAGCCTGCAGCAATGTACCCATAAATTGGAATAAAAATAATATTTAAAACAACATTTATTAATGCGCTAGTAATGGTTCCTATAGCAATATAATTTGTTTTCTTTTCAAAAAACTCAATATTTACCGGTAAACTATATAAAAACTGGAAATAATAACCTAAAAGAACAGGAATAATTAATGGAATACCAACTAAGTATTCTTTAGGTGCCATTAGCTTAGCGATATCAATGAGTAACAGCATACTTATTAAAGTAACTGCTCCAAACAAGACAATATAATAATTAGCTGTCTTCTTAATTTTTTCATAATCTTTTTTCGCCATCTCGCCAAAAAACCATGGAACCCAAGCATTATTGGTTGATGACCAAACAACATTTAAAACTACCCCTAGATTATAAATATAAGAATATATCCCTGCATCAAATGATCCAGAATAGCTATTTACCATAATACGATCAAACTGACTTAAAAGAATATTTGATAGCGCATGAGGTACAAGTGGCAAGGCTATTTTTAAAGCAAATTTCCAGTATATTTTATTATAAAATTTCTTACCTTTTAACATAATGACAACATAAATGAGCAAACCAATTAAGATGAAAGCACCTGAACTTCCAACAACTCTTCCAACGTAGCGATCTGCTTTGAAAACTGTAAATATCAACGCTAAAGAAAGGCCAATATTAAGAAAAGTACTTAAAATAGATAAAGCTAAAAACTTAAAGTATTGCACATTTATTGTGAAATAAGCGGACAAGAAATTGATTAAAAAATTTCCATAACTTTGAAAGATCATTAAATTAAAAATAATTTGTGATAATTCAAAAAAACTATTCTGATAAATAAAATAAGCATTTCCTAAAATCAAAAATGTCGCAAAACTTAGTGTAGATAAAAATAACGTAGAAGACATGAACCCTTTGATATCTTCTTTAAATTCAAAATTCGCATTATTTACAGCACTATTCAGACTCAACCCTACAAAAAGAGAAAAAATAGAGGCAATTGCGGTGTAGTTATTTACTAGACCATATTCTTCAACCGTCATAATATTCGTAAAAATTGGAATCGTGATAAATGTAATGCCTTTTATAAAGAAATTTCCTATTGTGTACCAGAAACTTGATTTCACCAAGCTAGACGACTTCAATTTTTCTATTAATGCCATGGTTACTCTCCTTCTAAAACTAATTTAAGTTCTTCTTTATTTATAGGCATACGTACATTATGATAGCCAATTGAATGGTATCTCTCATAAAAATCAGAGACACCTTTTAGTACATGTTGTGTGCGCTCGTCTTCAGTGGAAAACTCCCTGTCATTTCTGACCATTTCTGATAGAAGAATGACTTCATTAGTTAATCCAAACATCATACGAGGTGTAAAAGATGCCGTTGAGACACAACTAACAATCACGGTATCTTGCAAATCATAAGCTAAAAAGCACAATTCTAATGGTAAACTCGTTTCAAATATTTCACTATCTTTTCCATAACTCTCAGGACTTGTCCGCGGATGTAACTTTACTAAAAATTTTTTATTCAAACTATATTGCTTAACCGTTGTTAGTATAGTCTTCTCATGAACTTTATAGCCATCTTTTTCAAGAGGCTGATCTAAAAAGAGTAAAGCATTTTCTATTTTTTTTGTTTCTGCTGGAAGACCAAAAATTCTTTTTAACTTTTCATATAGTATGCCTTCTTTTTCTATAACAGACAATTGATTTAGCTGGAAACATTGATCGATAGTAGTAAGGTTAGGTTCGTATAAATAATAATCTGTTATTTCAGCTAAAAACATACTATATGGATTAAGGATATTCATAATTTTTCTTCTAACATCAGATATGTTTAGCAATCTGAGATTCAGATAAGTGGCTAGACCGTCTTCTATATAGTTTAATTTAACGTGTGGATTATTTTTTTTAGTTTGACCATATAAAATTTTCAAGAAGTAGTTGCCACCTTGAGTGAAAATAATATCGTAATCTAATTTTTTATTTAGTTTAATCATTCGATTAATATTTAATAAGACATTTATCTTACTAATCAACTTATTGCCTATTTTTTTATGATCAACTAGATAGACGTTTTTAAATACCTTTTCTTTTAGCATGTTTTGATAAACTGTCTGTGCACCATTAAATTCATCATAAATATATAAATCAGCCTCAACATCAGCATAGTACGTTAGCTTAGTATTCAGAATATTGATAACATGTAAAGGCGTCCATGCTATAAAAGCAATCATTTTTCAATCACTCCATCAACTATTTTTTTTTCTGTTCTAAAGTAATTTAGTAAACTTAAATAATACCAGAAAACAATAGATACGACGTCTTTTATGTTAAAAATAATGTGACTCTCAACAAGATCTTCTACAAGCAGAGCTAAAATTAAAAAGAACATCATAGCTATAATCTGATAGTCTATTGTGATTTTTCTTTGTTTTAGTAAAAAAATTAAGTTGTCCTTTAAATGTAACACAATGAAGATAGCTATCGTAGCAAAACCTAAAATACCACTCATTACTAATGTTTGAATGTAAACATTATGCATATTCCCGTGAGCACGTTTTAATTCATTGATATCTAATTCTGATAACTTACTTTCATCAATTTGTGCATTATACTCTATATCATTTCTATAAAAATAAGAATCTGTCGTTCCTAAAATTGGAAACTGCTTAATAACATTAACAGCCGCTTTCCATATTGTAAATCTTCCAGATGAAAGCTCAGCATCTTCAGGTGAATGTTGAATCGTTATTTTATCCACATTTTCTTTATCTGAAGCATTCTCATCCGCTGTAGGTTCGTTTATTCCAATCTTAGTTAGACTTTGCTGAACGAGACCTGGGACATAACTTAAACCTTCTTTTAATACTCCAGTAAAACCTAAACTTATCCCAAAAAATAGTAAAAAGACCAGTAGTGTTCGAAAAATAATTTCTGATTTCTTTTTATACGTTTGAATAAAATAAGGAACAACAATAAATAATAATGATAACAAAGAAAAAACCATAATCGTTAACTCTGTTCCTCTTGACGAAGCCAATATAAAATAAAGGCTTTGAACAACGATGTTAGCTAGATAAAATTTAGTGAATTTATACCATGTTCCTCTTTTAATTAAATTATTTAAAATCGACAAGACAATGGATAGAAAGCCAAATATTGCTCCAATATTCGGACTCGTATAAACACCAAATAAACGAGAAGCAACAAAACCTTGTCTAGCATTCGCTGCACTAATTGGAACGAAATAGCTGATATTGAAGATAAACATTAAAACAGAGATTAATCCTGCTATAAAGACTGTATAAATTAAAACATTATTAAATTGAGTCATGTTCTTTTTGACTTCTTCAGTACTTTGTTTTGTATTTATAGGATAGATGATAAAAAAGGTAGTAACTAAGTAAACAAAATTATATATTCCTCTGACAAGTTGGAACTTATAATTTACTGCTATCGAGAGCAAGTATACTAATGACATAAGTATCAATATGTACCAGTATTTAGATTTAAACATCTCTCTTCTAGTAAAGAAATCAATCGCAATAATTGAAATTCCCCAAAAGAAACAAATCCATAAAGGGTATTTTTCTATATCAAAACTACTAGGCATAAAATAAACTAAACATAAGAAAAGATATACTTTCCTAAAATTATCCCAATTTAGCACCCAATTCTTGATTTTAAGACTATTCTGCATTTTTTTTACTCCTTCAATCATACCTAAACTAGTTGAGTTATATATGATAATTATTTTTTAAGCCTACATTAAATCTATCCCATTTCAATTTAACCCTATCCGATCACATTGTCTTGAGTTTTAGATTTACTATAAGTTCTCTTAACTATTTCTTGAAACGTGTATCTAACTACTAAATTTTGAATCTTATTTTTTTGTATCTTTTTTTGTTCAGTATCCCCATATTTTTAAACACCACTACTCTTATAAGAATGAATGCATCTTACTTTTCTAATAGAGACTACTTTAACATAATTTCAATCAGAAATAAGCAATTAGAAAACTTACTTTCAGCATATTATTATATCATATCTTTAGCCTTTAACATTAACTTATAAAAAAAATAATGTTATCACTGAAAATACTACTGTAAAGCATCTGATTACTTTCAATTATAAAACAATCGTCTATTTTTCAGGTACGCATTTTTTTTAAATAAATAGGAAGTTGAAAACGCATCTTGTTTTTAATCACTTATAAAGTAAATTTTAAAATAGAAAAAATGGAAAAAGTACTTTTAATGTAGGAAATTTTCCTAATCACTAAAAGTACTCTTTTCCTTACTTATTATAGAATTTCTAATTTAGTTAATCTGGACACCCGATTCGGCTACCCAGCCGATTATTTTGCCATCTAAAGCAAATTCTACCCACTTCACACCGTTCAATGAAGAAACTTCTTTTGTTAGTTCTATTTGTTTTCCTACGAAATTAGATAGCCCGGTTACACGTTGATTTCCTTTTTCAAAATCATTCCAAACTCCAAAATCATAGGCATTAACTACAGGTGTGCTTAGTTTAGAAACAGCTTGTGGTGTTTCTCCGTAACGGATACCTGATTCAGCTACCCAGCCGATTATTTTACCATCTAAAGCGAATTCTACCCACTTTACACCCTTAAGGGAGATAACTTCTTTTGTTACTTCTATTCGTTTTCCAATAAAAGTATATAACCCAGTTATACGTGTATTCCCTTGTTCAAAAGTATTCCAAACTCCAAAATCGTACGCATGAGCTACAGGCGTTCCTAATTTAGAAACAGGTTGTGGTGTTTCTCCGTAGCGAATACCTGATTCAGCTACCCAACCAATCACTTTGCCATTTAAAGCAAACTCTACCCATTTCAAACCGCTCAATGAGGAAACTTCTTTCGTTATCTCTAGTTGTTTTCCTACAAAGTCAGATAATCCAGCTACACGTTTATTGCCTTTTTCAATATCATTCCATATACCGAAATTGTATGCTTGAGCTACAGGTGTTCCTAATTTAGAGATAGATTGTGGTAATTCTCCATAACGGATACCTGATTCAGCTACCCAACCGATCACTCTACCATTTGAAGCAAACTCTACCCATTTCACACCGTTTAGTGACGTTTTTTCGTTTGTTATTTCTAGTTGTTTTCCTACAAAGCTAGATAGTCCAGCTACACGTTTGCTGCCTTTTTCAATATCATCCCACACACCGAAGTTGTATGCTTGAGCAACAGGTGTTCCTAGTTTAGAGACAGGTTTTGGTAATTCTCCATACTGAATACCTGATTCAGCTACCCAACCAATCACTTTGCCATTTAAAGCAAACTCTACCCATTTCACACCATTCAGTGACGTTTTTTCGTTTGTTATCTCTAGTTGTTTTCCTACGAAGTCAGATAATCCAGCTACACGTTTACTGCCTTTTTCAATATCATTCCACACACCAAAGTTGTAAGCTTTAGCTACAGGTGTTCCTAGTTTAGCGATAGGTTCTTGTATTTCACCATATTGGATACCTGATTCAGCTACCCAACCGATTACTTTGCCATTTAAAGCAAACTCTACCCATTTCACACCATTCAATGACGTTTTCTCGTTTGTTATCTCTAGTTGTTTTCCTACGAAGTCAGATAATCCAGCTACACGTTTACTGCCTTTTTCAACATCATTCCACACACCAAAGTTGTAAGCTTTAGCTACAGGTGTTCCTAGTTTAGCGATAGGTTCTTGTATTTCACCATATTGGATACCTGATTCAGCTACCCAACCGATTACTTTGCCATTTAAAGCAAACTCTACCCATTTCACACCATTCAATGACGTTTTCTCGTTTGTTATCTCTAGTTGTTTTCCTACGAAGTCAGATAATCCAGCTACACGTTTACTGCCTTTTTCAACATCATTCCACACACCGAAGTTGTAAGCTTTAGCTACAGGTGTTCCTAGTTTAGTGATAGGTTCTTGTATTTCGCCATATTGGATACCTGATTCAGCTACCCAACCGATTACTTTGCCATTTAAAGCAAACTCTACCCATTTCACACCATTCAATGACGTTTTTTCGTTTGTTATCTCTAGTTGTTTTCCTACGAAGTCAGATAGTCCAGCTACACGTTTACTGCCCTTTTCGACATCATCCCACACACCGAAGTTATATGCTTGAGCTACAGGTGTTCCTAGTTTAGTGATAGGTTCTTGTATTTCGCCATATTGGATACCTGATTCAGCTACCCAACCGATTACTTTGCCATTTAAAGCAAACTCTACCCATTTCACACCATTCAATGACGTTTTTTCGTTTGTTATCTCTAGTTGTTTTCCTACGAAGTCAGATAATCCAGCTACACGTTTACTGCCTTTTTCAACATCATTCCACACACCGAAGTTGTATGCTTGAGCTACAGGTGTTCCTAATTTAGAGACAGGTTTTGGAATTTGAACTGGTGTTGAACCCATCACAACCCCTGTTTTAGCCACCCAGCCGATTGTTTTATCGTTTGAGCTAAATTCTACCCATTCTACACCATTATTTGCTGTTGCTTCTCTAATAAGTTTGATTTCACTGTTCGCAAATTCTAAAAGATTGCCAACTTGTTTCATTCCATTTTCATAGTTATCCCAAACACCGAAATCATGAGCGTTCTCAACAGGAGTACTTAATACAGGTGTTATTTGGACTCCTGTTTTTCCTACCCAACCAAGAACTTTACCATTTTGTCCAATTTGAACCCAATCACCATTTTTATTTCTAACTTCTTTATACACTGTTATTGGTTGATTGTTATATGAATGCAGGTCTCCAACTTTAACTGACTTATCATCAGGATAAAGACCATTCCAAATACCGTAATTTTTAGAATCTACTGGAAGAGCATATTTTCTATCCAAACTTTTTTCTTTGAAAACTTGATTAGGTATGTTGTTGTAAGTTTTTACAACTAAATCATAAAATTCATTTACAGAGTATCCCCATTTTTTAAAATAACCAACTGGATCAGTATGATTTGTTCCTCCAAGATAACGAGAAACTTCATCATGTGTCCATACTGTGCCGCCTCCACTCTTTGTAGCACGGGAAGGTTCAAGATTATAATAATGTAGCATGTATGCTGCTAAATAGGCATCATTATTTACTGATTGAGCAAACTGGTGAAAAGTATTGTGTTCGACTAATTCTATTTGGTAAAAACGTGGATTTGCTTTTTTCCCCGCACCCCAGACAGCAAAATCAGCTGGATGAATTTGTATGATGTAATCCTTATCAACAAACGCATGTACAAAAGCGTTCTGCCAATTCAACGTCATGTAATTTATTTCACTAAAAATAGTTGAATTTTTATTTGCTGTTTCGTGAATAAGAATTCCTTCCGCTTGTCCATTGCCGTTACGATAATCAAACTGCAAAAACTGCTTATAATTTTGTGTTATTTTTGCAGTTCGTAAATTTTGTTGCTTAATATATGTATTAACATTTGGGTATTGATTACTCAATACACTTGTTGATGCTTCTACAATGACAGGTGGTTGTGCGATACCAATGATTCCAATACTTACTATTCCTAAAGCTAAAGTAGCTTTATACTTCTTTTTCATTATTCTATTTTCCTCCTAGATAGTTATACTGTAGTCCTAAGTAAAAGCAATACTATTTTTATTGTCTTCAAATTTACGACTACCTATCTAATTGTAGTGTAAAAATTTTATTAAGTATACAAGTAAATCGCTAACACGATTAATTATTAATGTTATTCGTACTCTATTTTTTATAGCAGCTAACGATTTTTATTAAAAAATAGTAGTTTCTAAAGATTAATAAACACTGAATTAATCTTTGTTTTGACTTTCCGAACATAATCTGGACAACCATTAAAATACAATCCTATTTTAGTAAATAATATAAAAAATTGAATTACAGAATGAGGTTAGCTAGTGCTAATAACCTTATTCTGTAATTCAACAAAAAATAAGAACGAACTGATTTCACGCCTATTATCTACATGATATCTAACAGTGCGATAGGCAATTCTATTTTTTTGAACGATTCGTAATCCTAAAAATACTTTTAACATTAAGAAACTTTTTTATCTCTTTATTTAATCCATTTAAAAAAAAGACTATCATAATAGAGCTAGCAAAAATAATTGTAACAATTAGTAGAGCATAAAGGTAATCTGCTACAGTGTTTGAGAAAAAAAATCGTCTAAAGACTTTGTAGACAATGTTATCAACTATATAACTAATTAGATAAATATCTAGCGTATGGCTAGCTATTCTAATTATAAGCGGATTAAGAGACTTAAGTTTTTTAATTTTTTTATCTAATAGATACATAAATACACAGTAAGCTTGAATCAATATAAATAAGGACGAATAATCTTTTATAGCATTCGAGATATTTCCAATACTTGAATAAGAAAAGTTTACATAAATAGAGAAAATATACATAGCTAGTCCGATGAGTAGATAGTATTTTTTTTCTAAAACTGGAAGATAAAGTTTTATATATCCTCCAATTACGTAATACGCTATTGGATAAAGATCATTCAAAAAATTAGGCAATCTCAGAACATTAGCATAACCAAAAAAACTGCTAAAATTATTCCAAGTTGAAGGAATAACACTCACTCCTATTAAAAATAAAAGAAACCAGTCTAATTTTTTTTTAGAACTAACTTTTATTAGTCTATTTAAAAATGGAACTATAAGGGAAAGTTTAATAAACATATTAATATACCAAGCATACGGAATGGCTTCGAAAGAAAAAATCATTCTGACTCCATCTGAAAGAGAGAAAGATTCATTCATAAATGTATTTCGAAAAAATAATGTCAGAATAGAATAGAATAAGTACACACCTACTATAAAAAAAATTTTTTTGAAGTACTTAATAGACGGTTCTTTTTTGATATTCAAATAACCAGTAGTTAATAAGAATAAAGGTACACAAATAATAAAAAATTGTCTATAGGATAAAAGAACCATGATATCAAAAGAACTTTTTATATTTATACTGCTAAGAGTATTTAATATAAAGTGTACTCCTATCACTGAAAAAATAGCGATACATTTTATAATATCTATTCCTATCTCTCTTTCTTTTTGCATAATACCCTCTTTTCTAATTTTTTCTATGAAGCGATATAAGAACAATTGTTTTTATTTATGTCCTTAGCCCCTCTATTTTATACTATAAAACGATTATGGTACATAAAAAGTCATCTATGAGTGACTCCAATTGTATTTCTCATCAAAGAAAGTAAAGGAGTCACCACAAATGACCTATTTCCATATTAATAGAAGAAAAACTCCCAATAAAGACTACAAAATATGAAGGTAAGACAACTATTGTTTTAAGAAAATCATTGAACTATCTAACTAAACTAAATTTAATCTATCAAATAAGTAAAAGGATATCTTACTCTTTTTTTCTAATTCTAGCCCTTTTATTAAGGTAAATCATAAAAACTTTTTTTTAATGAAAAAGAATTATTCAAGAAATTTTTTAATTTTTTTAAAATTTTCTCACTAACTTGCCCATCGCCATAAGGATTATTCATGCTCTTTAATTCAGTATTAAAATCAACGGATAAGGCTAGTTTAATAGCTTTGTCTATCTCTTCTTTTTTAGGTTCACAGTTAATTACAGAAGTTGCTTGAATTCTACCTTTTTGACGATCGCCAATATTTACTGTAGGTATTTTAAAAGACGGAGCTTCGATAATCCCACTTGATGAATTTCCAATGACAGCCGTTGCTATCTTCATTGTACTTAGGTAACGCAATTGCCCCATTGAAGTAAAAGCCATTGTTTTATCAGGATTTAACTGGGTATAGTCATCTATTAATTGATTAATGACTCGTCCATCTGTATCCGAATTCGCTTTAGTAAAGATAATGGTTGCATCTTGTACGTTATCTAGAGCTGTTAGCAATTCTTTAAATTGAGTTGCTGAGGTATTGTTCTCGAGAGTCACTGGATGAAAGGTCACCAATAGCAGCTGTTGATTAAATTGAATACCTAGACTCTCTTCAAGTTCTTTTTTTGTCATTAAAGGCATATTGATAATATTCTCAATCCCAATTGCCCCAACGTTAAAGACGCGCTCAGGTTGTTCTCCAAGTTGAATCACGCGTTTGCGGTACAATTCTGCACTTGTAAAATGCAATACGCTCATCTTTGTAATGGCATGCCTAAAGGCTTCATCAAAAGCCCCTTCTGTTGTTTCCCCAC
This sequence comes from Carnobacterium sp. TMP28, assembly GCF_047553015.1. Lineage (GTDB taxonomy): Bacteria > Bacillota > Bacilli > Lactobacillales > Carnobacteriaceae > Carnobacterium_A. The sequence goes on from NZ_CP180212.1 coordinate 1,406,028, forward strand.
CATGCAAATGAGCAATTGGAATGCGTGCGGTAGAAGCCGTAGCAGCAGCAGCAAAGGTCTCATATCGGTCGCCTAACAAGATAACCATATCTGGTTGTAAGCGTTCGAAACTTTCTGAGAACCCAATCATCCCTAAACCCATTGATTTTGATATCCCAACGGGTGTATCGGAACTTAAAAGAATCGCTACTTTTTCATCAATTTTATACCCATCTGCTTCGATTAATTTATAAGTTAAACCAAATTCTGGCGATAAATGCATTCCTGTAACAAGTAGTTGCAAGTCTAACTCTTTGTCATTTTTTATTCTTTCAAGTAAAGGCATTAAAAGACCATACTCTGCTCTTGTTCCTGTCACAACACAAATCTTTTTCATCGTTCAATCAGCTCATCTTTTTGGTAGTTTTTAGTCGCTTTTTTTCCAATTAGTTCATCCCACAGCATTGGTGACAATCCTGTACCCGGACGTTTGATCTCTAAGTTATCTTCTGAGTACCGTTCTCCACTCTCTATCGTAGTCTTAGCAACAAGGCTTTTACGAGCAATTGCCTTATTTTTACGTTCAGAATCAGTCGGTGTTTTGACCCCATTACCAAGTGCTTGCTCAATATTACGAATGCTGGTTACCATTTCTTTTAATTCATCTGGTTCTAAGCTGGCCTTATGATCTGGTCCTGTCATTGTTTTATCCAAAGTAAAATGCTTCTCAATAAGGGTTGCTCCCAAAGCTACAGCAGCAATCGGCACCTCTATGCCTAATGTGTGGTCTGAATACCCAACAGGCACTTTAAAGGCTTCTTTCATTGCATTCATCGCCAATAAATTGACATCTTCCATTGGTGTAGGATACTCCGTATTGCAATGCAGTACGGTGATTTCTTTAGCACCATTTTCTCTTAAGACCCTTAATGCTTCTTCAATTTCACCCAATGTTGACATACCGGTAGATAAAATAACTTTTTTACCTGTTTTAGCTGTTTTTCGTAAATAAGGTAAATTTGTTATTTCGCCTGATGGGATTTTAAAGATACCTAAGCCTAAATCCTGCAATAGATCAATGCTTTCTAAATCGAAGGCTGAAGATAAGAACATCACACCTAGACTAGTCGCATAGTCCATCAATTCTTGGTGTTTATCGTAATCCAATTCCAGCTTCTTAATCATCTGGTATTGGCTTTCTTCATTGTTACCTGTATTTGTAACTTGATAGTCAGCTTTTTTAGCATGAATAGTGACGAGTTTATCTGCTTTAAAACTTTGGAACTTCACTGCATCTACACCAGCTTCTGCCCCTTTTTTAATGAGTTCTTTTGCTAATTCAATGCTGCCGTTATGATTAACACCAGCTTCTGCAATAATAAATGTTTTATTCACGTTCTGCCTCCTTACACGGATTACCATACGCAACAGAGCCGCTACGTATTTTTCGAATGACAACACTCCCTGCACCAATAATAGACTGTTCGCCTATTTCGATTCCTTGTATCACGGTTGCATTGGTTCCTACGTGCGTATGATTGCCTATGCTTACATTTCCACTTAACGTAGCTCCAGGTGCTAAATGGCAATAATCACCAATGGTGCTATCGTGTTCAACGATAGCACCAGAATTGATAATAGCATTTTTCCCTATTTGAACAGCGGTATTGATAATGGTTCCTTTTCCTATAAAAGTTCCTTCACCAATACGTGCATTAGCTGAAATTAGTGCAGTAGGATCGTTAATAATAGGAAATTTAAAACCAATTAGATAAGCTTTTTCATATAATTTTTGTCTTAGCTGAGTATCTCCAGTACTTCCTAATGCAATAAAGGCAAATTCTATTCCTTTATCGAACCAAGATTGCATCTCACTATCCACGCCAATAACCTTGATGCCACTAATAAGCGTACCGAGTTTATTGGGTGTATCTAAGATACCGATGATATCATATTCAGTACTTTGATTGAGAGAATCAATAATGCTTTTACAATGTCCGCCTCCGCCAATCAAAAGAAGCTTTTTCATTTTTTAACACCTAATCTTTCAATCATTTCTTCCATTTCTTTGATTTGACCCATATCTAACCAAGAATTTTCACTTACTGGGAAGACACCAACTTTAAGTCCGGCATGTTTAGCTGCTGTGATTACATCAGGTAAATCTGCAAATTCATCTTCAGGAACAAAATCTAGAATAGAGGGTTCCATCACATACATGCCTGTATTAATCAAATGACTGTATTCTGGTTTTTCTACTGTACTTTCTAGTAAACCATTTTCATCTAGTTGCAAGACACCATAAGGAATTTGCGTAATTTTAAGTGACGCAATAAACGTAATATCGTGTTCATTTTTTTGATGGAAATCAACGATATCTGTATAATCAGCATCAACTAAAATATCGCAATTCGAGACAAAAAAAGTTTCTTTTAACTGATCACGCATCAATGATAAACTTCCACCTGTTCCCAGTGGCTTATCTTCATCCACATACGTCATCTGATAGTCTCGTTCAATTTCATTAAAGTACCCTTTAATCATGTTCTTTTTATAGTTAACACTAACAATAAAATCAGAACACCCAAAATCATGAAATTTATCGATGATTCGTTCCATAATAGGCGTATCTCCAATAGGAATCAGTGGTTTTGGCAGAATTTTTGTATAAGGATAGAGTCTTGTTCCCTTGCCACCAGCCATAATAACAACCGGTGTGTGGATTTTCTTGCCTTGAACCAATTCGTGCGTTTTGAACATAATGTTGCGAATAGTATGGTCTTCATTTAAAACCGGTATAGATTCAATCTTTTGTTGTTTCATTTGTGCCATCGCTTTATCTGTATCTTTTTTCAAAATAAAGATAGGATGGCTATTCATCGCTTCTTTTACCATTGCATAAATAGAGTGATCTTTTAAAATCCATCTTCTAATGTCACCATCAGAAAGGGATCCTATTAATTTATTTTCTGACGTGACATAAATTATTTTCCGTGCATTTTTATCCATTTTTGCCATCGCATCTTTAATTGGTAAGGTATCTATGACAACGAAATCATTCAGCTCCACACTATCTTCTCCCTTGGCTATAGAATTTCATTCAAGCAATCAGCAACGTAACGAACATCCTCTTGCTGCAAGTTTGAACTGCAGGGAATATTCAAAATATGCTTGACATAATAACTAGCTTTTTCAATTTTATAAGATTGTGCAGTCAAGTAAGGTTTTTGTTCATGAATTAAACCCCAGATCGGTCTCGTTTGAATCCCTTTACCATGTAGCGTCTTAATTAAAGCTTGAATGTCTACTTCTTCTTTAATGACTAAAGCGTAAAACCAGTAATTCAAACGAATAGTAGGGTTGAAATCCATTAATTCAACCGCTTTATTCTGCTCAAATTTTTCTTTGTATAACTCGAAATTAGCTTTTTTTGTTGCAATAAAGGTTTCTAGGCTTTCTAATTGGCCAACACCTAAGGCTGCTTGTAAATTTGTCATTCGGTAATTGTATCCTACTGCATGGTGAATGAAGCTCGTTGTGTCATCTTTAGCTTGAGTAGAAAGATATTTTAAATAATCTAAATCTTCTTTCTTTTTAGCCACGACCATTCCTCCGCCACCAGTTGTTATAATTTTATTTCCATTAAAAGAGAACACACCAAAGTCTCCAATTGTTCCCGCATACTCCCCTTTGTATTTCCCTTGAGTATAGTAAGAACCTAAAGCTTCTGTTGCATCTTCGATTAATTTAAGATTGTATGTTTCTGCAATATCCATTAATTTTTCCATATCCATCAAATTCCCAAAAACATGAACTCCAAGGATTGCTTTAATTTGACGGTTTGTATGATTATTGGTTAAGATACCGTCTTTAAACGTACATTCCTCTTCAATAAATTGACGCAACTTGTCTGGATCAATGCACAATGAATCATCACAATCCATAAAAATAGGTTCTGCTCCAACATAGCGGATCGGGTTAACGGCTGCAATAAAAGTCAACGTTGCCGCAAAAACTTCATCGCCTAGGCCTACTCCACTTTGAATTAAAGATAAATGAAGCCCTGCTGTCCCACTTTGAACGGCAGCTGCTTGTTCAACTCCTAAATAAGCTGAGATATTTTTTTCGAACATCTCAATGTAGCTTCCACCAGTTGATACCCATTCGTCTTTAACCGCTTGTGTCACATAGTTTAATTCATTTCCTTTAATATTCGGTACAGATAAAGGGATAAATTCTCTTTCCATCTTGGTAACCTCCTTCAATTAGATATTATAAATATCTGTTTTGTAGCTATCCATGTTGTTTTTCAAAAATTCAATGGTTTCAGCTAACCCTTGCTCCAATGTATACTGTGGTTTCCAATCTGTTAAACGCATAATTTTTTCGTTTGATCCTAATAAACGGTTTACTTCACTTTTTTCTGGACGCAAGCGAATATCTTCTGTAATGATTTTAGCATTAGGATTGATTTGACGAATCATTTCATTAGCTAACTCACCAATAGATATTTCTTGTTGTGTAGCGATATTGATTTCTTCACCAATCGTATTTTCAGCATGTGCTAAGGTAATAAAGCCATTTGCTGTATCTTTAACGTAGTTAAAATCTCTTGTAGGTGTAATCGAACCTAATTTTATTTCTTCTTTTCCTGCTAATAATTGAGTGATAATTGTCGGAATAACGGCACGAGCAGATTGTCTCGGTCCATATGTGTTAAATGGGCGAACAATTGTAATCGGCATTTCAAAACTTCTATAAAAAGATTCTGCCATACGATCTGAACCAATTTTTGTAGCTGAATAAGGCGATTGCCCTTGGAAAGGATGATTTTCATCAATCGGAACGTATTGAGCCGTTCCATATACTTCTGACGTTGATGTAACTAAAACACGCTTTGTTCCTAGATCTCTAGCTGCTTGGAGCACATTCAACGTTCCTTTAATATTTGTATCTACATATGAATCAGGTGAATGGTAACTAAAAGGTATCGCAATCAATGCAGCAAGATGATAAACCGTATCAATGCCTTTCATCGATTCTCTAACGCCATTAGGATCACGAATATCACCCGTAAATACTTCTACTTGGCTCAAAATATTTTTAGGTAAGCTATCTAACCAACCCCATGAATTAAATGAGTTGTAATAAGCAAATGCTCTTACTTTTTCTCCTCTTTTTACTAATTCCTCTACTAAATGGCTTCCGATAAAACCGTCAGCTCCTGTTACTAATACTGTCATTTGTCTCTCTCCTTCATATCTATATACTTTACTGACTCTTTCTTACATCCTTTGGAAAAATGTATTCTAGGCAATTATAACATAATTCGAATCACTAGTGTTGCATGAAACATAGAATGTTCTATAAGTTTATTTCCAGTATTTTAACGTACAAAAAAGGCCTTGTACTGAACTTAGATGACTCATCCAAGACCAATAAAAAGGACCAAATACATAGACTAGGATAAACTACGTTCTACTTTTAATAAACGATTTTCTTCAATTAAATGAATTTGAAATTGTTCTTATTTTTACCTGACTAATCCCCTTATTTCAAATAAATTTTTTCTAATTGACTTGCTGTTTTTTTCATATCATAAACTTCTAATTCTGGTCTTGGTGTATTTCCATATGGTTTTGCTAAAACCAGTTCAGCCCACTCTTTTTTAGGGGTATCTAATGAAATGAAATGGACATTTTCTGATAGTTGCGTTTCTTTTGAAACTTCAGTAGATAACACGAGTTTTAAGTTTGCCGCTTGTGCCTCGACAGCAACAATTGGTAGTCCTTCATATAAAGAAGGCAGCAAGAATACGTCCATTGTTTTTAATAATTCCGCAATATCCTTTCGCTCACCTAAAAAATGAACGTTTTCTGAGAAAGTCTTGTTTTTGACTTTCTCTTTTATTTCGTCTTGTAAACTCCCTGTACCCACTAAAATCAAATGGCTGGTTGGATTTAATTCTACTATTTCTTCAAATAAATCAATCAAGAAGCGATGGTTCTTTTGTTCTTCAAAACGACCAATATTCCCTACAACAAAAGCCTCACTTGGAATCATTAGTTCTTCACGTAACTGTTCTTTACTCTTAGAAACATTACGATATTTTTCTAAATCAATTCCATTTGCAACAAAAATAAATGGTTGGTTTTCTCCATAAAGTCCTATGCCAGCCTCATGTGAGCAAGCTAAATAATCGGTTGCATTCTTTTTTATCAAGTAATGAAACAACTGACGAATAATGGGCAATGGAAAACGATTGCCTTTACCGTCTGACGTAGCATGACTATGTACGATTCTTTTTTTAATGCCCACTTTTTTTGCAATCCATAGATTAATTCCACCACCAAAGAATATCTCACTGTGTACGATATCTATTTTTTTATCTTTCAGCAATTTTTTTACTGTTTTAATATAAGCAAAAATATGTTTGTTAGGATTAGGTACAACATAAATATTTCCGCCTAATGCGCTTATTTCTTGATGATAAGGAGTAACATCCTTAAAATCTTCATAAATTAAAAAATCAAATTGAATTTTGCTGCGATCAATATTGCGGTAAGCATTCATCATGAATGTTTCTGCACCACCTTGGCCCATTCTTCCTTGGAAATGCATGACTCTTATTGGTTCTTGCATAGACTAGCCTCCTCTTATTTAAAATTGGCGTTTAAACTTTTCAATTGTTTTTGGTGAAATTGTACTAATGAGATACATCGCCTTTGAAGCGTAATAATTTAAGTACGCTGATTTTGTCTTGAATAAAGCTTTCATTATTAGTCGTATTTTTGTATCTGTTAGGGTTTGATTACCCGCTTTTAAGACTGCTGGATGCGTAACAATTGCTTTCGTATGAGCAATCTTCTCTCGATAACTCAATGGGCAACCCTGACTATGAAAAGGAATAATACAAGACATCACACCTTTTAAGAATAACGCACTCGAGCCCTCTTCATTCAGTGTTGTCAAGTTTACTAGTTCTTGATAAAATTCAACAAATGTCTCAAATTTATTGGGTAGATATTGATTGGTTAAACTATTTTTACCATCGAATGTGTAGTGGTACAAAACGTCGTCAACAACTAAACACTTCGTAACGTGCTCAAAATAGGCAATATTAAACAATCGGTCTTCACAACTTTTATAACTAGGAAATTCGACATCGAATTTCTTTATAGTATCTAAACGGAAGACTTTATTCCAAATAACATACATGAGTTGTTTGTTCATTAACGGATAAATGGCTGCTAAAAACTCTTGATGTGTTTCTAACAGTTGAGAAGGAGCTTTAACTACTCGACGATCTACTACTTCATTTTTATCCATCACTTGCATCTCATAAGATGAGATCATTAAATCAACATCTTCATGCTGGTTTAAATACGTTGCGTAGGTTTCAAGAGTCGTCGATGCGACAGCATCATCGGCATCAACTAATAATAAATACTTGCCTTGTGCTTGTGTGATCCCTTGGTTTCTAGCATTACCAGGACCTCCGTTAGCAATAGACAAAACGGCTATTCGCTTGTCCGCTGTTGCATACTGTTCCACCACCTGTTGAGTCTCATCTTTTGAGCCATCATTAACAATGATTAATTCAAAATCAGCAAAGGTCTGTGCTTTTAAACTTTCAATCGTCGATCCAACTGTCTTTTCACAATTATATGCCGGCATCACAATACTAAAAAAAGGCTTAGTCACATTTTTCCCCTCGCAATCTTATTTAATCTAACAGAATAATTTCTTTTGGAATTTCTTTTGGTGCTTCACCTTCTTCTAAGCCTTTGGAAGAAACTTTATCGAATAAAATTTTAATGGTTTGAAGCATAATTTTAGTATCTAAAAAGAAACTGTACTTCTTGATATAAATTAAATCAAAATTTAACTTGCTATTAAAATCAGATGCATATTTTCCATAAACTTGTGCATAGCCAGTAATTCCGGCACGAACATTGTGTCTCAAGTAATAAGCTGGATTTTGTTCTTGAAATTGATCCACAAAAAATGGGCGCTCTGGTCTAGGTCCAACTACAGACATTTCCCCTTTTAGTACATTGAATAATTGAGGCAATTCATCTATGCGTAACGCTCTTAGATATTTACCAATTGGCGTAATTCTTGTATCACTTGATGAAGCGAGCACCGGTCCTGAATCTTTTTCAGCTGTTGCAGCCATTGATCTAAATTTTAAAATATTAAATTCTTTGCCACCTTGAGTAATGCGGACTTGGCTGTAAAAAGCTGGTCCTTTTGATGTTAGTTTAACTAAAATGACCGTTATCAACATAATTGGCGAAGTGAGTATTAATAGAACAGCAGAAAATAAAATATCTACCACTCGTTTGATAAAATCATCTTCACCTGGTATTTTAAAGTCAGAAATTTCAATAATGCTCTCATCTTCTATGTTCATAATATTTGGATTCACCATTACAATATTCTCAAAACTTGTATTTAAGAATAATTTTTTTTCATTTTTAATTAATAATTCATAAATTTTTATCTTTTCTTCTTCTTGTATCTGACTAGCAAGATAGACAATATCTATCTCATCAATATTCGCTTTAATATTTTCATAATAGTGATCCACTACAACTATTTTTACTTTGTGTCGTTCATTTTTAGCAGAAGCAAAGTTTTGATAAGCAGAATGCACTTTTTCTTTCGTTCCTACAAGCATCACTTGTTTTGTTCCATTTAGTTTAATGTACAAGAGGTAGACAATTGCTCGCCAAATAAATAAAATAACCGTGCTAACGATTAAGGTATAGACTAAAACGGATCTAGGGAAAGTAAACCAACGGCCAGCAAACGTGACGGCCATGATGGCGATTGTCATAATCACTTGAACGATAATAGTAATATACAAAAAATCAATGAGTGACTTATTGTACAAAATATAAACACCAAATAAAATATTTAAAAAAATAAATACGGCCATAATATAACTAAATGAACTTGTATATGCGACAAAGTTATAGTCTGGGATGTTTTCTTTAAATTGGATATAAAAAGAGAAAAGAATAGATAGGTGGAATAACAAAACATCTACCATCACTATGACTATTTTTTTTGTTTTACTAAATTTTTCTCCTTGGGACATGTTTCTTTTCCTCCATCCAATCTATCGAACTAATGTTTAGCTAGATAGATTCTCTTCAATTAATTTTTACTGAGTCAGTAACCACTCTACTTATTGGTTACTCATTTAAGATTCACTCTTGTTTTTTTAGTTGCTTTTACATAAATAAGCAACAGCAATAGGTAAATCCAAAAAGCTGAAGAAAGATACCCGCCTTTTTGGAAGTTTAAAACAATAAATAGGATACCCATCTTATAATTTGTTAAGACCAAGTATAAACTGAATAAACAAACTAAGATAAACGCTATCAAGCCTAAATCAGATAATATATAGGCATAAATATTCCAGATTGATGGCGTGTGACCTATTCCGTTCCCCATAAATAAATGGTCTTTATTTACATAGTCCCAACTTTTTACAATTCTAAATAGTGCTGAAAAATCTTTTCCATTGATGATATCAATGGTTCGTTTGATAATTGTTTGATAAATAATATCTTTAGAAACAAAAAGCACTGTTGCAAAAACTCCAACGTAGAGCCAATAGGTCTTAACCCATCTAAATTCTTTTATTTTATCCAGACTGATAAAGTGCATCAGATAAATGAACACTAAAACTGCGATAGAACTATACGAGAAAGTCAAAATAACGGTTAATGTTAAGAACAGCGTCATCCAAGTAGGAATAGCGATGTATCGTTTATTAAATAAATTCATTCCGATAATGATCGTCAAATAATACCCTAGGTAAGAAGGTTCTGAAAAAACACTTCTCGTTCGAACCAGATTTTCTATTGCATTGAAACTATAACTTAATACGTCTGTTCGCGTATATGTCCAAAAAAATTCGTATGGCAGTAAACCATCAGAATATAACGCAATCGTTATGTATATTCCAATAATCCCAACGACAACTGCCACGCTGTTCATCATTTTTAATAATTTTTCTTCTAGTCCATAGTTCATTACGTAATTATAGAGTCCTACGTTTACCATAAGATAAAAGGTTACTTTAATTAAACCGGCTAAACCGACTTTTAAGACAAATGGTTCATTGTTTAACTCGTTAATGAGAATATTTACTAGGATAACTCCTATTATTAGTAAAATCCATTTTAATTGGTTTAATTTGATTTGGTAATGGGCACTAATGACTAAACAGCCTCCTATAAACAAAAAGACGTATTCTGTAAAAGTAAAAATACCAAACATCCAGTCTGTCAAAGCAAATGAACTACTCAATAAAAACAATAAAATCGTACTCCATTTTTCATTGTGAGAGTCGTTTAGCTGTTTCCATTTACTCAGTAAGGAAGTTTTTTCCAACGCTTTTCCACCTTCCGTTTTTTACAAAGAATCAAGCTACGGTTATTGTACCATATTTTTAATAAGCTTACTTTTACGATTATATCAAATATGAATGTAAAAGTGGTAGGATTTATTTGTAAGGAATTAGTCATCGTTCTATTCGTCAAACCGATACTATTTTATTTTATGCCAGTACTTTTGCATGTTCAAATAGCTTTTATCTAATAGAGAAAGCGTTTTAAAGGAATGAATGGATTGATTTTGTGCTAGTTTACTTTCTTTTAGACCATTATAAATAGACAGTAGCTGTCTTTTAATGAGTTTTTTTTGTGCTTTTGTATACTCTTTATTCTTGTAGTGCGCTTCTAGTTCTTTGCCTATCTTAAGATAGGAATCAAATGATCGCTGGAGTTGTGCAGGTGTTTGTATCGTCATAATAGAATTCTCTCTGTATCTTCTATAATAATAGAAAGCATTGACATACATCATCGTTTTTATATGAATAAACACTTGTGGCGTAAATAATTCATCTTCGTGAATCAGGTCTTCTCTAAAGGTCAACTGATTTTCGGTCAATACAGAGCGCTTAGTTAGATACAAATAAACCGGTGAAACAAAAGTTCTGCTATTTGCTTTGAAACTGTCTCCTTTATAAATGTGATTTTCTATCAAACGATGGCTAAAGTCATAATATTTTTGATTAATCGTCTTTTCCATTCCATCAGTAAAAGCCATCCCATTAAAACGAATTAGATCAAGTTGGTTTTCTTCCATCATAGGAACGAGTTTAGCTAACATTTCTACATCAATGTAATCATCTGAATCGACAAATAGTATGTATGTACCAGTTGCTTTGGCCATACCTGTATTGCGTGCTCCTGACAGGCCTTTATTTTTTTGTTCAATAAACCTTATCCGATTATCACTCAGGTAAGGTTGTATTTTTTCTCGGCTCTTATCCATGCTGCCATCTTCTACTATAATAATCTCCAGTTCTTGATAAGTTTGATTGATGATTGAATCAAGGCATTCCTCGATATACTCTTCGACGTTGTAAACCGGTACAATTACCGAGATGAGTGGATTATTTTTCATTAGTAAACTCCTTTTAAACACTAAACTAGTTTCTTTTTGCTAGTATGTCTTTGATTGCTTTCATTTCTCCTGTAACAATCAGTCCTACACCAAAGATAAGAATAAAAATCAGACTTTTTATGACTAAATTAATAAAATTTGAAAAAGGCAGTGTTGGAAGCAATAAAAAGCCAACAGCTTGGAATCCAGCCATTAACGCTGGCTTGATTAATATCTTAAAAAATTCTAAATAGGTTGAATCAAACAGCTTATACATCAAGAGATAATTTGTCTGTAAAAAATTGAGTGTGAAGGCTATAACTAGTAGTAAAGCGACTGTCTCAATCTTCCCTGAATAAATCCCTACAACCATTGCTGTGATATTGGTTATAGCTGTTAACACACCTGAAACCAATAACAAATCTGTCCGATTAGCTGATTGGAAAATAGCGCCTGTAATTGTTAGAATGAGCTGAATCCAAACAGAAAAAGCTAAAATTTGAAAAGTTGCTACACTTCCACCCCATTGTCCCCCAAACAAAAAGAGAATAATTTCTTTCGCAGAAAAAAACAAAAAGATTGAAAGTGATAAACCAATTGTTCCTAAAAAGCGTGTGAGCAGCAAGTAAACTTGCTTTATTTTATCCATTCGCGTCTCATAATCAGACATAATCGGTTGGATGACTGGATAAATCACATTCGTCAAAATTTGGTTGGGATATAAGGACAATTGATAAGATTTATCGTAATAAGCTAATGAACTTGTTGAAAAAAACCGTCCAATTAGAATTTTATCTAAATTTCCTGAAAAATAATTAATGAAATTAAAAATAAATTGATTTTTTGAAAAAGAAAAAATTTTCTTAATCGGATTTAAATCCAATCTAAAACTTACTGTTAATTTTGTTTTAAAGTAAAAAACAAAAAATAAAAAAGCGGCTTTCAGTGTATTGCTGATAATCAATGAATAGTAACTAAAACCAGCAAATGCCAAAACAATTGAAACGACACCTGAAAGGACGTTTGCAACAACGGTTACAATATTAACGGCCATAAAGTTCTTTTCTCTTAAAAGCATATTTTGTGGGACAACTAAGATTCCATAAAAGAACACACAGACACCAAGAACTAGACTAATCGGAATATAGATTGCATCCTTATAAAACAAACTGATTGGGTAACCTAAAGCCATGAAGACTAAACCCAATACGATAGCTAAGTAACAAGAAAAAACAAAAATACTGTTGATTTCTTTTTTAGTCAATTGTTTATTTTGAATGATAGCCGGTCCGATTCCGAAATCAGCTAACAGTTGGAAAAACACTAGAAAAACATTGACTACCGCAACAACTCCGTATTCTTTCGGAGTTAGGAGCCTCGAAAGAATGGCTTGGACCAGAAGTTGGACAATGACATTGGAGTACTTTCCAATTGCACTGTACAGCACCCCTTTTTTAAATTCATCAATCAGGTTCACAGTCTTTACACTCCTTTTTTATAGCCCACTTGTTTCAGTATGGTTAATCCCTTTTGGGACTTTTCTCCCAGACGTGTTCGCAATTGCATCAAACTAAGTGCTTGAGCATATTTTTTGTGCTTCATTAAATAGACTAAGGCTTTTACAAACCTATTTTTTTCAGCTTGCTTATCTAAAGCTTTTACAGCGTTTAGCAGCTTTTTATCGTTCATTATTGTTTCTAGGACATTTATTTTTTCTTTCTTTTTTAATGGGCATTTCGTTGAGGAAAGATTTTTTAGTTCTAAATAAATCGTATTCCAATATTCTCTATCTATTAAGGCTTGATTGCTTTGACTTATTTGCCATTCATTCACTAATTCTTCAAAACGACTTGCTACAGTGTATTCTTGTTTAAAGCGATCTGTCAAATAATGATTTACCGCTGAGTTCGGTCTGAAAATATAATGGTAATAAGCCTTTTGATTGACTTCAACCTTTTCGATTTGACGATAAACTTGTAGGTTAAATAAAGCATCTTCTCCAATTTTTTGATTTGAAAATTGAATAACATGATTTAGTAGATACTGACGTTTGTACAATTTATTCCATAAGGCATAGGGTGTAAAAAAATAAAAGGCCTTAAATTGTTCTCTAAACTGACTTGCCGTAGCTGAAGAAGGAAATTTAGGCGTATGTACTTTATTTGTTGAACTGTTGTCTTTGCTAGTTGTTTCTTCAAAAAATCCAAACACAACTAAATCCGCTGCAGTTTTTTGAGCTATTTTTAGATTGTCTTCTATTAGATTCGATTCAATGTAATCATCCGGATCTACGAAGTAAATATACTCGCCTTTAGCTTTAGCTAGACCTGCATTTCGTGCATAACCTGCCCCAGTATTTTTTTGATCTATCACGCAGACTCGCTTGTCTTCTTTTTTGTAGTAAAGACAAAGCTGAAGTGACTGGTCAGGCGATCCATCATTTACAAGAATCAGTTCGATATTTTTATGGGTTTGGTTTAAGACACTCTTTATCGCTCGTTCTAAATAGCGTTCAACATTATAAATTGGCATAATGATAGACACATCAATCATCGTTTGAACTCCTTCTTAATAAAATACAATTAATTTAAATGACTGCATCATTATAGCATAGTCCGGACTTTTCAGTCAGACTTAATCTTGTAGCAGGCTCAATGAATGCCATAATAAATGAGTAGGATAAACCACACATCCGGTTCACTCTACTCGTTTATTTTTTAGACTATCCATTAAAAATTTGTCTTTTTTGTATTCTGAAGCTAACAAAAAATAATAACGAGTCTACAACAACTTTAATGCCTGTCTCATTTATTTGTAGTATAGAATACAGTAGCGCTACTAAAAGTGCTGAGCTGAGCATTTGAATCATGACTAATCCAAAATATTTCCAAAATACACTAGCATGATTGGATTTATCTTTAAAGACTATTTTTTTATTGGTCAAATAATTAAATAAAGAAGAACTAATTCTAGCTCCGACAGTCGCTAGTACAATTTTACTGCTTGCCCCCATATTGAGTGACAGGATGAAGAACTGAAACATCGCTATATCGATACTAAAGGACAGCATAGAAGAAGCCATATAGTTGAAAAATGTTTTAAACAGCGCACCATATATCTTTAGCGAGTCGTTAATTGGATCAAAATGTGTTTCGCTATTGTCGTTCATATAAATTGTCTCAATTTCTATCTCTTGTATGGGGATTTTTGCATGTGCAGCTTCTATCAACATATTTGTTTCATACTCAAAACGTTCGCCTGCTAATGGAATAAATGACGCCACACAATCTGTCGTCAACGCTCGTAGACCCGTTTGAGTGTCCATTAATCTTATCCCATAAAGTAGCTGAAAAACCTTACTGGTTAATTTATTGCCAAATTTACTTTTAAAAGGAACCGTTGATTGATCAAAATTTCTAGAACCTAGTATCAATGAATGAGAGGTTGTAGTCAACACTTCTCTGATTCTTATAACATCTTCGACTGAATGTTGCCCATCTGAATCTACTGTTATAACTCCTGAAAAATCTGCTTCTTCAACTAAATTCATAAAATAATTAAAGCCATTCTTTAATGCTCTACCCTTACCTAGATTGACGATATGTCTATGAACGGTTACTTCTTTCCTTTTAGTTAATTCAATAAAGATAGACTGATATTTATCTGAACTGCCATCGTTGATAACTAAAATAAGGTCGAAATTTTCTTTAATTAACTCATCTACATAGCTAATCAATGACCCAGTAGGATTTAATGCAGGGATTAAAACTAATGTGTTTTTCATTTTTTCTACTCCTAATTTAAAGTGACTATTTCTGTATAGTCTACTATACCCTTACTTTTTAGTTTTTCATTCATTAATACGTCATCTCTCAAAATAATGAGATTAGTTTTAACAGTAGTTAAATCTATTTCATTAATTGTCTCATTTGTGATCATTTTTATATCGGCAGAGTGCAGTGCATAAAGTGATACATAATAAAAATAAGAAGCCCAGTTTATTTCAGGTTGATCTGAAAGATAAATCAGGTACTTTTCATCTTTTGATAAGTTATTTTTATTAAAAACTGTCTCTACTATCTTTCTGTCATTTTGACTATATTCCCCTTTGATAAACAAGCTCTTTTCTATTGGGTACTTCCAATAAACGGGTAAGACTAGTACGAGTATACAAAAAAACAGGACTATTCCATTAGAAGGAGAACTTAATGGTCTTATTTTATTTTCACTTAGCAATAAGAACAAGTAAAGTAAAGAGAGACCATAGATATACATAATCATCGTCATGTTGTATCGTTCATAAGACGCTAACACCAGGGCTTCACTTAGAGGCATTGAGAAGAGATACATAAATAATAAGGACAATTGATAAATATAATACAAAATTAAACTACTAATAAACAGCTTAAGTCCTAAATCAACTTCTCCTTTAGACGACAATACGTTCCATTTTATAAGTAAGACTGTTAATAGAAAGAATAGTAGGCAAAGCGCCCCTATTTTAATGTCTATTTGACTCATATCTATTGATCTAGCTATAAATTTTTTAACTATTAACTGAATGTCAGCTACTGATTTTTGGTCAACAATTGTCTTATAATTTTCAGCTGACATAGCATGTTTCGATTCAAACCCCTTAGAGAAAACTAGTTGAACGTGTTTCTCCCACAAAAACTTAACTGAATAAGGTATTCCGACTAAAAACAGGGCTATCTTTATCGATTTCAGCCGACTTTTTTCAGATTTAAGTGAACAATAGAAAAATAAGAGTCCGTTTATTAGTACAAAAAGAATGCCACTATTTTTTACTATCATCAAAAATGATAGTATCGGTACTAGTTGCATATAGAACCACTTATTTTCTTCATTAATGAAATAATAAAGGATTATTGCTGATGCAGCCAAACTTAAAATAGATAAAAGTGTGTCTACTGATAAAGCTAAAAATCCTACATTGCTTGTTAAAAAAAATGTTGTTGCAAGAAATATCATGCCATAACTTATCCCTTTATTCTTATTGATAAAAGCAAATAAAGGAATAATTCCACTTACGACAAGGATACTTTGAGCAAATAACATGACACCTTCTGTGTTGCCTATTAGTTTACTTACAAAATAAATAAAAGAAGCACTCCCAGTTGGATAAGATTGAAAGACAATCAAAGACTCAAAATTGGGAAATTTATTAGTTGACAGTATTTCTCTAGCTACTAGTCCCCAATGAGAAAAATCATCATAGGCTACAAATTTAGCTCCATTAAGGAAAAAAGCTAAGTACACAGTGAAAATGAAAAAATAATACATTCCTGGCGTTAAAAAACTAACCGTCCATTCTTTAGTAATAAATGCATAAATGAGATAAGTTAAACTAGCTACTACTAATAAAACCAAAACTTCTAAGAGAACATTCAACAGTCCTGCAAAAAACATCAGTAGTCCGATCGAAGAGAATACAATGACCGGTATAAACTCACTTTTTATTTTTAATCTCACAAAGTAAAATTGAATAAAACCAATTAAAACAACAAAGAAAAATATAAATCTTAAAACTAAAGCAATCACTTGCATTCTCCTAGTCTAATTTCCTATTTCTATACTTGTTATTTACTAACTTCTCACAGAAATAGGAAAACGATTTTTTTTAGTTAGTCAGATTGGTTATGGCAGACTAAATACAAAAGAATAGTTGACTCTCTCTACCTTCTGCTTAATTTTCTTTCAACATATTTACCTACTCGACTACTTGATTGTTCAATCGTTTCTTCTTGGTATTCTGTAATAGTTGCGTTAACTAGTGCACCTAACGTTAGCAATGCACCTAACATATTTAACCACAGCATAAACACAATCAATGTTCCAACTGAACCATAACTTAATGTCCCTATAGCAAAATAAGCAACATAAATAGTAAACGCTTGAGTGATTAAAATCCACCCTACTGTAGAGAATACTGCTCCTGGCAATACCATTTTCAAATTTAATTTAGCATTAGGAACAAAATAATACAATAAAGAAAAGGAGAAAAATAACGTGAACAGTGTTACTGGCCAGCGTAAACTAAGAAACGTATTGATTAAATCAGCAGGTAATTTTAATAAGGGAATAAGCTCTTCTAAAATCAATTGGCCAAAACCAAATACTGCTACCAGTAGGATCAAACCTGTTATCAATACAACGGTAAAAGCTATGGATGCTAAACGAATCAAGATGAAATTTTTACGAGCTTCAACACCATAGGCTTTGTTCATGCTGATTTGTAATGCATTCATGCCTCGACTTGCAGACCAAAGTGTTCCAATTGCAGCAATAGAAAGAACTCCATTGCTACCTGATGTTAAAATTTTATCCATAATTGGTTTTAGATTTTCTACTAAATAAGCAGGAACAGCTTTATCTAGATACGGGTAGACTGTCTCAGGTGATAAGTTCAATAATGGCAACAAATTTCCAATAACAATTAATAATGGAAAGAGAGACAATAAGAAATAATAAGCGATAATCGCTCCTGAATTTGTTATTTCTGCTTCTTTATATTTCTTACGGAAAATACAACTAATTTTTTTGATTTCTTTCTTTTTACTTATGTGTTGAGTCATTTTTAAACTCCTTTTTAACTACTATTTTTCATTATACTGATTCTTTCACAAAAAAACTAGTGTTGGTTAAAGGATTCAAAAATAGGTATAAGAAAATAAGGCTAACTAGCTCATTAAAATAAAAGAACCTATCCTCAGAAATAAAAATTCTGAAGGATGGGTTCTTGTTTTCTTATCGAAGCTGACCAGAGTTCTACGGTTCTTACTAATTGAGCTTCGATCAACAGCTTCTCGAGAAAAAGATAAAAATAATTGAAATCAAAGATTTCTTCAATTTTTTCTATTTTCTTGTCGAAGCTTCCGTTGATCTCCACATCTTTTATAATTGAGCTTCGAACTCTAGCTCTTTGGGTAAATTCAACTGTATCCTCGAGGCTAATAGCCTCTTGCGGTAAAGTTTCATTTCCCTCTCAGAGCTGAACAGAGTTCTACGCATCTTTACTAATTGAGTTACGTACCAAAGTTTCTCGTCAAAATAGATAATCTTTTTGGAAATGAAACATTTCCGGCAAGATTCCTGATTTTGAATCGAAACTACACTTGGCACTCCACATCTTAATCCTTTTGCATGGTTAGGATTCTTGGGCCTTCTTTTGTGATGGCTAGTGTGTGCTCAAATTGGCAGCTTAGTCCGCCGTCTTTTGTACGGGCTGTCCAGCCATTTTTGTCCATTTTTGACTTCCATGTTCCGGTATTCACCATCGGCTCGATAGTAATAACCATTCCTTCTTTTAGGCGTAATCCTTTACCGGCTTCGCCATAATGAGGAACAGCTGGTGATTCATGTAATGTAGGCCCAATTCCATGTCCAATAAATTCACGAACAACAGAAAGGTTTTCTGATTCTACATAGGTTTGGATTGCATGGCCAATATCGCCAATACGATTGCCAACTTTGGCTTGCTCGATTCCTTTGTATAAGGCATTTTTTGTTACTTCCATTAGATGATCAATAACCGGTGTTGATTCTCCTACTACATAGGTCCAACATGAATCAGACATTGCGCCTTTTAAGTTAATAACGGTATCTACTTTTATTAAATCATTGTCTTTTAGTGGTTTATCTGTTGGAAAACCATGACAAATTTCATCGTTTACACTCACACAAGTAGCGTACTCATATCCTTCAAAACCGATTTGCTCTGGAATTCCACCAGCTGCCTCAATGTGGTCTTGGAAAAATTGATTAATCGCTGTTCCAGTTACACCCGGTTTAATAAAGTCCCGTAATTTTTCATGGATACTAGCTAATAACGCGCCAGATTCTGCCATTGCATCTATTTCTCGTGTTGATTTTAATGTAATCACTTCTTATTCCTCTTTTCTTTTCATTTTGCGTTTAAGCCAATTCTATTATAAGCTTAAATTCTTAAAAAGTGAACCTTTCTTATTCTATTGCTTATCAGGCACCTTTTCAAAGGCTATCTTTCTTCTTTATTTGATTGAATTAGCGTTGCGAAATGGCGTTGACGTTTGGTATACTTTATGTAAATAAAAGAACGTTTTTAGAAAGGAAGTGAATCAGTAGTGACTACTGCGATGATTGTTTTTGCGAGTTTAACCGGTAATACAGAAGAATGTACTGCTATCATTGAAAAAGCTCTTGAAGAGTTAGATGTCGACGTTGAAGTTGTTGATTGTATGCAAGCTGACCCTGAGGATTTCTTAGCTGTTGATATTTGCCTTGTTGGGACCTATACTTACGGAAATGATGCTAATTTACCAGATGAGATTGTAGACTTTTATGAAGAACTTGCTGAAATCGATTTAACTGGAAAAGTATTCGGGACGTATGGTTCTGGAGATACTTTTTATGAAAAATTTTGTCAGTCTGTCGATGACTTTACCGATCAATTTAAGCAAATAGGAGCAATCGAAGGCGCCCAAAGTGTCAAGGTTGATCTAGATCCCAATGAAGAAGATACACTAAATTTAGAGGCTTTTGCCAAAGCCCTCGTAGATAAAGTCGCTTCTTTATAAAACAATAACCGCAATCCCTCTTAAAAGGATTGCGGTTATTCTTTTTTAGTTGATTAACTCGTTAATCTTTTTTTCTAAGCTATTTTTTAAAGCAACTTCATCTAATTCGATTAGATTTTGTGCTAAAAGAGCAGCTGTACCATAAACACTGATCCAAATAGTTTCAAATAGGACTCTTTTTTCAGCTTCACTTAGTGAATTTGTTTGCGCTTGGTCTTCAAAAGCTTTTAGCATTTCCTCATATGGGAGGTTATGCATTTTTTTAGGTTCCAAATGATTTTCTAAAAATAATGCTTTGAAGAAAATTGGCTCATCTTTTGCAAAATGGACAAAGTTGAGGCATATATTTAAAATAGGGTCCTCTGATCGATCGTTTGCAAAAATTGTTTCAGTCAAATAGTCTTTTATTTTTACATAAAGCTCATTTTTTAAATCATCCATATTTTTAAATTCTAAATAAATTGGTTGAGTTGAACAATCCATTGTTTTTGCGATATTTCTAGCTGTAAATCCTTCAAAACCTTCTTTTTTTACAACTGCATATGCTGTATCAAGAATATGTGATTTTAAAATTGTTTTTTTTCTGGCCATCTTGGCTCACCTCTTTTTTCTTTTTGTTATCATTGACCCTAGTTCTATTAGCATTTGCTTATAGTTGGACTTCACTTTTTGAACCAACCTGATGGACATCGAAGGTGGCTACACTTATTCGTACTTATTACCTGACTTGACATACTCACTGACTGCTTTCTCTCGTCTTTATCTAACGGATATTCGCATGTACAATATTGTTTTTTTCACTGGACAGCTTCCCCTCTGTTCAGCTTTAAACTATTTTATCACTAATGTCATAAAAAAAAAAGTATTTTAGTCTGTACTCTATTCAGAATACGCTTTTCTTTTCTTTAAATCAACACTCATCCAAACATTTGATTGCTCCTATTAAAATCTTCTCATAAAATCTACCTTATCTTGCTTTTTCTGGTTTTATTTGTAACTAGCTGCTTTTAATGAGACAATAAGGTATTGTGTCAGTCTTTTTTATACATGATGATCACTCACAGGAGGTTTGGAACATGCTTAGAGAAAAATTAAAATCTATTGGGTTTGTTAACAGCTATAAAGATGGTGAAAAGCGAATTGCTTTATTGCCGAAAGATATTGCTCAATTAAGACACAAGGAACTATTGTTTTTCGAAAAGAACTATGGAAGCGATTTATCTATTTCAGATACTGAATACGCTGCTTTGGGTTGCCAAATTGTCTCAAGAGAAATCGCTTTGCAGCAGGATATTATTTGTGATCCTAAAATTGGCGACTCAACTTTTTTAAAAGATTTGCGTGCTGGTCAGACTCTTTTTGGCTGGATTCACGCTGTTCAAAGCAAAGAAATTACAAATATTTTAGTAGAAAATAAACTTTCTGCCTATGCTTGGGAAGATATGTATGAAGATAACCGGCATTGTTACTGGCGCAGCAATGAATTAGCTGGTGAAGCAGCTGTCATGCATGCCTATCAATTACACGGGATGATGCCTTATGATACTAAAGTGGCACTTATCGGAAGAGGCAATACAGCTAAAGGGGCCTTGCGTATTTTAATTGGCTTAGGAGCGAATGTAAAAGTCTTTAATCGTCGTCAAGAAACTTTATTCAGAAAAGAAATGGCTGAATTTGATGTTATTGTTAATGCGCTATTGTGGGATACAACGCGTACTGACCATATTGTGTATCGAGCAGATTTGAAAACATTAAAACCTGGCACAATGATTATTGATGTTAGCTGTGATGAGAATGGGGCTATTGAATCGACCGTTCCTACTTCTTTAAAACATCCTATCTATGAAGTAGATGGCGTGGTTCATTATGCCGTTGATCATACTCCAACTATTTTTTACCGTTCAGCTTCAAGTGCCATTTCTCATGAAACAGCTAAATACATTGATGGCCTCATTGAAAATCGTCCAAACGTTGTTTTAGCTGATGCACTTATTATAGAAGAGGGGCGCATTATCGATGAACGAATCAATGAATATCAAAATAAACCTCACTTTGACTCATCACTAAAATAGATCGCCCAGACTCACCTTCTATTTTTAACTATTTTTTATTGTTTTTAGAATTCAACAAATTGTATGAATGCGCTTCTTATGCTATGATTATTAAGATAAAAATAAATAACTATTACACTACAGGGGGAATAAATCAAATGACACTAACAAATTTTGATGAACTTTTAACTAAATACGCTGAAGCGATTGTTCGAACAGGAGTCAATGTTCAAAAAGGACACACCGTTGTCTTACAAGCTGCAGTTGATCAAGCTCCGTTGGTACGCTTAATCACTAAAAAAGCTTATGCTTTAGGTGCTGTTGAAGTCATTGTAAAATGGGTTGACGACATCATTAATCGTGAGCAAATGGAACATACACCTGAGGAAATCTTAACCGATATTCCACAATACAAAATAGATGAGTCTTTGGCTTTAGTTGCTAAAGGGGCTAGTCGTATCAGCTTAATTTCTTCTGATCCGGATGCATTAGCTGGTCTAGATAGTAAAAAAATCGCTGCTTTCCAAACAGCAAACGGCAAAGCTTTAAGTGAGCAACGGAAAGCAACACAAGCTAATAAAGTGAGTTGGGTTGTTGCAGCAGCAGCTAGTGATAAATGGGCAGCAAAAGTTTTTCCTGATTTAGCAACAACTAGTGAACAAGTTGACGCATTATGGGAAGCTATCTTTAAGGCGGTTCATATTTTTGATGAAGACCCTATTGCAACATGGGAGAAAAAAGATGCTACGTTAAATGAAAAAGCTAATGAATTGAACAAAGAGCAATTTACTGCTTTACACTACATTGCTCCAGGAACTGACTTAATCGTCGGTTTACCGGCTAACCACCTTTGGGAAGGTGCTGGTAGTGATAATGTTCGTGGCGAACGTTTCATGGCCAACATGCCTACTGAAGAGGTCTTTACTGCTCCTGATGCTAATCGTGTTGATGGTGTCGTTAGAAGTACGAAACCGTTAAGTTACGCTGGAAACACATTGATGGATATGGAATTTACTTTTAAAGATGGTAAAGTCGTCAGTGTTACTGCTGGTGAAGGCGAAGACGTCTTGAAACAGTTAATCCAAACAGATGAAGGAGCTGCTCGCTTAGGTGAAGTTGCATTAGTTCCTGATCCTTCTCCTATTTCTCAATCTGGTATCACTTTCTTCAATACTTTATTTGATGAAAATGCTTCTAACCACTTAGCATTAGGATCTGCTTATGCCTTTAGTTTAGTTGGCGGAACAGAGATGTCTGAAGACGAGTTAAAAGAAGCTGGCTTGAATCGCTCTAATGTTCACGTGGACTTCATGATTGGTTCAGATAAAATGGACGTTGACGGTATTCGTGAAGATGGCAGCATCGTTCCTATCTTCCGTAATGGCGATTGGGCTTAAATCTTTACTCTATAAAGAAGACTCAAGTAACTTCTTCGTTACTTGGGTCTTCTTTACTTTTAAATAGTACTAGACAAATAATGCAAAGCGTGAGAAGATAACTAACGTATTGAATCGGTCCTATAGCTCAG
Source organism: Carnobacterium sp. TMP28 (assembly GCF_047553015.1). Taxonomy (GTDB): domain Bacteria; phylum Bacillota; class Bacilli; order Lactobacillales; family Carnobacteriaceae; genus Carnobacterium_A. The sequence goes on from NZ_CP180212.1 coordinate 1,429,628, forward strand.
CTGGATAGAGCAAACGTTTCCTAAACGTTAGGTCGGGAGTTCGAACCTCTCTAGGACCATATCGTTTTACTGCTTATCTCCTACATCTATTTGTGGGAGATTTTTTTATATCTCAATGAGACACCTAGTAATCGGTACTTTCTAATTAAATAGACAAGATAAAAACAAATCATAGTCTACTTGTCTATTCCTAGTTTAAACATTACAAGTTGTCGGTTATTTATTACACAGCTGTCCACTATTGATTTATTTTAGACAATTCGCATGATTGATTCTATCAACTTGTCTATTCTATGAATAAAAATAAATGGGCTATTGAAAAAAGGGGACGAAAAAAACTAATAATAATACTTACTTTTTAATGCTCTTTGATTTTCCTATTAATTACATGTATTATGTTATATAGGTACTATGGTTTAGCGTTGAGAAATTAATAGTCTATTCATTTATTTCTACTAGGGGTATCTTTTGATACTTTTTGTATCGCTCTTCTCATTTAAGCTCAGAAAGGACTCGATACATATGACTACTCAAGCACTTTTTTTTAATTCTACGCGTAAAAAATACAATAAATATAAATCACTAACACCCAATGAGCAAGGACTTTACGCTCTAGGAACATTTTTAAATCTTAATGCCTCTGAAATGACTAATGGTTATTTCCAGCTCTATCCTAGTGATAATTCCGTTACTATGTTTAACACCTTACGATCAAATATAGGAGATACGGAATATATGGAACACTATAAGAAAGATTATAAAATATACTTATCAGAAAATAACAGTATTAAAAAAGCTCTGAAATCTTTATTTCCTGATAACCATTTTTCTATCTCTGCTGAGGGTGCTGAGTTTCTTGATGGTGTTGGAAATACTGCTCCCGAACACACGATACGCTTAATTGAAGCAGTCGACAATAATTATCAATTATATTATATTTTAATGGGGGGCCTTGCTCCCATTGAACTAAAAAATATTGAACTGAGTAATGCTAAATTATTTAATGTGGATAAAGATATGTTTTTCCAAGATGACGATTTAGAGATTAACATAAATATTCCCTCTATAGACAAATTTGCTTTAGCACTTGCAAAAGACTACTTCAAGCGTGAATTGACACTTGAAGATATAGAGCTTACTAAAGAGATTTTCCACATTAGTAATCCTTTTCTTAGTGTCGGTGAACCTTTTTCTATTACATTAGAACCTGCTTTTAATTCTAGAATAGTCCAGGTCATAAAGTTAAATAAAAAATGGACACCAGTAGTATAGTGATATTCAAGGATTAATAAAAACTCTTCTCTAAGTAGCGACTATTAAAAGTCTACTACTTAAAGAGAAGTTTTTATATTTTAATCTAACGTATAATAGTATACTGTCATGTGATTTTTGAATTACTAGTGTTTTTTTCACTAAGAAACACTATAGAATAGGTGAATTCAGAGTTATTATAAATGAAATCATTTTTTATCCTTTCAAAAGATAGGTTGTCTTTTAAAACCGTTTTATCCAAAAAGAAAGGCCACTGAAATAAAGCAGTGGCCTTTCTTCTATTTTTTATTTCTTCTACCTTCTATTTTCTGGTAGAGCCGGTATCTGAGCGTTTTCCTCTCCATGATCCATCATTGTTTCTGCTCCTATTTTGACCCGCTGTTGGACCTGTTTTTACTACTGGACCTCCAGTTTTATTGGGAGATTGTTTGGAATCTTTCTTTTCTGCCATCATTAGCGTCCTTCTTTCATTATTTATATAAGATAGTTTAGTTTAACAAACTGACAATATTCTGAAACAAATAGCAAGTGAATTAAAATATAGTTATACTGGTCGACAAAAGTCTTATACATGAAGTAAAAGAAGACTCTTTTTTAGATATTACTCTTCTTTTCTTTCTCCACAATGGTACATCATAGATCCAGCGATTGTCAGAGCAATTCCTATAATTAAAGTAATGGGTTGATAGCTATCTGTATTAGCCAGTCCTAGAATAAGAGCAATGAATCCTACCACCATAATAAACAAACCGTTTTTAAGCATATTAGCTCATCCTCACCTGTTTAGTTTACCTCTTACTCCATTGTCCTGGAAAACGCTTACTTAGTCAATCGATTGCCCATCACTTTCATTTACTTTTACTATTTTTTGTCAAAAAAACACTCCCTAAAGTGCTTTCACTTTAGAGGGAGTGTTATTCTTTTTTAATCGATTGCTACGCCAGCCATTTTTTTGTAAACATCTACTACTTCTGATGCCATGTCACGGAAAGTGATAGCGTTCATTAAGTGGTCTTGACCATGAATCAACAATAAGCTTAGTTCAGTTTTTTCTCCTGATGCTTCTGCTGTTAGCATAGACGTTTGTGAGCGATGTGCCTCAACAAGGCCTTTATCTGAATCTTTTAATTTTTGGTCAGCTAGTTCAAAATCTGATACTTTAGCGGCATGAATAGCCTCCATTGCATCACTTTTAGCATTTCCTCCATTAATAATGAGTCCCATAATGAGTTGTAAATTTTCTTGATTTTCCAATGGATAACTTCCTTTCACTACTGTTTCTTTTACTTTGCTTCATCAATCAATCTTAGAGCTTGGTCTAAAACTTTTTCGCCATTCATCATGCCGTAATCTTGCATGTTGATAACTTCTAACGGAATACCTTTGCCGTCTAATTTTTTCTCAAATTGAGCTTTCATAAAGCGGACTTGAGGTCCTAATAATAAAACGTCAACATTTTTTGATTCCATGTTGTTATCTGCATCTGATGCTGATACGGCAAAAATATCAGAATCGATTCCTCTTTCTGCAGCCACTTTTTCCATTTTAGTTACTAATAAACTCGTACTCATACCTGCTGAACAAACTAACATAATTGTTTTCTTTGACATGTATTATCACTCCATCTCATTTTTTTGTTCCTACACCTTATATAATGCAAATAGCGTGCCAACTTTATCTTTAGTGAAATCGTTATCTGTCAACGCTTTCTTACCGTTTCATTTCATACACACTAACAAAAAAATCTACACAGTAGTCTTTACTGTGTAGATTTTCTATTTATTTTAGTTCGTCAGTTGATTTTCTACAATCATTTGAATTAAATAAGCTTGTTCATCTTGTGAAATGCTCAACTGATAATCTTCTTCTAACGGAATGAGTAGTTGGTTTAATTTTTTTACAACAAGTGGGTATTTCATCAAGTAATGTTCTTTATCTAGGAAAGCTCGTTCTTCTTTGCCATTTTTTATGCTTTCCATTAGAAAAGCTAGATGCAAGATTAGACCTACTTTTACTTCTACTGGTAAAACTAAATAAAGGTCGACTTCTAGTTGTTGAATAACTTGTTGCAAATTTCCTACTAATCGACTGATAGAACCGACTTCTTTCAATGCTCCAGTCAAGGTTTGGCTTATTTTATCCAAAGGCCATTCCTCAACTTGATTTTTTATTTCTACCATTTTTTTCCTATCAAAGGCTTCATAGGCTGTATAGTAGGGAATATTTTGATAGTCCACTGGAACGGTTCCAATAATCGCTTTGATTGTATATTGCTCCGCCAATTGATCTATTTGCTGTTTCATTTTTTCTAACTGCAAGAACTGCAAAGGAATAATGGCCAAGTGTGTCGTATCCATGACCTTTTTCAACCGGTCTTCTACTCTCTTTGCTACTCCCTCACCAGTAAAACAGGAAACAATCAGTGCTGGCTGCTTTTCTTCTTGGAGGGGTTCGTTCATGGATTCTTCAAGAGTCATTGCCATGCGACAATTTTGGTAAATGTCTTCTAATTGTCTTCCGATACTGGCCATCCGGATGGCTTCTAAAACGATAGGTGTACTCGTCATCGAAAGAGTGCGAACGTCCAAGCCTAATTCTTGTGCAAGCATGCCTCCAAAAGCATTCAAAGAGCCCATATCTGTTAGCAACAATAAGCCGTGTTCATAGAGGACTTTATTGGCTACAATGGTTTGTCTAACTGTTTCATACATCTCTTTTACTTTAACAGTCAGTGGCATATTAAGTGCTACACCTACTTTTGTATCCAGTAAGTCTTGTGCCGTTTCAAGCATGCTACTAGCCGTTGATTTTCCATGCATGATGACCACTACACCCACTTGATTCGCTGCTGTTTTTTCAGGTTCTTGTGCTTCTAGTGTTAGGAACATCGTGATAAAACCAATTTCATCAAATGGAATATCAATCCCGAATTGCTGTTCGATCATCGCTGATAAATCAATGGCTACTTGAAATTCTTTCGAATAATTTTTTCGGACACTATTCAAATCAGGGTGTACAATCGGTCGTTTTTCTTTAATGCGCTCAATCGTACTTTGTAAATGCAATGAAAAAGCAAACCGTGATTTTGAAGGATAGGTTCGTTCAAGTTTTTTTTCTGCAAAATCGTATAATTTTTCTGTTACTTTTCTGATATCTATTGGAACGAGTTCTTGATGAATATCAGATAGCGATAATTTTTCTAGGTAATCATTAAAGTAGTGTGGCAAGTTGTTTTGAATAAATCCTTCTAATTCAATTTCTTTTAGTAAACCCATTTTCAAAGCTTCTTCAACGCGTTCTTCAATCGCATTATAGACACTCATATCTGAGTCTAGATTTTTATCCGTCCCTGTCTTTTGACTGGTTGGAACATAAGAAAAATGGGATTGGTGGCGATCAACCAATTGATTGAGTCTTTCAGGTGCTTCTTTAACTAGCAATAAGCCTTTTTGGACAGCTAAAGGCAAATCTTGTTGGGTACTTCTTAAGCAGTCCGTTTGATGCGTTCGGTAATGTAAAAAAGCTTTTGCACAGACTAATTTCAAATCCCGTTGAACCTGGCCAATATTCGCTTTAGCTGGATAAAGCATAAAGGCTAGCAATACTTCTCGCTCGATAACAATTTTTTGATTTAATCGTTGGGCTTCTTGTTGCAAGAAAGCGGCAACTAATTCGTAACGCTCTTCAATAGTCCGTTCTGCTAAAGGCGGTAAGGTAATCGTCATTGGAATTCGGCGATTGAACGTATCCAATAAGACTTCTGAATTTTCAGTTGTGGCACCTATAATTTGAACGCTGGCTGTTTGAGTTTGGCTGCTTTCACCTAAAGGACGATAAACGCCTTTGTCAATAAATGTAAACAACATCTCTTGTCCTTCTGGTGGCAACCGATGAATCTCATCAAGAAATAAAATACCGCCATCCGCTTGGTGCATCAAACCTGTTCGATCTTCGGTCGCTCCAGTATAAGAGCCTTTTTTCACACCGAAGATATGGCCAAAAAGCAACTGCGGATTTTGTGCATAGTCTGCACAATTAAAGGAAACAAAAGGAGCGTCTTTTGATAGAACTTGAGACTCTAAGGCAAATTGATACATGCATTCAGCAAATAGGGTCTTACCCGTACCGGTTTCACCGAAGATAATCGTATGCAACCCTCTTGGTGGGTATAAAATAGCCGCTTTAGCTTGTTGAATCATGACTTTCAAAGAGGCATTGTAGCCGACTAATTTATCAAAGGCTTCTTGTTCAGTCGTTAATTCGGGCAAAGCAGAAGTACGTGCTTTAGCTTGATATAAGACCGGTCTACCGGTTCTTTTCTCAATATGCCCTTCTTTATGTAAGTCATTTAAATAGCGACTGACGTTGGCACGATCCAGCTCCATCGCTAAAGCAATCTCTTTCGCTGACAAAGGTGCGGCTTGTTTAACTAAATGGGTTAGAATATCTTTTTTACGTGACAGCATCCTCTTCCTCCTTCATTGAAACCGGATACGTTACTCTTAGTAAAAAGTAGCGGATAAAACTATCCCGCTACTTTTATTTTAGAGCTATTTTTATTCTTTTTTAGGCTTGCGAGCCCCTTTGTTCTTATTTGGTTTCTTTTTGTGTTTTTTCTTTTTATCCAGTCCAATAGGTTGTTCAGTTTGAACATCACCTGTTGTTGCGGATAACAGATTGGGTGCTTTTGATTTTTTAGGTGATTCTTTTTTCTCTTTTGTTTTTACTTTTTTGGCTTTACTTTTTTGCTTGGTTTTTGTTTCTAGCGCAGTAGATTCTTCAATTTCTGGACGTTCTGTAACCAGTGCTCCCGCATAAAGATACAACGGTGTAATCGTGATTTCTAATGCTGAGATGATTTTTTTGAATTCACGGCGTTCACGATCATTAACCAGTGTTAAGACAGTTCCGGTTTGTCCCATACGCGCGGTTCTGCCTGAGCGGTGAATGTAGCTTTCTTTACTCATTGGTAAATCGTATTGAATCACATAAGGCAATCCTCTGATATCTAAGCCTCGTGAGGCTACATCAGTCGTTAACAGCAAGTCAACTTTTCCATCTCTGAATTGTTGCAAAGCGTGTTGTCTTTCTGTTTTGTACTTTTCTGCATGCAAAACAGCAACTGAAATACCTTCGTATTGCAACTTTTCAAAAGCTTGCGTAAGATTGGCAACGTTGTTCACAAAAACCAATGCCTTAAAGCCTTCCATTCGTGTTAAACGACGAATGATTTCGATACGTTTTCGAGTTGGTGTTTCGATATATGCGTGCAAAACTTTGCCTTTAGACTCATCTTCTTCGGTTACGTCAATCCATTCCGGATCCACATTAAACCATTTAGCTAAATCTTCCATCAGTTCATTGCTTGTTGCGGAGAAAAAGCCCATTTGGCGCTCTCCTGGAATTTTGCTCATCAATTGGCGAACGGTTTTTAATTGTTCTTGTTCCAGTAGTTGATCAGCCTCATCTAAGATAACTGTTTTTACTTTGTGTAGTTTCAGTTTTTTAGTTTCTGCAATTTCAAGAATTCGTCCGGTTGTTCCGACAATGATCTCAGGTTTCTTTTTTAACTGATCAATTTGTCTGACTTTATTGGCACCACCAATAATCGTTTGGACTTCTAAACCCAATTGGCTGCTCCATTCTTTTACAACAGAAGCTACTTGAACAGCTAATTCTTGTGAAGGCGTCAATATCAGTAATTGAACACCCGCTTTAGGTTCAATTTGTTCTAAAGAAGGCAACGTATAGGCAACCGTTTTACCTGTCCCAGTAGGCGATATTCCAACCACATCACGGCCAGCTTTCATTAAGTCATAGACGCTATTTTGGATAGCTGATGGTGTCGTGTAGTCTAATTCTGCCCAGTATTTTTGTAACTCTGGTGCTATTTTTTCATTCATCATTATCATTTCCTCGTTTCTTTATCCCCGCTCTTATACATCGCGTCACTGCTTATCATACCAAAAAAACCGCTAAAGCTAAAGTCGCTCAACGGTTTTTTGATAAATAAAAAAGACCTTGCCTGACTTAACGAGAAGAACTAATGGCTCTACCTCATACAACAAGTCTTGCAAAATCTTTTTAATCGATTTATTTTTCTTGGTCAGCTTCGTAAACAATCCCTGCATCCTTACGCAAAGACGTTAATAGACGATTAACTTGGCGACTTAACTCTTGCCAATCCGCGTAATTTTTTAACGATTCGTTGTCTGTAGGATTGTTGATGACTTCAGCAAAAGCCTTGGCTTCTTCCATCATTGGCGCTTGGCTAATCGGTTGTGAAAGGGTTTCTTTCAAACTCGTTTTGCGGTCAACTCGTTCGAGACACGCAATATCTGAGATACCATCTAATAAGAGAGTTTCATCTAGACCATAGATTTCAGATGGCAAGTAAGAATTAGCAATTTTTCCAGTTTGAATGGTCACATCAAACGTATCGTAACGTAAAATAACCGTTCCTTTACCATCTACACCTGTTGCTATTTTCGTGCAGAAATACTGACTTGATTTTGGTACACCAAACCATGATAATGCCGCATAAAGAGGATAAACACCTAAATCTGCTAATGCACCACCTGAGAATTTTAATGAAAAAATATTTGGCTCTTGGCCAGCTAAGACTTGATCGTAACGAGAAGAATACTTCATGTACGTTAAGTTAGCCCCTTGAATGTGTGCTATTTTTTGAATTTCTTTTTTAACAAGCTTAAAGTTTTCTTCGTGAATGTGACGTGCCGCTTCAAATAAGAACACATTATTTTCCTTTGCTACTGCTACAGCTGCTTGCCATTCTCTCGGATTAGAAAACATCGGCTTTTCAACAATCACGTGCTTGCCTGCTTTCATTAGCGCCATTGCTTGTTCAAAATGCAAGCTATTAGGTGAAGCAACGTAAATAACATCTAAGTCTGGATGAGTTGCAAATGCCGTTAAGTCTGTTTCAAAAACAGTTGCTTGATAAGGTTCACCAAATGCTTTAGCCTTTTCAACAGTTCTTGAGTAAACGCCAGTCATTTCATATAATCCTGTTTTGATTGCACCATCAATAAATTGATTGGTAATCCAATTTGTTCCAATAATTCCTAAACGTAATGTCATCGCTCGTCTCCTCCAAGTAGATTAAGAACATCTCTTTATTTTTTTCGACTTCTCTTTGACTTTATCATAACAAACTTCAATCCATTTAGAAAGGCTGTTCCTCTTACTGACTTTTATTTAGACTTAAACAACTCATCGTTTTTATCTATTCTTGCCTTATTTTCGTTTTCTTTTTATAAAAAACTGAATAAGAATAAGGTCAATTTAAAAAGAAAGAAGACTAGCACAAAACTAGTCTTCTTTCTTCGAGTGGCATTAGCCATTGAATTTTCTGCGATTTTTACGCTCTAGCGTTCCTGGTATATTGTCTCTTAACCGTTGTTTTTTGCCTTGCTTCATGTCCAAATCATTTAAAAAGTCCATATCTTCATTATCTAAAAAGAAATCAAAAATGTCTCCATTTTCTTTGATTCTTTCTTTATGACTCGATTTTGGAATTGGGATGGTTCCTCTTTGAACGGCCCAACGCAAAGCAATTTGCTCTGGTGTCTTGTTGTGCTTCTTAGCTAGTGTCATCGTTCTATTTTCTTTACTGATGTTGCCTTTTTTAATCGGACTGTAAGCCATAGAAACGATATTTTCACTGTTGCAATAATCGTTGGTATCTTGACCACTATGACCTGGATACATTTCAAATTGATTGATTGCTGGTCTCACTTTGACTTCTTCTAATAACGTGGCTAGATTTTTATGGTTAAAGTTACAGACGCCGATTGAACGGGCACGTCCTGATTCATAAATAGATTCTAAAGCACGCCACGTATCTAAGTTCACAGCATCATCTTTATCTGGCCAATGAATTAATAATAAGTCAACGTATTGTTGGTTTAATCGATTTAAACTTTGATCAAATGACTGAATGGCATTGTCAAATCCCATATCTGTTTTCCATATTTTCGTTGTAACAAACATCTCATCACGTGAAATTCCTGCGTTAATCGCACGATTGATGCCTTTTCCGACGTCTTCTTCATTGTCATAAAAAGAAGCCGTATCAATCAAACGATACCCATTAGTGATGGCATAAAATACAGCATCTTCTGCTTCTATTCCCATCATTCCACTTGTTCCCAAACCAATTCCTGGAATGGTATAACCATTATTTAGCGGTGTTCTGTCTAATAAGCTTTCGACCATAATGATCACTCTCCTCTTTGTTTCTATCTTTAGTTTAACGAACTATAGGTGAAAACTCAAAAGAAACCCCTTACAAAATAAAGAAAAGCCAAAAAACCTGTTTCTTTTTTAAACAGGTTCTTTCTTAGAGTGAGTAGTTGTAGCAGATTAATCTAATATGACTACGACTATTTCAGGGCGATTGTTCACACGAAAAGGAAAGGTTGAATTTCCAATCCCTCGGCTAACAATCATTCTGTTACCTGGCATATCTGGGTAGTAATAAACGCCATCTGTGTATTTAGGCAAGCGTCCTTGTCCAGGAGAAAAAAGCCCTCCGATAAACGGCAACCTAATTTGTCCACCATGCGCATGTCCACTTAAAATCAAATCAGGTGCACGGGTTAAATCCATTAAATAATCTTCGAATAATTCTGGATGATGCGCTAAGAGAATTCTAGACTGATTTTGCATTTCTTTAGTCAATGTAATGCTTTTAAGAATCGGTCTTGGCGCACTATCAAAGTCTTCTTTTTCAGATAAGCCCATCAAAAAAAAGCCCTCTTCTTCAAATGGAATCCATTCGGCTTCATCAATTAAAACTCTTACTTTGGCTGTTGTTAAAGTATCTTCCCATTCTTTTAAGTATCCCCCATTTGCATCATGGTTTCCACTCACTGCATAGGTTGGCGCAATGTGGACGAGTGACTGAGCTAAGTTTTGTAACGTCTCTCTTGGAAATCCACCCCTTACGTCAATGAGATCACCCGTTAAAACAATCAAATCGGGTTTTTCTGCCGCTACTTTTTTTACAAGCTGCAGCAAAGATACACCTTGTCTAGGAATATGAATATCCGAAAGCTGAACAATTTTTTTGCCTCTGAGTCCTTTACCAGATTTTGGCAATTTAATATGGAACTGTTTCACTTGAAGCCATTTATTTTGGCTAAGCAAATAGAGTCCCAATAAACTAATTAATCCTATTATCATAAACACACTAGTCCATTTCGACATAAAAATTCCTCCACTTATTAAACTGTTTCCTTTTTTTATTCAACTAATTTTTTTCATTATGAGTGATAGCTTGTTGTTATATTTTACCATAAATTCAAATAGAAAGCGGTTTTATTGGTTTTCTGCTATACTAAAAAGAAAAGAGGTGATGACAAATGGATAAAAAAGAGACCCCATCCTTACTTGATACCGCTTCGTTAAAAACGTACATCAATGACGAAAACCTAAACGAATTGCCAAAAGAAGAACTTGGTGAAAAACTTAGAGAAGAATCTAAGCCAAAGGACTTCCAACCTTTTAAAGATCCAGCACAATTAAACAGACTAAAAAAAGAGACACCAACTGAAGATAAAAATTAATAGCTTACTAAACTATCTGTACTTAAACGATAAACGTACAGATAGTTTTTAATTAAATTTATTTACATACAAAAGATTCAGCTATTTACTCAGTTTTTGAGAGTCTATTTGGTATCTGTTTATTTTTATCCGTCTTATTTTTTTCTATTTTTAAAAATAGACTGACTTCTTTTTCCAGTTGATTAGCGGTTAAATTTGACCGAATCAGACGGAGAGTCTTTGAAGTCTGGTAAGCGTTCATCACGCCAAATAGCAATCTTTCATTGGTCGATTTCTTTTTCTTATAAGCATAGATAATTCCTGCACAACCGGCTTCATTTAATCCCCAGTTGTACCGTTTACTTGCATTGTCCTTATTTATATAGTGGTAACTCTTTTTTTTATCGGTTTTGAGGATAACTTGTTCGTCATTCTTGGTTACAGCCACACTTTTCAAACCAAATTCCAACCATTTTAGAGCGACTTCTTCCATTTCTTCTTTTGTATGAACAGGCCGTTCAAAAAAGGCTGCTGATTCATCGTATTTTACGATAAATAAATCGACACCTTCCAGATTAGCTGGTAAATTTTTCATTTTTGGCGCGCTCACTGAAATTAAAATAAGCGGAATCTGATTAGCCAGTTTAAAAGAAATTAAAAATTCTAAGGTTTCTTTGGGAAGATTCAAATCCGCTACTAAGTATTCAGCTTCTTTCAATAAAGCCAGATGTTTATTTAGCCACTCTGGAGTCATGTATTGATAAATAGCCATATCGGTCAGACTAAATTCAATCGCCCCTTTTGGATTTAATACTTCAACAAATACACCTGTTAACTCATCTTCAATCGTATCAACTTGAGATATATCCATAAACTGTTCAGAATGTTCTTTGATGGATTGCCAATAAGAATCATTTCCGACAACAGAGAGCAAGGTTGACTCAATTCCTAGACGTCCTAAGTTTTCTGCAACATTTCGAGCACAGCCTCCAACTGAAAAACGTTCTTTCACATCATTGGTTATTCTCATAGTCAATGGCTCATTCAATAGATAACGCCTATCTATATTTGCAGCTCCAATACAAACGACGGGTTTTTTTTCAGCTAAAACGTACGCTTTTCCAATGAGGTAGTCTTTTTTTATTAATCCTGAAATAAGATTAGCAACCGACGAGCGCGACAAGCCAATCTCATCTGCTAATTGTTGTTGGCTAATATAAGGATTTAGTTTAATAGCGGCTAGAATTTTCTTTTCTTTCTCATTTAACTGCATTGTTTTGCCTCTTTCTCAATAAAAACTTCGTATGTTTAATTAATATAGGCTTCTGTTTTTGTATTTTTTATCGATTAAAAAGAAGAACAGTCTCTTAAACACTTGTGTAAACAAGAGTTTAAAATCTGTCTCTTCTATTTTTCTCCTTTTTTATGCCGTTATTTGTTAAAATAATCCTCTTGTATTGTTCACATCCAAAGTAAATAAGACACCATTTCCTGGTTTTTCTATCTCCATTGCGTGGCTAATTGACGCAACGATTGCATCAGTCGTTTGTGATTCCGTTAAAATTAAAACAATTTCTTTTTCGGGTTCAATATCCATTGAAAATAACTTACTGCTTTCATGGCTTCCTGCTCCTCGACCACTAATGACGGTGCCGCCTTGAGAGCCCGCTGCAACAGCTGCTGCAATAACATCTTCCGCTTCTCCAGAATCAACAATAGTAAAAATAGCTTGGTACATAACTTGATCAACCTTTCTGCTAATTGCATTTTGTGAATAGACACAATTTTTATTGCCTAAAAGATTGGCAATTGGAACGGTAAATACTATTCCTTGATTGCGTTTATCTAAATGCAATAACTTAGTAAACTCTTCTAGCGCACCTTTTACAACTTCTCTATCAGCAGCTAGAATAACGATTTCTTTGCGAACATCGTCTAAACCCAATAACTTAAGAAGGGTATTATTGATTGTACCTTGCCCATAAAAAATAGTGCCACCAGAAATGCCATTTTGTTTGCCTATTTTTACTACTTTACTACCTTTGCCAACATTGACAATGACACACATAATTTCATAATCCATTCCAAGGATACTGCTATTTTTTAATTTCATTTTTTTGGAGTCCACCCTTTCCAGATTTAAACTTAAAGATTAGCCCGACTACTTGTAGTGTAAGGATGGGCATCATCGCTACCATCGCAATCATACCAAAGCCATCCATTAAAACGTCAGCTCCTTCTATTGCCTCAGCTGCTCCTTGAACAAAAGCTAAGATAAATGTTGCTGTCATTGGACCTGAAGCAACACCACCCGCATCAAAAGCCATCCCAACAAACATTTTTGGAATCACATACATCAAGCCGATAGCTAGCATGTATCCTGGTAAAAGCATATGCCAGAGCAATAACTGTGGAATCAAGATGCGAATCATCGATAACAATACTGCTAAACCAACACCTAAAGATAAAGCAAAAAGAATAATTTTCCGTTTAACATAGCCTTGGGTGACATCTTCAATTTGATGCGTTAAAACATATACGGCCGGTTCTGCTAAGATCGTCACCAACCCTAACACAAAAGAAATGAAGAGTAAATAAACCGGACTATCAAGTGATGCAATGGTATAACCAATCACACTACCCACTTCCATAAAGCCAGCATTCACCCCTACTAAAAATAAAACGAGTCCGATAAAAACATAGACAACACCTTTTACTATTTTTGAAAGTTTCTTTTTAGAAAGTTTTAAAAAGAACCATTGGTAACCCATAAAAATAGCTAAAATTGGAAATAAAGCTAGAAAAATTTCTTTTGAAATCGTCGGAATGGTTGTCAGAAAAGCTTGAAGAATAGACGTTGTCGCATTGGCGTTAACATCTAACATTCCTTGGATGTTTTTTTCTCCACCAAAAATGTTCATTATCATCACAGCCATAATCGCACCTGATGAAGCAATCCCTACTAATCCAAAACTGTCTTCTTTAGAGGTTTTTCCAGCTTTTTTTAAAGACGAAATACCTAAGGCGAGCGCTAACATGAACGGAACGGTTAGTGCTCCGGTTGTAGCACCTGACGCATCAAACGCAATCGACAAGAATTCATTGGATGTAAACAAGGATAAAATAAAAATAACAAGATAAATACCTGTCAATAGTTTGTATAAAGGAAAGTTAAATACAATTCTAAGTAACCCAATTGTTACCATGAACGCGACTCCTAGTGAAACGTTTAATAAAATACTCGTACTCGAAATTACTCCACCTGTTACTTCAGCAATTTGATTGCCTAAGATATGTAAATCAGGTTCTGCTATTGAGATAAAAAATCCAAGTGCTAAGCCCGCAATGATAACGACCCATATTTTGTTGCTTTTTGCTACTCCTTTACCTAGTTGAGAGCCGATTGGTGTGATTCCAATATCTGTTCCCAATAGGAAAATGGCTAACCCCACAACAATACATAAGGCTCCTAATAAAAACTTGATCAATAAGTTTGTTTCCAAAGGCGCGATGGTCAAATGCAAAAGAAAGACAATAACAACAATGGGTAAAACAGCTAATAATACTTCTTTAAACTTCTCGGTTAAACGATTCAAATGACATACAATCCCTTTCTTTTTACTTTTCACCTGTTACTCTTTTTTGATAGTTAACTAAATATGAACTGCGTTTTTTACTAATGTGACTTATTTAAGTATAATTTAACTGATCTTCACTTATTTACTCTTTTCCTCTTACTGATCTTCCTTTATAGTGTACCATATTCACTCATTTAACTGACTAAAAACGCCTTTTATACTCTACTAAAAGAATCGATATACTAAACATAAAAAAATAAGCTTGATTTTCAATTACGAAAATCAAGCTTAGTGCGTTACTAAAAAAGGAACACTCTTATTCTTTTTGCTCTTTTTCTACTTTTGTTTCTATTTTTTCAAGTTGACGTTTCGCGAAGTCGCGACCACCGATACCAAATGAAAGAGCAAAAGCAACTGAAAGTCCTCCAAGAATTAACAAGAATGCATAGTTAACGATACTTGTAGCGAACTTCAATTGATCTAGTCCCATGAAGACAGCCATCACAATTAAGATATACTTGATGATGTTACCTGACATACGACTCCCCGTCGTTTGAGTAATAAAGTTACCCAACAATGATCCACCAATTAAACCAATTCCTAAAATAATCAAGGCACTTAACACAAGTGGCAAGTAAGCAATGACTGCTGTTCCAATCGTATTTAATACGTCTAAGTTTAAAACATTCAACGCTTCAACGACAAAGAATACAATTAAAACAACTTGGATAATTTGACCAACTACTTTAGCTAAGTCAAATGATGACGTTAGTGAACCAGGAGTTTTAAGGTATTTGTTTAATTTATTGATTCCTGTTCCTTGTAACAAGCCAGAGATTAAATCTCCAACAAATTTAGCTAAGACAATGCCTACACCGATTAAAATAACGGCTACGATAACGTTTGGAATGGCTGCTAATACTTGATTTAGTACCATAATGATTGGTTCTGAAATACTTTTTATGTTTAATGTTTCAAGTGCTACGGTAATAATAGGCACAAGAATAATGATATAAACAATGTTTGCTAATACTTTAGCAATCGTCATTTTTTGTGAAGTAGAAGGTGTTGCATTATCAGCAACTTCTTCTGAGCTCGTCATTTTAGCAATCCATTTATCGATATTTAGAGTAATCAATAGATTGTAAACCAAGTTTTTAACAAAACGTCCAATGAAAATTCCAAAGGCTAAAATAACTGCTGCCGCAAATACGTTTGGTATAAAGGATAGTACTGAATCAAACATATTTGTAATTGGTGATGCGATTGCATTCAACCCTAACATACTTAAGATACCTGGGATAAAGATTAACCATATTAAGTAATAAAGTACTTTACTAATCGAATCGATTGTATTATCCGCTTGTTCGTTCGTATTCGTTAACCCCCATTTTGTTAATAAGCGATTAAACCCTACTGCTTTCAATCCTTTTTGCGATCCCTTACGTAATGCTATGGCAATAATCCAAGCTAATAGTACTAGTGCAAGTGCTCCTAATAATGTAGGTAAAAAACCCATAAATGAATTAAATCCTGTACTAATTGAATTTGTAAAGTTATTCATATCTAATTCCTCCTTTTTTTTATATTTTGTGAACTCTTTATGTCATTTAGTATACCTTATTTCTAAACGTTTTTAAAACAATAACCCTTGTTTGAGCTCTTTTCTTTTGTTTTTCCTTAGATATACTGTACTATTTAATGAAGAAAAAGAATTGTTGTTTTTTATTCTATCTATTTATAGGGAGCTTAAGGAACAAGGCATTGACTTAGCATCAAGAGATTGCTATCTTTGTTAATGAAACTCTTTTTAGAGTAAGCTGCTTTTAATAGAGTAGTAAGAAAAAAGTTTAGAAAGAAGGAAAGATATGCCTCAAAAAAATAAACTCGAAACAGATAAAATTTCTTCCTTATTGATAGAATTTTCAATTCCAGCTGTTATCGGAATGTTCGTTAACGCCGTCTACAACATTGTAGACCGAATCTTCATTGGGAATGCACCTGAGCTTGGTTCATTGGGCCTAGCAGCTGCTTCTATCACCTACCCTGTTACTTTAGTCATGATTGCCTTTGGTCTATTGGTTGGAGTGGGTGGAGCCACTCGCTTTTCTATCAGTCTAGGTAAAAAAGAGACAACCAAAGCGCAACATTATTTAGGAAACGGTATTAGCTTAGCTATTATTGCCGGTTTATCCTTTACTATTATCGGAAATATCTTTTTGGAACCGATTTTAAGAAACATCGGGGCTAGTGATGCCGTTTTACCTTTTGCTTCTGAGTACCTTAGTATCATTTTATTCGGTGGAGTCTTCCAGTCTCTAGCGATGACAATGAATAACTTTGCTAGAGCGGATGGAAATCCACGTATTTCGATGGTTAGTATGATGATTGGTGCTGGTTTTAACATTGTCTTTGACTATATCCTCATCATGCAGTTAGGTTGGGGTATGAAAGGGGCAGCTTATGCGACAATCGGTGGTCAATTCTTATCTGTCGTATGGCAATTAGCTTACTTTACTGGCAAACGCAGCAATGTTCGCTTAACTTTAGCGAATATGAAGTTAAAATTCACCTATGTAAAAGAAATTCTAACTACCGGTATTCCAGCTTTCTTGCTTCAAATTGCGAATAGTATCTTAAATATTATTATTAACGCAACATTGGTTAAGTATGGTGGTGACGTAGCTATCTCGGTAGCTGGTATCATCACGAGTGCAACCACACTAGTGATTATGATGATTTCTGGTATTATTCAAGGATTGCAACCGATTATTAGTTACAATACTGGAGCAGGTCGTGTTGACCGAGTCAAGCAAGCCCTTAAACTGGCTAGTATCGCTGCTTTTGCTATTACAACTACCGGATTCTTAGGCATTCAACTTTTTCCAGAGTTTGTTGTGAGTTTGTTTAATCAAGAAACAGAAGTCGTCTCTTTAGGTGTTAAAGCCATTCGTATTTGGACACTTGGTTTCCCATTAGTTGGCCTTCAAATTGTTTGGTCTAACTATTTCCAAGCTATCGGAGAAGTTCGCTTAGCTAGTTTCTTAAATCTTGCTCGTCAACTCATTTTCCTTACGCCACTTCTATTGATTTTTTCTTCCCTATTTGGCTTATATGGCGTATATGCTGCCGTTCCTGTAGCGGACGTTATCGCATTTTTTGTTTCATTCTATTTTATCAACAAAAAATTGCCTCGTTCAAGAAAAAAACTACTTTAATTGGATAACTAATCAAAATAATTTAAGGTTTCATTGAATAATTAAGTTGTGTGTATTATCATTAAGACGCTAGCTAAAGAGATTCGTTCAAAAAAATGAAAACGATAGTGAGGGGAAAAATGATGTATAAAATGCTTGCTCTTGATGTCAATGGTACCTTATTAACCGATCAGAAAGAATTAACACCTGAAGTCATTAACGCGATTAGAAAAGCTCACCAAGCCGGTGTAAAAGTTGTTCTTTGTACTGAACGTTCTTATGATGGTGTGGTTAAAATTGCTCACGATATAGGAAATCAATTTATTGATTATGCTGTTTGCTTTAATGGTGCACTGGTGAAAGATGCTCGAACACATACGACACTTTCACGGGTAAATCTGACAAAAGAAGATTTGTCTTATTTGTACCTATTAAGCGAACGTGCTGGCTGTTCTGTTCATTTTGATGATGAGCACTCCATCTACACACCCAATCAACACATTGGCAAATATACCATACAAGAAGCTTATTTTAACAATGCACCTTTGTATTACCGCAATGTTTACGATCTTCCTGAAAACTTCGTGCCCTCAAAAGCGATTTTTAGTGAAGAGAAATTTAAATTAGATCACTTTATTAAACAACTGCCAAAAGAATTCTTTTCAAGGTTTCATGCCGCCAAAAGTGGTCCAAACTTTTTTGAGATTTTAAATAGTACAGCAAGCAAAGGCAATGCACTTCATTCTTTATGCGAACGTCTAGATATTGACCAACAAGATGTTCTCGCTATTGGCGATCAAGAAAACGACTTATCTATGCTTCGTTTTGCAGGTAAACGCATTGCGATGGGCAATGCTGATAAGTCTGTACTCGAGCTTGCCGATGAGGCAACTGGAACAAACAATGAAAATGGTGTTGCAACAGCTATTGAAAAATATCTGTTAACAAAATAAAACAATAAAAAACCTTTATAAAAACTACTCTAACTATGAGTACTTTCTTATAAAGGTTTTTTTATGAAAGTCAAAAAAAGAAAGCGCTACATACTATCAGTCAAACTGAGTTATCTAGGGCATTCTTTTTCTGTGTTCAAGAGTTTAATAGGATTCTTCAATCATTAGTAACATTTTTTTAAAATTGCGTTTTTTAACATACCCTAAAATAATTCCTAAAGCAGCGTCATTCATTTTTTGAAGAAATCCATAAGACTCCATTGTTTCTTTATAGCGTACTTCACATTTCTTGTCATCAAGTACTGTGATATCGTATTGAACGACGTAATCATTTGCAGTTGTTGAGGTGCGATAATGATACGTTTTATTTTTTTCAACTTTTTCTATTTCAATTTTAGCGCTACTATTTTTAGAAAATGTTTTAATGTAACTAAAATTTTTTAATTGATCATGAGACAATTGTTTTCCTGTTTGTTCACGTATATCAAATAAAACAGATTTCATCACATTATCATAGAAAAATTCAGCAGGTATATTTAATTTTTTTATAATTTCCACTATTTTTCCACCTCTTCTTTTGCCTTTTCTTTTTTCGTACCTTTATAGGCTAGTACTCCACCAAAAATAATCATAAATAAAGCTGTTGTTAAGTTTAACATATCGTATTCAAACGTTTCACGGCTAACACTAAACATTAAAATTAACATACCAATACTGGCTAAAAATAAACCGTTCTTTATCATTTTATCATACCTCTCTTATTTAACAGGAATAACTTGGAAATACAATACTGATCCCCATGATTCTGCCTTAATTGCTGCTTTTGCTAATTTAGCCGCTTTATCTAAATCTGCTTCAGTTGTATTGAAATAAAGTTTAATGCCTTTTTTTTCTTTAAATGTAAAAGAAATACCTTCTTCTTGATATGCTTCTAATAAGGCAATTGCTTTATCTTGTTGCATAGGTAATGTTAATTCAATCATCTTTTCCACCTTCTCTTTCAAGATTATTTAAATGACAAAAAGTTACTTCTACTCTAATTTTTTAAAGTAGAAGCAACCATTTTCAGTTTTAGTAAGGACTAATCTTTTTCTGGTGCGCCTAATGAAGGATCCATTTTGTTTGCAGCAATAACAAACGGTGCCCAGATTGCAAACGTTGCTAGCATACCAATCAATGTTACGACAGGTGCGCGCCAGTCTGCTCCAGTTGCTAAGAATGATAACAATAGAGGTGGTGTAACCCATACGATTTGTTGTGAAACGGGGTTAACCAAATCTAGTGCTGTTGCGAAGTATCCAATAGAAACAGATACTAAAGGTGCAAGGATAAACGGAATAAACATAATCGCATTTAGTACGATTGGTAAGCCAAACATGATAGGCTCATTGATATTAAAAATACCAGGTCCTAATGATAAGTTAGCTACTGCACGGTAATCCGCACGTTTAGAGAACAATAGAATGGCAATGATTAAAATAATTGTTCCACCTGAACCACCGAACCATGAGTAAGCGTCGAATGAACCACGTACCCAATTATAACCTTCAGCTTTTACTAATTCAACTCCACCTTGTTGGAAAAGGTTAACGTTTTCAAGTTGAGCAACTCCGAAAACACCTTCCAAGATTGGAGCCAATACGTTGGGACCATGAATTCCAAAGAACCAAAATATTTGAACGAATAGCGTTACTAAAATAACAGCACCAAAACCTTGAGAGACACCTAATAAAGGTTTAGCAATTGTTTCTTGTAACCATGCTAAGAAAGTCATGTTTGGAACTATTTTTGCAAATAACCAATAGAAAATAGCAACAACATATAGAGCAACTGTAGCAGGAATAATCGCTGCAAAAGCTTTAGCTACTGCTGGTGGAACTGAGTCTGGTAATTTGATTGTTATGTTTCTTAACATTAATTGAGCGAAGATCATTGTAGCAACAAAACCAATAATCATTGCAGTAAAGAAGAAGTTACTATCTAAGTTGTTTAGTGGCAACCAACCCCATCCACCAACGGATAGACCTGTTTCTGTTGCAGTCCAACCACTTGTAGCAGAACCAGCATTAATTGTTTCCATTACATCAGCAGGTACAGCTGTTTCTAATGCACTAGAGAATGCAAAAGTAATTCCACTAATTGAAGCAGCTAGAGATACAATCCCACCAGCTAAATCATTTACACCATAAGCACGTGCAAGGTTATAACCCCATGAAAAGGCGAAAATAACTCCGGCAATAGCTAATGTTCCGTTCCACACATACCCGTTAATTGTAATAATTTCACTTACAACAGGAATGCTATAAGCATCATATCCATCGAAAAATTGTGGCGGTAAATCACGTAATATCGCGTTGATCATAACCGCAACAGATCCAGCCATTGTAGCGGGCATCGTTCCGATAAAAGCATCACGAAGTGCAACTAAGTGTTTCTGCGCACCAATTCTAGCAGCGATTGGGAGAATATGTTTCTCCAGCCAAGCAGTTAAAGCGTTCATATTTAAATCCTCCTAAAATAGTATCTGTCTTTTATTAATAAATTAGAGCATATTATTTTGAAAAAAATTAGTTCATTATTTTTTAAATGCAAACTTGAATTTTTGCCATGGCTTAATTAAATCTAGTAAGAAGACTTCTTCTTCCACAACACATCCAACTACATTTGTTCTACCCGAATTTTCCATTGGCAAACGTGCAACTTGCAATTCACCTGCATAACGAGCATAGAGAGAACTTTCGATTAAGATATCTCCTTTTTTGATCGCTGGTGTATTAAATGCTGGGAAGTCATGTCCACTATATTTCACTCGACTTTGTGTTGAACGAATAACGTAATCTGACACATCACCACGGTTATAGTGAGGTTCTTCTAACACAATTTTCCGCTCTGTTTCGGGACTTTCTTTAACTAGTTCACAATTAAGAATCAGTTGATATGGATCTATTTCGCTCAAGGCTTTTAGTTCTTCCTCGGATGCAAAAGCGTTTCCAATAATAACGTCATCAATTAGTTCAGTTGCCCACAAATGTTTGGCTTGGGTCACAATAGGCAATTCGCGGTGCATCTCTAGTGTACAAAGTCCTTCGCTTACAGGCCATGGTCCAATAGTAGCTGTTTTAGAACTAACAAAAGCAGCGGTTTTAATTCCTTGCTCTTTGTATTGTTTGCTTGTTGCAATAAAATGATCGTAGCCTAAGCCTGTGTATCTATGAGGATAAAAATTATGGCATCCATATAAATTAGACGGATTTGCTTGATAACTTAAAATATTCTCTAAGTATTTGGTTCCATTACTAATGTTCAGTTCTATTTTCAATCCTTGAGGATTAAACGTCATAACTGACTCTTCATTTCCTGTAAACCCATTGTCTAAACGAATTCCATTTGCGCCTATTTCTTTGAAAAAAGATAAATCAGTGTAACTAATTCCTAGTTCTTCAAAAAGCTGTGGGCTCACATCTGCAATGACTTCCATTTTGTTTTCTTTAGCAACTGCGATAATTTCTTTAAATTCTTTAATAACTTTTTCTTTATTTCCTTCTACGGATAGTAAACAAGTAAAGATTCGTTTGAAGTTGTATTTTGAAGCTAATTCAATATACGCCTTTACCTCTTCTACTTCACTATGATTGGGATAAACTGAAATTCCTAATCTTCTCAATTTATTGACTCCTCTCTTTTCTCAGAAAAATAAATTCGAAAGCGGATTCATTTCAATGGTATTAAACTAGCAAAAATGAACAGTTTACTCATATAGATCTTTTATTAAACGAAAGATCATTTATTTTGTTCTCTTGCTCCCTTCTTTAGGATAGATAGTTTCTTTGTGTTATCCATCTTAATTAAATTAATTAACTAAGCTGTTAATTAGTATTTTATAGACTGTTGGTTCATTTGTCAACACAATAATTAAAAAGTTTTTAAAAAAATAAAACGAGAGAGATTTGCTTTTAGAAAAAGGCTTCATCTCTATCGTTTTTAAAAAATTTCTGATAATAATAAGGCTACTGCACCTAGTATTGTTGCATTTTTTCCTAGCATCGATACTTCAATATTCGTATTTTTCCTTGCTTTTTCAGTCAATGCACGCTCTTGAATCGTACGATGGATAGTTGGCATCAAAAATTCTTCACTATTTAAGACCCCACCTCCTAAGACAATTTTGTTAGGATTTAGCATATGTATCAAGTTTACTACGCCAATACCGATCAATTGTCCAGTTTCTTCCAAAATAGCAAGGTAATCTTGTTTATTTTCTTTTGCATATAAATAGACATCTTCAGCTGTTAATCCCTCTGGAGCGTCTTTTATTTGTTCTTTCGCTCGGTTAACAATGGCATCACCCGTGACAAATGTCTCAAAACAGCCTCTGTTGCCGCAGCTACATAACCTACCATTCAAATCCATGACCATATGCCCCATTTCACCTGCAATATCTTGTGCACCATAATACAGTCGGCCTTTGTCTACTATACCCGAACCGACGCCTCTTCCAATATTAATGGCTACTAGGCTATCTACTTCTTCATGATCTCCAAACCAATATTCCCCTAATGCCATCGTTCTTGAATTATTTTCTACCATGACCATCACATTAAATTCTTTTTCAAGTTCTTCTTTAATCGGAATATCTCGTAAGCCTGAGTTAGACGAATAAAGAGAAACACCTGCTGAAACATCTACTACACCATGCATAGCAACGCCTATACCCACTATCTTCTTCTTATCATCAATTCCTGAAAAGATTGTTCGAGCGACTTCTTTTAGCGTTTGTAAAAAATATTCTTTGCTAATATGAGGCAATATTTTTATTTCTGTTTCAGATAGAATTGTTCCTACTAAGTCAGTAGCAACGCCTTTAATCACATTTGAACCAGCATCTATCCCAATAATATAGTGTCCGTTTCGCTTAATTAAAAGCATAGTCGGTTTTCTACCGCCTCTAGATTCACCAAGGATACTTTCTTCAACTAAGTTTTCAGCAATCAGTTCCTTAACGATACTGCTAACAGTAGGAGGCGTTATCCCTGTCTCTTGTGCAATTTTAGCACGTGACAACGGTTCGCATAAGCGTATTTTATTTAGTATTGTTGATTTATTAACAGATTTCATTAGTTGAAATGTTCCACGCTTCATAAGTTAGCTCCTGTCTAGTTTAATATGGTTGTTTTTAGTATAGCATTATTAATTAAATTAATTAAGTATTCTTTTCAATTTATATCCTTATTTATTATTTATTTTCTTATCCAGAGATTTTCTTTCTTATTTTCGTTTCATTTTCTTGGTTTATCAAACGAATGCTTGAAGAAGCGATTAAGTAACTTCTTTACTCTTTTTCTAATAGTCCCATTAAAACCTTGTCAATCACTAGTTGGCGAATTTCGACTCTTTATCTGGTTAATTTTAATTAAACCTATGCTTTAAACTTATCTATCCTAAAGGAATGAAGTGCTTCATTTAGTCTGATTATTGAAGATAGGTGACTTTTTTTTCTTCTATACTATTTTTTGCAATACAAATAAACAAAGGAACTTTTTTAACTAACCAAATTGGTCTACTGATTTTCTTAGTTTATCTAGCTCTTTTAGTAAAAAACTGATTGTTTTCAGTTTTAATCCTATTTTCTCTCATTATCTTATCATTAATTTGAACAAGGTTCTTTCTTTTTGACTCAGGTTCTTTCTTTTTATTGCATTTTCCATTGAATAGAAAGGACACCTTACTTGAAGAGAGCCTCAATTAAACTAGTTGTTTTCTTTGCTAAAATTGGCTAATCTGTATGAGCAATAAGTAGTAAGATAAGCCCATCATATAGTCACCAAATCTAGTAAAGAAGATGATTTTGACTTATATTTGATGATTTCATTAAACGTGACTAATTTCCTACAATTGTTTGTTTCCGTAACATCTAGGCATTGATGAGCACCTTTTAGAATATATTTTACCTTTTAGTTCATTCTAGCAAATCTATTAAACCATCGTACGAAGAGTCTGATCACCTGCACAAAAGATGATTTAGTGCTTAAAGAACAAGGCTCTTTCTCTTTTAACTAATAGTAGTTGGTGTACTAACTAATCAAAAAAACTCAAACTAGCTATAAATAACTACTAGTTTGAGTTTTATTTAATTACTCTTTTTAGATAGTAACACAAAAGAAACAGATTAGTCTTCAGTGTGGTCTACTATTTCAATACCGGCAGAAGTTGTTTCATCTTTGTAATGCGTCTTTTCTGCTTTCAAATACAAGTCTATTTTTACGGCGCCACCCAATTCTTCTTTTATCACTTTTTGCATGCCAGATACAGTCGGAGCGATTAGTTCTCCTGGATTGGTTATTTCAGCTTTAATTTTTAGTTTGGCTTTTTTATTTTCTAGACGAATCGTGACTTGTCTTCCATCTATTTTATCGATTGTACATTTATCTCCGTGGTAAGTAGCAAAGCGGTATTCTTTATTGTCTACAACTAAATTACAAATAAAGCCTTGAAAAGCGGTTTTCATAAAAGGGATATGGGCTTCTGAAAAAAATAAACTTGTTTCATTATTTTCAAAATGATTTGATTGAATCCAAACATATTCACGTGGAAAAGACGTACCCCAGTCTCTTTCGATGTAACCTTTCCCTGCCGAAAAATCAATTTTTTCTTTATTAACAGTAAACGAACCTTTTAGAGAGTGATTCATACTTACAATCCCATGAAAGCACTGCATCAGCGGAAAGTACGCAAAGAAGCCCATAATAGTTGGTGTCAAAATAGTCTGTTCTATCGGAGTAAACTTACCAAACTCAACTGTTCCGTTTAGCGTTACTTGTTCGTTTTTTAAATCCACTTTTACTTTTGATTGTGTGAAAATATTAGGTCCGATTTTTAGTTGAAAAGGCTCCTCTTGGTAATCAAAAGCACTTAGTGGATACCGTATATAACCTGTTTCTGTTCTTTTTTTACCTTCTTCTTGGCTTGTCATAATGTATTGCACAAAACTATGTGAATCTGCTTCACTGAGACTAATTCCCGGAATTAAACTGATAATTTGTTTCCCATCATTTGAAACTTGTTTGTAATACCATCCTTCAAAGTATGGTTTCTTGTTCAGATTACCTTGAAATAAAATGGCATTTGCTCGTTTCTTATTCATATATACATGAACTCCTTTTATTTGATCACTTTAAATAGAAAATAAACTAGTAAGGCTAGAAATTTCTTATTTATTTCAACAAACGATTCATCTCATTTTACCTGCTTTTTGATTGTTTTGGAATCGTTCAGACTCGATTAGCCCGAATTATATCCTAGCCTTTCTACTTTTTACTAACTAGAACTTCATTTTTGTTTGGTTAGAGTACATTGTTCTCTATTCTACTAATTAATTCCTCTACTTTTTCTTTAATTGTATTTCTTGTTTGTTTAAATTCTTCGATTGACCCACCTGAAGGGTCGTCCAATCCCCAATCTTCTCTATGTTTGCTCGGAACATTTGGGCACTCTACATTGCAACCCATGGTTATTAAAATATCCAACTCTCTTGGGATATCCGATAATAATTTAGGCTTGTGGCTGCTCATATTTACTCCAGCTTCTTCCATTACTTTTACTGCCAAAGGTTTTACTTCAGGATAATTTTCTGTCCCTGCTGAATAGGCTTCTATAACATTATTTCCTAATTTTTTTGCCCATCCTTCTGCCATTTGTGATCGACATGAATTGTGTACGCAAATAAAGGCTACTGTTTTTTTCATCTACTCTTCCTCTCATATTTAGTTTTTTTCACTTGTCCGTTTGACTCAGTTTTCTATAAAGATAAGTGCCTTCTACTCTAACTGTTTAAAAAATACTAGATTGAGAGCTGTTATTTAGAGAAAACGGACAAGTTTCAGATAATTATCAAGTCAGTTGGCTATAACAGATTCGTATTGGACAACTGAAAGTTGATTTTCTGTTCAGTTGTCTGATTGGTTGGAAAAATAGACTAGTTGGCTCGGTTTTGTTTTTCACTTGTCCGTTTTTAACTCGTTTTTCTGTAAAGA
Organism: Carnobacterium sp. TMP28; assembly: GCF_047553015.1. Lineage (GTDB taxonomy): Bacteria > Bacillota > Bacilli > Lactobacillales > Carnobacteriaceae > Carnobacterium_A. Next base: position 1,456,227 of record NZ_CP180212.1, read on the forward strand.
TGAGTACCTTTTACTCTAACTGTTTAAAAAATACTAGATTGAGAGCTCTTGTTTAGAGAAAACGGACAAGTTTCGGATAATTATCAAGTCAGTTGTCTAAAACAGATTCGGATTGGACCAGTGATGGTTGAATTTCTATTCAGTTGTCTGATTGGTTGGAAAAATAGACTAGTTAGCTCGGTTTTGTTTTTCACTTGGCCGTTTTACTCATTTTTCTGTAAAGATGAGTACCTTTTACTCTAACTGTTAAAAAAATACTAGATTGAGAGCTCTTGTTTAGAGAAAACAGACAAGTTTCAGATAATTATCAAGTCAGTTGTCTAAAACAGATTCGGATTGAACCAGTGATGGTTGAATTTCTATTCAGCTGTCTGATTGGTTGGAAAAATAGACTAGTTAGCTCGGTTTTGTTTTTCACTTGGCCGTTTTACTCATTTTTCTGTAAAGATGAGTACCTTCTACTCTAACTGTTAAAAAAATACTAGATTGAGAGCTCTTGTTTAGATAAAACGGACAAGTTTCGGATAATTATCAAGTCAGTTGTCTAAAACAGGCTCGGATTGGACCAGTGGTGGTTGAATTTCTATTCAGTTGCCCGATTGGTTATAAAAATAGACTAATTGGCTCGGTTTTGTCTTTCACTTGTCCGTTTTTGACTCGTTTTTCTGTGAAGATAAGTACCTTCTACTCTAACTGTTAAAAAAATACTAGATTAAGAGCTCTTGTTTAGAGAAAACGGACAAGTTAAGGATAATTATCAAGTCAGTTGTCTAAAACAGACTCGGGTTGGACCAGTGGTGGTTGAATTTCTATTCAGTTGTCTGGTTGGTTGGAAAAATAGACTAGTTGGCTCGGTTTTGTTTTTCATTTGTCCGTTTTCGACTCTATTCTGCTCATGAATCTTATTATTAGCAGGTAATTTCGATTCGGTTACCGTCTGGATCTAAGATGACACTTTCAAAGTAGCCATCACCGGTTGTTCTTGGTTCTCCAACAATGTGATACCCATCTTTTCTCAACTGATTTGTCAGCCTCGTTACTTCAGATTTTGTCCCAACGCTCATTGCTAGATGAGCATAACCCAAGTACTCCTGGTTTTGTTGTTCAACGGGGAGAATGTTTTTTTTATGCATGATTTCAAGTCTTGCGCCCTCTTTGAAGGTCAAGAAATAAGATGTAAAACCCGTTTTGTTATTTTGGTATCGATCAGTTGCTACTGCACTAAAATACGTTGCATAAAAAGCTTTTAATTTTTCTATATCTGGTGACCATATTGCTACGTGTTCTATTTTCATTATCATTTTCCTCTCAAATTTAGTTGCCTATTGGGTTCTATTTTAAATCCAGTATAACAAAAAAAAGCAGCTAAGACACTTGTCTCAACTGCTTTTGATTTAGCTTTTTATGCTACTGGAGGTGTTCCTTCAGCGTTTGATACAACTGCATCAATTTGTACTAAAGCGTCGCCTGTCAAAGCAGATACACCCACTACTGTACGAGCAGGAGTGCCCTCAGGGAAGAAGGTTGTGTAAGCTTCGTTTACAGCATCAACATCTGCAATATTTTTAAGGAATACATTTACTTTAACAACGTCAGCCATTTTATGGTCAACACTTTCAATAATTTCCTTGATGTTCTTCAAGCACTGTGCAGCTTGCTCTTTTACGCCACCAACTGCCATTTCGCCTGTTTTTGAATCAATAGGCAATTGAGCAGAGATGTGGTTGTAGTGAGAAAAGGCTACTGTTTGTGTAGATAAAGGACTGATTGGAGCATTTTTTGTGTTGTTTGCTTCAATGATTAGACCGTGTCTATCTTCAACAAGTTGTGGTGGAGTACCGTCTCCGTGTGAGACTACCGCTTCAATTTGTACTAAAGCATCCATTGGTAATGCTGTTGCTGCAATAACTGTACGTGCAGGAACATAAGCCACTGCTCTAGCGATAGCTGAGTCTGGGAAGAATGTTGTATAGACTTCGTTTACAGCATCGATATCTGAGAAGTTTTTAAGGAAGATATTGATTTTAACGATATCGTCAAAAGGAACATCAATACTCTCTAAAATAGCTTTGATATTTTTTAATGCTTGAGCAGCTTGCTCTTTTACGCCACCAGTTACTAATCTACCAGATTTAGGGTCAATTGGTAATTGAGTTGATAAGTTGTTGTAATGAGAAAAGGCAACAGCTTGTGTAGATAATGCGCTCATTGGTGCACTAGGTGTATTGTTTGTTAATTTAATCAAGTCGCCTGATTGTGGTGCATCAGGAATCGTACCTTCACCATGTGAAAGAAGCACATCAACTTGTACTAAAGCATCCATTTGTAAAGCTGCAACTGCAACTACTGTACGTGTAGGAAGATAGTTTGTGAAAACTGTTTTGTAGACTTCGTCAATAGCGTCAACATCTTTGATATTTTTAACATAGATGGTTACTTTAACAATATCATTCATGATATGGTCGATGCTGTTTACAACAGTTTTAATATTTTTAAAACATTGTTCAGCTTGCTCTTTTACACCGCCAACTACTAATTCGCCTGTTTTTGGATCGATAGGCAATTGAGCTGAAAAGTTATTGTAGTGAGAGTACGCTACCGTTTGTGAATAAGGTCCAATATTTTTTGGAGCATCTTCTGTATTTCTTCCTAATACTGCATTATAATTAGTCATTTTTTTATCCCCTTTTAGCTTTTTTATTATTTGTGCTGTAACTTAATTTATAGACTCGTGCTATCAAGGCTTGGTGCCTCGTTTTGTTCTGAACTTGTCTTATCAACTATCTAAGCGTTTACACAACTACAAGTATAACAAGATTCGTTTGCTTTGACTACCATTTATTGTGAAAATTTAGAGCTGCTTTTTATCTTTAACGTTACTTTTCTCTTTAAAAAATTCTTTCATTCTTTAATAGTGGAAATAAAATAAAGATAACGGAAGCAATTGCCTCCGTTATCTTTATTTTATTTATTTAATGACCCTGATCTTTTTGTATTTTTAAAGCCTTTACTTGAAGTTCCATTAACTTTATTTGGTGCATTGTCGCTTGAGTTTTGTTGTGAACCTTTTTTCTTTTTTGCTTCTATTAGTTTTTTCATTTGTTCCATATTCGTATTAGCCATGTATTAGCTCTCCTTCAATTGTAAAAAAATGTAGACAATTTAAATTATATCATAATTTAATTAAATATACATCTCTATCTCTTAATATTTGATACAATTTCTATCATCAGATTTTGCCTGATACATTAAGTCATCCACTCTTTTAATTGCGCTATCTGTAGAATCACCCTTATAATAGTTTGAAACACCAATACTTGCTGTTACTATACCAGCATCCTTCATGCATATATGGTTTAATTCAATTCTTATCTCATTTGCTAATTTAACCGCTTTAGATAAGTTTGTATCCGGTAGCAATACAATAAATTCCTCGCCACCCCAGCGAGATAGAGTATCTTTTTTCCTCAATGTTTTTTCAACTATTTCTACAAAATCTTTTAAAACAGTATCCCCAATATTATGTCCTAAATTATCATTTACTAATTTAAAATGGTCAATATCAAGCATAATTAATGAAAAACAGGCCTTTTCTACATTGTAACGCTGAATTTCATTCTCTATTTTATCCAGCATATATCTTCTGGTAAAGGCTCCTGTAAGTTCATCAATATCAACTAATTGTTTTAACTTCTTATTTGATTCTCGTAATTCTTCTTCCAAAACTTTTCTTTTCGTGATGTCAAATACAATCCCTGAAATAGTTAATACTTCACCATTCTCATCTTCTTTAGTCGTTGTCCCTCTATCATAGTACCAAATATACTTACCATCCTTGGTTTGGATTCTATACTCTACTTCAAATGCATCACTTTCATGCATCAAATAGTTTCGCATATCATCCATCACTCTTTCGTAATCATCCGGATGTAATTTTGAAGTAAAGAATTCAAAGCCAACCTCATCTGGTATTTCTTCCCTTTTATACCCTAAGTTTGTTGCTTTTCTTTCATTAAATAGCAACCGATCAGTTTCAACTATCCAATGCCATTGTCCTAAGCTTCCTATCCAAGGAAAGGTAGCTAATTCTCTTTCATTTTTATCAATATCTTCCTGATAAAAAGTCTCTTGCATTTCTTCAATAAGTTTTATCAGTTGTGGTTTAGATAAATCACTATATTTAGTCGTCCTTTTCTTCATGTAACTATCTCCTTACTAAACTTAGCCTATCTTAATTTTTTTCACGACAGGTTTACTACTCTCATTACTATTTTATAAATCTAACTTAGATTCATTCGTTGATGTTATAACTAATTAAGCATAAAAGCGTAAAAAAAATAACAATTACCAGAAGTTTTTGACTGTCTTAACTGGTGTCATTGCTATTCAATCCTATGTTTCATTCCTAAACGAGTATCAAAAGAGTAAGCTGTTTTTTTATGAAAAAGCTAATTCTGATTGGCTAAAAAAGCATCACATAAATTCTATCTTTATTGACGTTACTACTAACTCTCAATAAATAAGGAAGAATTCACATGATGCAAATTGATTATACCATAGTTTTATATTTTAGTACGTAGAATGCCGTCAAGTCATTGTTTTAAAAAAAGAGAGTCCGGCAATGAGCTGAGTATCCTCAATTTTATTTAGAAACAATCTTCCTTTAAAAAAGAACGCTAGATGAACTAAAGTTTCGCTCTTTTCTGTTCGAATCGGTACTTAACCAATAAAATTAGTCCTATAAAGTTCTACCAATTGGATAATTTAACCTTTTTACTCATTCTTATCGTTAATCAATGTTAGTGTCAAAATAATCCCTAACATACTTAATGCAATCACGTAATAAAACACTGCATCATAACTTTTTAGACTATCTAGCAACAGACCAGATGAAGAAACCCCAATAATTGCTCCTATACCGTAAGCTGTAAAGACTAGACCATAGTTTTGACTATAATTTTTGAGGCCATATAATCTAAGTGTGGATGCTGGGGCGATTGCTAGCCAACCTCCCATATTAAACCAAAATAATGAAAAAGATAAAACATAAACCAGTTCATTAGTTGAACCTGCGATTAGTAAGGCCAGAGCTGCTAAACTAATCAGTGAGTAAGATAGTAACATCGCTTTTTTCGAACTAAGTTTATCTGTCAACCAGCCAAAGGTAGGTCTTCCTAGTCCATTAAAGATTGCAAAAAAAGCTACCAGTCGAATCACTTTATTCGGCTCTAATCCAATAAAGTTAATCCCAACACTTGTCGTTAGTCCAATGAGCATCAGACCAATCATGGTTCCAATTACAAAATTTAAGTATAAGCCTTTAAAACTTTTTGATTGTACCATTTCTTTTGTTTCAAAATTCTTTGCACTCGATTGGCTAATCGGAATGCTTTTCATATTTTTTAGTTCTTCTTCTGTCGGGTATTTAAAAGGATAAGACAGAACTGGTAAAATTAGGCCAAAACCTATGCCAAATATAAGGAACGTTGTGAACACACCATAAGACTCAACAAATAATCTAGCAAGCGGTGCTGTAATTAAAGGCGATAATCCAAAACCAATCAATAGGATACCTACTGCTAATCCTTTTTTCTCTGGAAACCATTTTGCGATAACGGTCATTAAAACACCGTAAGCTACCCCAACACCTGCTCCACCGATACAGCCATATGCAATGGTTAAGAGAATAATATTTGGTGCAAATGCAGATAAAATCCATCCAAATACAACAAGGTAACCACCTATCAAAATAATTAAACGAGGATTGAATCGATTGATGTATTTACCGGTTAAAAACATAAATAATGCATAAAAAGCTAGAGCAATCATATAAGGCATGCCGCTTTCAGTTGTTCCAATAAGAAACTCTTTTTCTAATGATAGTCTAAATACACTATAAGAATAAACGGTTCCTAAGAAAATCATGATGATCATACCTAAAATAACATACATCCAACGATTCATTCCATTTTTTTCTTTCTTTGTGATTCTTGTCATTTCTTTCATTTTTATCCCAACTTTCATCTGATTTTTAATGTACTTTTACTCTATTATTTTTTAGAAATAAACCTCTTTCTTTTCTCATTAAGATTGTTTCTTTAAAAAATTATTTTTACCTTCTCACTTTTTTAAAATAAAAAAAGCCCAATAATAAGAAGCTCTCTTGAGAGAACTCTTTACTATTGGGCTACTTTTGACTGGTCAGAGACCTTTCAATTCGTCTTCCAAAATTTATTTTGTTTTATTTTCTTCGAGGTTTCGATCTACCACTACTGCAATAATTCTTTCCCCTGTCTTAGTACTGACATCTGAATACGTACTTATAATCTCAACATCAATAACAGACTTAATCGCTGCTTCTAATTCCTTACGTGCACTTTCAAATAAAGCTGTTCTTACTTTTTTTATAAGCTCGACGCCGTCCTTATTTTGAGCAAGATTTTTTTCCGAAATACTCAAAAAACCTGTAAGCCTAAAAATAATTAAATCCTGAAAAATAACTGTTCTAATCTTTTCTGGTCCTCTTCCCATCTGTTCAATTTCAAACTTACTAATTGCTTCGCTTAATTTCGATTCAATTTGTCCTTTTGTCATGAAAATCCCCCCTAAATCTATCCTTGATGATCGTAGTGGGCATGGATGAAACCCTAACTTTATCCAATAATATTTAAAATTATAGCATATTGAATTTACAATAGCTAGTTGCATTGACTTACTATTCCCAACTTATTTCTCTCACTCTTTGTATCTAGTTTAGAAAAAAAGAGCCTTCGTACAGGTAACCCTTTGTCTAGTACAGACACGGAAAATACTGCTTCGAAAGCTCTTACTTTAAAGACTTTTCAGTCTTATTTAGTTGGTTTTAGTTTTTTGTAAGAAGTGTGACAGACTCAACGTGACTTGTTTGTGGGAATAAGTCTACTGGTTGAATCTTTTCAGCAGTATAACCACCTTCTATTAATAAAGCAACATCACGTGCTAATGTTGCTGGATTGCAACTGACGTAAATCATTTTAGCTGGTGCTATTTCGATAACAGCGTCAATGAAAGCTTCTTCTAAACCTTTACGAGGAGGATCTACAACAACTAAATCTGCTTTACGGCCTTGTTTGCTCCATTCAGCCATGACTTCTTCAGCTAATCCAGCTTCAAAAGTAACATTTTCAACGTTGTTTAATGCAGCGTTAGCTCTTGCATTTTCAACTGCTGGTTCAATTGATTCAATTCCATAAACGTGCTTAGCATTATCTGCTAATGTTAACGCAATTGTGCCAATTCCACTGTAAGCATCGATGACCGTTTCTTCTCCTGTTAAACCAGCAAAATCCAATATGACAGTGTATAGTTTTTCTGTTTGTGTTGGATTCACTTGATAGAATGAACGGTGTGAAATTTCGTATGTTTTCCCAAGTAATGTATCCGTGTACTTATCTTCTCCAAACAAGACAATCGCATCTTCACCAAGAATCGTATTGGTACGAGTTGGGTTTACATTTTGAACAATGCTAACAACTTCCGGTAATGCTTCGGTGATATCTGGAATAATTTTGCTTGCTGGGAATAATTTTGCTGTTCTTGTAACAAGGACAATCATCATTTCGCCAGTGTAATACCCACGACGAACAATAATATGGCGCAAGTTCCCTGTATTGTCTTTTTCATTGTATGGTTTAACATTATACGTACGCATGATATCACGCACTTTAATGATGGCTTGATCAATTTTAGGATCTTGGATATAAAAATTCTCCATAGCAATTAAGTCATGGCTATTTTTACGGAAAAATCCTGTTGTTAATTTTTCGCCAATTTTTCTAACTGGAACAGAAGCTTTATTGCGGTATCCCCAAGGTTCTGTCATCCCTTTTGTATCAAGAATTTTAACGTCGGAAACTTTTGCAATACGCTTCATGACATTTTTAATTTGTTGTTTTTTGAAGCTCAATTGAGCTGGGTAATGCATGTGTTGCAACGGTGTGATACCAGCACGTGTAAAGTTTTCATCTTTCATTTCAACGCGGTTTTGACTAGAAGTCAAGCGTTTCATACTCTTAGCGTAACCAAATGATTTACCTGTTTTGTGGATTTTAACTTCCATTTCTTCACCAGGTAGAGCATCTTCAATGAATAATGGGTAGCCATCTATTTTAGCTACACCCATGCCTTCATGTGTTAAGTCTTCTACTTTTACTGTGTGCTTTTCATTTTTTTGTACAGGTATTGTTTTATTGGTTTTCATTTTTAAAAAAACTCCCTTCGTTTTTCAACGAGTATTTTATATTTTTTGTCGATTGATCTATTTTTGTCAGCGTGTTCTTTTGGATATCCTTTACTTTTTGTCATCCTTATTGAACTGGGAGTGTTCCTGACTCGACCGGTTTTGTTGGATGATGGATAAACTAATCCTATCTATCTCTTAAGATTGAAATTCAAATGTCAGCTAGATCAGATGGTCAAAATAAAGCACTGCTAGTTGATAGCGATGTCCTATTTTTATTCTCTCTCTCTTTAGACTGGTTTATTACTGGTTCCATTTAAAAAAAGTTCGCTACTCTTCATTATGACACAAAAGAGTAGCAAACTCAAAGTTTACTTATTTTTATTTTAAGAAACTTTTCCGTCTCCATCAATATCTTCTTGAGTTAATCCTTCTACCTCTTTGATAAAAGCTTCATCTTCAGCATGATCAAAGGCATAGCCGGTCGCACTAACATCTTCACTATTTGCGATAATTTCAATATGCTGATGCAGATTAATAAACGTAACTGGTGCATCTCCACCATATTCGCCATCCAAATTGATCATCATTCTAGAATCATTCGCTGGTCTAGCATGAATCTTACTTGTTTTCGCGTATAAAATATTTGGATGGTCAATGTGTTTTCCACCATTTAATAATAACGCAACTAGGTGAAGTATTTCAATCTGACTGGCTGTTTTAACAACAATCATGGTGAATTTCCCATCATCTAGTAAAGCATCGGGTGCAATTTGTTCAAATCCACCTATCGAATTGGTCAGCGCGATGAAGAACATTGACGCTGTTCCTTCATAGACACCTTCATCGTATTCAATGTGCATTGGAATCGGTTTGATTCGCGGCAACATTTCAGCACCTTTAACGAAGTAAGCCAATGAACCAAAAACAGATTTTAATGTAGATGGCACATCATAGGTTAACTCAGTCAAAAGACCTCCTCCACCAATATTAATGAAAAAGGTTTCTTTTTCATCCATAATAGCTTTACCAACATCCATTTTAATGGTTTCTTTCTTTTGCACTAACTTAGCTGCATCAAGCAAGTTGTTTCTCGGGATATGCAAAGCCCTTGCATAGTCATTTGTCGTCCCAGCGGGGATGATGGCTATTTTCGGTCTTTTCTCCAATTCAGCGATTCCATTCACAACTTCATTAATGGTTCCGTCTCCACCTGCAGCAATGATTAAATCAAAGCCAGCCTTAGCTGCTCTGTTTGCTTCATCCAGTGCGGAATGTTTTTTTGGTGTTGTTTCAAAAGCACTGGTCTCATATCCGGCATTTTCATAAATTTGAAGAATATCTACTAAATTTTTTTTAATTAACTCTCGTCCCGCCGATGGATTATAAATAATTCTGGCACGCATAAAAACACTCCTTTACTACCAACAAAGGGTTAGCGTTTAGCTAACTCTTCGTTTAATAGTTTGTTTACAATCCCTGGATTAGCCTGTCCTTTAGTTGCTTTCATAATTTGTCCAACTAAGAAACCGATTGCCCGATCTTTTCCATTTTTAAAATCTTCAATTGATTGAGGATTTTTATCTAATACATCATTTACCATTGGAATTAATTTTGTTGGATCACTTAATTGAATCCAGCCATTTTTTTCCACAACTTCTTGAGCGCTGCCGCCTTCTTGAATCAATTCCTGGAAGACTTTTTTTGCGATTTTCGAACTAATAGTTCCGTCAGCAATCAATTCAATCATTCCAGCTAAGTTTTCTGGTGTCAATTTTGTATCCTGCAACTCTATTTTTTCGCTGTTTACATAAGCTGAAACTTCGCCCATTAACCAGTTAGAAGCTTGTTTGGTATCAGCTTTATTCGCTAACGTTGCTTCAAAGAAATCAGACATCTCTTTTGTTGCGGTCATAACCATTGCATCGTAATCAGATAGCCCTAATTCATTCACATAGCGAATGCGGCGTTGTGCCGGCATTTCTGGAATACTATTTTTAACCTGTTCAATCCACTCGTCACTGATGACTAAGTTAGGTAAATCAGGTTCTGGGAAGTAACGGTAGTCGTCTGCTCCCTCTTTAATTCTCATTAAAATGGTTGCGCCTGTTGCTTCGTCGTAACGACGTGTTTCTTGCTGAATGATTCCACCAGACAATAACACTTTTTCTTGACGAACTTCTTCAAATGCTAGGCCACGACGCACGAAGTTGAATGAATTCAGGTTTTTCAATTCCGCTTTTGTACCGAATTTTTCTTGTCCAATTGGGCGCAAAGAAACGTTCGCATCGCAACGCATAGACCCTTCTTCCATCTTCACATCACTAACTCCGGTGTATTGGACGATTTGCTTAAGCGCTTCTAGGTAAGCATAGGCTTCTTCTGGTGAACGCATATCTGCTTCAGATACAATTTCAATCAATGGTGTTCCTTGGCGGTTCAAATCGACGTAAGAATAACCGTCTGTTCCGTGGTTATTCTTACCAGCATCTTCTTCTAAATGAACGCGTTCGACACGAATGCGTTTTTTCACGCCTTCGACTTCAATATCAATGTATCCATCGTGCCCAATTGGTTTATCAAATTGTGAGATTTGGTAAGCTTTTGGGTTATCTGGATAAAAATAGTTTTTACGGTCAAATTTAGTATCTGTTGAAATTTCGCAATTTAAAGCTATCGCAGCTTTCATTGCAAACTCAACAGCTTGTTCATTAATAACCGGTAAGACTCCTGGGTAACCCCAGTCAATGACGTTTGTATTGGTATTGGGCTCTGCACCAAAATGTGCTGGGGATGGTGAGAACATTTTTGATTCTGTTTTTAATTCTACGTGTACTTCAAGTCCGATGACTGTTTCAAAATTCATGTTTATTCTCGCCTCCTACAAATTTGGTTTTTCTTTATGGAAATCAGTTGCTTGCTCAAATGCATAAGCTGCTTGGTAAATCGTTTTTTCATCAAAGTGTTTTGCAATCAATTGCAACCCAACTGGTAGCCCATTTGAAAAACCTGCAGGAATAGAGATAGCTGGAACGCCTGCTAAGTTTACAGGAACAGTTAGGATATCACTTAAATACATCGCTACTGGATCATGCACTTGGCCACCAATATTAAACGCTGTTGTTGTCGTCGTTGGCCCTAAGATTAAATCATAATCCTCGAAAACTTTTTCAAAATCACGACGGATTAGTGTCCGTGTTTGACCAGCTTTTTTAAAGTGTGCATCGTAAAAACCAGAACTCAATGAGAATGTTCCAAGCATAATGCGGCGTTTCACTTCCATCCCAAATCCTTCAGAACGCGATTTTACGTAAACGTCTTCTAGTGTTTTAGCGTCTGGTGAACGGTAACCGTAACGAATTCCATCAAAACGTTGCAAGTTTGATGATGCTTCAGAAGAGGCAATAATGTAATAAGCAGGAACACCATATTTTGAATGTGGCAAACTGACTTCTTCTACAATTGCGCCTAATTCTTTAAAGGTTTCTATGGCTTTCAAAACGGCTTCTCTTACACCAGCTTCTAAGCCTTCTTGCAAGTACTCTTTTGGTACTCCTATCTTCATGCCTTTTACGCCAGCTTCAATCCCTGCTGTAAAATCAGGAGTTGCTTCATTGTAGCTCATTGAATCTTTTTCATCGTATCCACTAATCGCATTTAAGACAAGTGCATTGTCTTTAACCGTACGAGTCAATGGTCCGATTTGATCCAAACTTGATGCAAAAGCAATCAATCCAAAACGTGAGACACGACCGTAAGTTGGTTTCATGCCAACGATTCCAGTAAATGCTGCTGGTTGGCGAATAGATCCACCTGTATCTGTTCCCAAAGTCATTGGGACTTGTCCGGCAGCAACCGCTGAGGCTGATCCACCTGAAGAACCACCAGGAACTTTAGCTAAATTCCAAGGATTACGGGTGATTTTGTATGCTGATGTCTCGGTACTTCCCCCCATAGCAAATTCATCCATATTTAGTTTTCCAACTGAAATCATTCCTGCGTCAGCTATTTTTTCCATAACAGTCGCATCATAAACGGGGATAAAATCTTCTAACATTTTACTTGCTGCTGTGGTTAGAGTGCCTTTTGTTACGATATTGTCTTTGATGCCAATTGGCAATCCTGACAAGATATCCAAAGGATCAATACCGGCCACATCCATAGCGCGAGCTTTTTCTAGTGCTTCTTCTTTTGTTAACGTAATAAATGAGCCGATTTTGTCTTCTGTTTCAGCAATTCGTGCATAAACAGCTTTCATAATCGCTTCAGCTGTTGTTTCTTTATTTACTAATAAGTGATGCAACTCTTCTAAAGTATGATCTAATACAGTCATATTATGCTCCAGCCTCCCCGTTATCTATCATTGCAGGAACTTTAATTAATCCATCTTGTTGGGTCTTAACGTTTTTAAATAATTCATCGCGGTCCATTCCTGGTGTTGCAACATCTTTACGCATAACACTAGCTACTTCTAAACCATGTGTTGTAACAGGTACATTTTTTGTATCTACTTCATCTAATTGCTCAACCATCGTGATAATGTCATCTATTTGTTTTGTAAAATGTACAATTTCTTCTTCTTGAAATTCTAATTTCGATAATAAAGCTACATGTTTTACTTCGTTTACATCAATATTGGCCATTTTTGGTTTCAACTCTCTTTCTATCTGTCCTATTGCTTAAAACTTCTTTTCTATTCTACCACAAAGTCTCTTCAGCCTCTATATGAAAGAGAGCAGGTGTCTTTTTAGTGTATTTTCTTATCAAAGTAAGCCGTTTTTTTTAGCAGTTTAGTCGAATACGTGTGTGATAAAAGCTGTTTCACCTGCTTTTCTGGCCATAAAGGCTTCCGTTCCATTTATAGATTCGATTGTAATTTCGATTGGTATAGCCGGCGGTAAGAACGTTACAGCCTTTTCTGCAACATATTGTGTAAAGCCAATCATTTCACTTTCTCCATAAAATTGAGTCGTAATGCTTACTTTCATTTTCGTAAGCTGATCAGCTGTGTAACTAGCTTCAGCTGTTACTCCACTTAAATTCGGGAAAAAATATTCAACCTCTGATTTAAAGTTTTCAAAGTTTGTTAATTCATTACTTGTCTTATCTACTAAAGGAAAGATAACTTTTTCTTGGTTTAATACTTCCCATTCTCCAACTTTTGTATCGCCTTTTTCACTAATGGCTTCCGCAATAAAGCTACCTCCAGCTAAACTATCTTTAGGGGATTGTTCAAAAATACCTACTGTAATGGGGATATCGCCAATTCCTTGTGTTTCGCGTAATCGTTGAACAATTTTATTCGCCATTTCTTTGCCTTGTTTTAGTAACTCATCACGGCTAATCTTTGTTTCATAATCTGCTCCAAAAGCAACCTTTTGATAATAATCGATAGCGTTCATCGACAAACCAATGCTCATGCCACCTAGCGTAAACTTATCGTCTTTTTTAATCATATAGTCTTGTTCTAAAATAGAATTCAAATAATAGGGATTCCGTTCATTTGGTTCAATTTTTCCGTTATCTTCTGGATTCAAACCATCTTCATTTTCTTTACTAGCCCGTCTTAACCAGTTATTGGCTGTTGTACCATCGATGTATTGTCCTTCTTGGAAATAATATTCATCTGTGTTGAAGTGCAATTGCGATAAGCTCATTAACCCTGTTTCGAAAGCTTTTAAATTGAAATTTGAATTTAAACCTAGTGTAGATCCTCTTGTTTTACTTACTTGATAGCTGCCGTTAGTTATCACTGTTTTATAATAATCGTCTGATAATTGATTATTTGTTGTCGTTGTTGTATCTACTTTCCCTGAAGTACCTGCCGTTTTTTTACCTGTATTTTCACCTGTCGGATCACTGCACGCACTCAATAAAAAAATAGCAGCAGCCAGTGTTGCGATGATTTTTCTATTCATTTTCTTCTCCTTCTAATGCCTTCACTAATTGAGTTTCATCCCAAACAGTCACATCAAGTTTTTGTGCTTTATCTAATTTGCTGCCCGCTTCTTCGCCAGCAACAAGTAGATCTGTTTTCTTAGAAACACTTCCTGTCACTTTTCCACCTAGATTTTCAATACGAGCTTTCGCTTCTTCACGAGTAAAATGAGTCAATTTACCCGTTAAAACGACTGTTTTACCATTGAAGTAAGAATCGCTTTGGGCAACTTCTGCTTTTTTCTTGCCTAAATAAACCAGATTCACTTCACAAGATTTCAACTCATCTATCAGTTCGTCTACTTCCGGTAGTGAAAAATAAGTCACAAAACTTTCAGCGATAATTTCTCCAATACCATCAATAGCAATAATTTCTTCTTGTTTAGCTGCTTGCATACGTTCAATCGTTTCAAAATGCTCCGCAATTTGTTTAGCTGCTTTAGATCCAACGTGTCTAATGCCTAAACCGAATAGTAAACGCTCTAAAGAGTTGCTGCGGCTAGCATCGATTGCGTTTAGTAGATTATTGGCCGCTTTATCTTTTATCTTATCCAGAGTGACTAACTGATCATACGTTACTTTGTATAAGTCAGCTACATCATGAACCAAACCTTTTTCAAATAATTGGATAATCACTTTTGGTCCCATTCCATCAATATTCATTGCATTACGTGAAGCAAAGTGCGCCAATCCTTCTGTCATTTGAGCAGGGCATTTGGGATTGATACACCGTAAAGCTACTTCTTCTTCCAAATGGACTAGCTCACTTTTGCAAGCTGGACAATGAGTTGGAATAACATAACTTTCGCTATCTACTGGTCTTTCTTCTAAAACAACGCGAGTTACCTCAGGAATGATGTCTCCAGCTTTATGAACAACAACGGTATCCAACAAGCGAATATCTCGTTCTTTTATCAAATCAACGTTGTGTAAACTAGCTCGTCTGACTGTGGTGCCTGCCAATACTACTGGATCCATTATAGCAGTCGGTGTCACAACTCCCGTCCTACCTATTGTCCATTCGATGCCACGAATCGTTGTTGTTCCTTCTTCTGCTTTAAATTTGTAAGCAATTGCCCATCGGGGAGCTTTTACGGTATACCCTATTTCTTCTTGTGCATCAAACTCATTTACTTTGATAACAATACCATCTATTTCATAGGGTAATTGAGTTCGCTTATCAAGAAAAGATTGAATGTATGCCCATACTTCTTCAATTGTTGCACAAACGTTCCGCTCATGATTGGTGCGAATCCCTAATTGATCCAATTCTTTCAAAGCGTCTTCTTGACTAGTAGCTGTCATTTCACCAAAATCTGCAACGGTATAGAAAAAAGTGCTTAGATTTCGTTTGGCTGTTTCTTTGGCATCTAAATTGCGTAAACCACCTGCTGCTGCATTCCTAGGATTAGCAAAAACTGCTTCGCCATTTTCTTCTCTTTCTTCATTTAGAGCTACAAAAGATGATTTAGGCATATAGCATTCCCCACGAACTTCAACAGTATAAGGCTTCTTTAGTTTTAAAGGAACGGATTTCACCGTACGGATATTTTGAGTAACATTTTCACCTATTGTCCCATTTCCTCGAGTAGCTGCTCGAACTAATTTTCCAGCTTTGTAGTTTAGTGCAATAGCTAAGCCATCAATTTTTAGTTCACAAATATAGTTAAAGGGTTTGTCTGTTAATTTTTTAATACGGTTATCAAATTCAATCAAATCCGTTTCATCAAAAGCATTGCCCAAGCTAAGCATCGGAATAGCGTGGACGACTTTTTCAAAGCCTGATGAGATAGTACCACCTACTCGTTGAGTCGGAGAATCATTAGAAACTAAATCGGGAAATTGTTCTTCTAGTTCAACAAGTTCTTTATACAAGGTATCGTATTCTGCATCTGAAATAACAGATTTATCTTGAACATAATAGTGGTAGCCATATTTATCAAGTAAGTCTCTTAACTCATTTACTTTTATTTTTGCTTCTTCGAAAGTTTGATTTATGGACATTTGAAAGCTCCTCTCTGCTTTAGATATTCATTGAGCTTTGAACTCTAGCTCTTTGGGATAATTCAAAAGTATCCTCGAGGCTTTTGGCCTCTTGCGGTTCTTTTTCATTCTCCTCTCAGAGCTAAACAGAGTTCGCAGCATCTTGGTTTCATTGAGCTTCGAACAACAGTTTATCGAGAAAATGATAAAAATTCTTGAAATCGAAGATTTATTTGAATTTTTCCTATTTTCTTGTCGAAACTACCCGTTGTTTTACGCATCTTGTTTTAATTGAGCTTCGCGTTCTAGCTCTTCGGGAAAATTCAACTGTATCCTCGAGGCTATAGCCTCTTGTGGTAAAGTTTCATTTTCCTGTCGGAGCTAGACAGAACGCTACGCATCTTGTTTTTCTATTGGGGCGAATGCGGCTAATAGGCGTTTGATTCCTTGTTCTTTGAAGGCTATGTCTAATTGTAAGTTATCGGTGTCGCCAGTTACTTTAACGACTGTTCCGACGCCCCATTTTTTGTGTATCGCTTTATCACCGGTATTCCAAGCTAATTTATCAGCACCACTTTCTTTTTTGTTGCTAACTGGCGATTGATAAGGTGTGCTGGCAGCTTTTTCTGCTTGATTGGTACGATAAGGTGCTGCACTGGCCGAACGATTAAATGATGTGCCATAGGTCGTTTGGGTATTGCCTAATTCGATCACTTCTTCTGATATTTCTCTGATAAAGCGAGAAGCTTGGTTGCTTTGCATTTTTCCATATAGCACACGCGAATAAGCATTGGTGATGTACAGTTTTTTCTCAGCTCGAGTGATCCCTACATAAGCCAAACGGCGTTCTTCTTCTAAATCGTCTTCTTCCATCATTGAACGAGAAAGTGGGAAAATCCCTTCTTCTAATCCAATTAAAAAGACAACTGGAAATTCCAATCCCTTAGCTGCGTGAAGTGTCATTAACGTCACTTCACTTTGTGGTTCTTCTTCGAGATTATCTAAATCTGAAACTAGAGCTAAATCTGTTAAAAAGGTCAGCAAGCTCTTGTCTTCCCCACTATCTTTTTCAAATTGTTGGGTAACAGATAAAAACTCTTTGATATTTTCGACACGTGTTTCAGACTCAAGTGTTCGTTCCAACTCTAAGCTTTTTAGGTACCCACTGCGTTCAAGAACTTCTTCTACTAACTTGGTTACTGGTAGGTATTCTTGCATTTTTTGCAAATCACGCATCATGAAGGCAAACCCTTCAAGCTCACCTGCTGCTTTGCCCTTGATAGTCGTGATAGAAACATTCAACGCTGCTTCTAATAAAGACCACTCGTATTCATTGGCAAAACTTCTTAACTTTTCAATGGTACCTGGACCAATTCCTCGCTTAGGTGTGTTGACTACTCTTTCAAAACTCATGTTGTCTTCAGGGTTCGCAAGTAAGCGCAAGTAAGCTAACACATCTCGAATTTCTTTGCGATCATAGAACTTGTGTCCACCAACCATTTTATAAGGAATATTGGATTTTAATAAGTTTTCTTCAATAATACGTGACTGAGCATTTGTCCGGTATAAAACGGCAAAATCTCCATAGTTGTAATGAGCTGCTTTCATTTCTTCTAATACTTTCGAAACAACGTATCGTGATTCATCGCCTTCGGATTGACCGCGGTAATAAGTAATTTTATTGCCCTCATCGTTGTCTGTCCAAAGTTTTTTCACTTTACGTTTGTTGTTATTTGCAATCACATCGTTGGCTGCCTTTAAGATGTATTTAGTTGAACGGTAATTCTGTTCCAACAGGACTACTTTTGCGTCTGGATAATCTTTTTCAAAATCCAAAATGTTGTCCATATTTGCTCCACGCCAACCGTAAATACTTTGGTCCGCATCTCCAACAACACATAAATTTTTAAAGCGTTTAGCCATCATATTGACAAGCGTGTATTGAGCTGTGTTCGTATCTTGGTACTCATCTACGTGAATGTAATGAAATTTATTTTGATAGTAATGCAGCGTCTCTTCGCTTTCTTCAAACAACCGAATCGTTAGCATAATTAAGTCGTCAAAATCGACAGACTGGTTGCGACGCAACTCACGTTGGTAGTCATCGTAACAATCTGCTACGAGCTTTTCAAAAAAGCTATTTGCTGAATTACGGTACTCTTTTGCATTCATTAATTCATTTTTTGCGTTACTGATTTCAGAAAGAATCGCTCTTGGGCTATATTTTTTAGGGTCAATGTTTCGTTCTTTTAAAATTCGTTTCATCAAGGTTTGTTGATCACTTGGATCACTAATTGTAAAAGCCTTGTTGTATCCAATTCGATCAATATCCCGACGCAACATTCGCACGCACATAGAGTGGAATGTTGAAACCCAGACACTGTCTCCACCTGTTTCCATCAAACGACCAACGCGTTCTTTCATTTCTTTAGCGGCTTTATTTGTAAAAGTTATCGCTAATATATTCCATGGATTTACACCTTTTTCATCAATTAAATAAGCAATGCGATGCGTTAATACACGCGTCTTCCCACTGCCTGCTCCTGCCATAATCAAAAGAGGACCTTCTGTATAAGCTACGGCTTCCTTTTGTCCTGGGTTCATACCATCTAGTAAGTTATTTTGTATTGCCAAAATTTGTCCATCCTCTCTTCGTATCAAACTCAATCGTCTAATCGTTTCATCTTTTTATTTTATAAAAGAAAATGAATTTTTACATAAGTTTCCACTATCTATTTTACCATAGATTAACTCAAATCGAGAAATGAATAAATGATTTCATTTAAAAAATAAAAACAAACAAAACTTATTGAACGGCAGACTCCTTTTGTTTACAAACAAAAATAAGATAAGAAACCAACTCAACTTTTTTTAGAGTTCATCTGGTTTCTTATCTTATTGTCTTGTTTCATTTTATCTCGTTCTATCCATTATGAATAATATTAAGTGTGAGTTGGTTAACTAAGATACGAACTTGCTTACGAGCTAAGGGGTAGTTTCCTACTTTCAAATACTCTACTATTTTTTCATAATGGGTTATTTTTGCATTACGGTTTTTTTTCATTAGCAAGAGGTATTCTGGATTGTCTTGAGTTTGTATTTCACGAATGGTATCCATCATTAATCTGACAAAATAGCTATTTTTATTGTAAGCAAGCATTTTATAAATCAACTGGACTTCTAAATTTAAAAATTCTTTTTCTGACTCATTAAGGTGTTTTTTTAGACAGATTAATTTTTCTTCAACTTGAGAACAGTCAAACCTAATCTCTTTTATTTGGAGTGAATGAAAGTAGTTGATCAGAGTCATCTCAATAAACTCCAATCTTTCTTGTGAACCACGAGACTCAATTTTTTGTTCTTTAACGCGTGCACCTTTATACATCTCTACGTCTAAGAAGCCCTCTTTTTGAAGTTGCTGAAAAGCTTGACGGATAGGTGTACGACTAATACTCAATTCCTTAGATAAGTCTAACTCAGTAATACGAGTTTGAGGCATCCATTGCCTCGTATCGATTTTTTCTTTTATGTATTGATAAGCCAGTTCATCTAATTTTTTGGGTTTAGCCATAATTTCATCCACCTATCGTCAGTTTCTTTGATTGACCTCTTTTCTTTAATAATAAAGACTTCATCTTGTACATACAAGCATAGTATCTTTTTTTAAAGATTTTTTCAATCAACTTTTCAACGAACGAGTGGCTTTCATTTTTTCAACTACTCTACTTTCACTTAAAAATGCTGCTGCTAGGATAAAAAAACCGCCAAGAAATTGGATAGGTGTCATACGTTCGTTTAAGAATACCGTTGATAAAACAACAGCTGAAATAGGATCAATGTAACTTAAAATAGCCATCGTCTGGCCTTTTAAAACTTGCATTGCTGAAAAGTATAAAGCATAAGCTACTCCGGTGTGAACAATGCCTAAAAATAATAAATAAGCCAAAGATGTACTAGAGACGGTTGCAATATTAAACCCTTCTTTTAAGAAAACATAAGGTGCTAGCACTAAAGAAGCCGTCATCAATTGGACAATCGTAGTTTCTAAGCTAGCAATATTTTTCAAAAACTTCGTCGCTAAAATTACGCTCGCATACAGCAAAGCTGCACCGATACCATAAGTGATTCCTAAAGAATGATTGTATCCTAATCCATTGGATATCCCTTTTTCTACAATAAAATACATGCCTATTAATGCTAAAAAAATAGCTCCTATTTTTAATTTAGTCAATTTTTCATTTAAAATAAAAGGTGAAGCTAAAACAACAAATAAAGGTGCCATATAATAACTCAATGTTGCATTTGAAATGGTTGTGTAGCGGTAAGCTTCAAATAATAAAATCCAATTTAATCCAATAGCTGTCCCTGAATAAAAAAGAATAGCAGCATTCCCCTTAATTTTCCCCCAGGATAAAGTCTTTTTGTTTAAAAATAAAACAAGCAAAAGGAACGTACTTCCAAAAAAACCACGGTAAAGGGCTATTTCACTTGAGGTTAAACCAATATTTTTAACAAACAGCCCAATCGTTCCAAAAATCAACATAGCTGTTACAACTTTCATTTTTGCTTTTGCCATTCCTTTTCCTCCTTATTGTGGTTTAATGAGACAAATAGAAACAGCTTAGGCGACGTTTATTCATAGCTTGCCTAGCCATTTCTATTTCCTCTTTTATTCTTTTTTATAGTCCAACTCTATCGAAGAGGACAGCTACATTTTTCAAATGGTACCGGTAATCAAATGCATCATCCAACTCAACTAGCGTTATAAGAGACATGATTTCAGGATCTGCTTCAATTAAATGACGAAATGGAATCTGACTTTCCCAAGAAATAGCTGTTTTAGGTTGAACAAGATCATAAGCTTTTTCACGGCTCATCCCCTTATCAATTAACTTTAATAAAACGCGTTGGCTATAGATTAAACCATAGGTAGCCTCCATGTTACGCTGCATATTTTCAGGATAAACGGTCAAGTCCTTCATAATACTGCCAAAACGATTAAGAATGTAATCTAATAAAATAGTAGAATCCGGTAAAATAATGCGCTCCGCTGAAGAATGTGAAATATCTCGTTCGTGCCATAAAACCACGTTATCGTATGCTGTAACCATATGGCCCCTAATCACTCGTGCTAATCCCGTCACGTTTTCAGAACCAATTGGATTACGTTTATGTGGCATAGCAGAAGAACCTTTTTGGCCTTTGGCAAAGAACTCTTCTACTTCCCGTGTTTCTGATTTTTGTAGACCACGAATTTCGGTTGCGAATTTTTCAATACTCGTTGCTATTAAGGCCAATGTTGCCATGTATTCGGCATGCAAATCACGTGGTAAAATCTGTGTAGAAATCTCTTGTGGTCGAAGACCTAACTTGTCACAAACGTATTTTTCAACAGCCGGTGGCGTGTGAGCAAAGGTCCCGACTGCCCCACTAATTTTCCCTGCTTCTATCCCGTTTGCTGCATGATCAAAGCGTTCGATATTGCGTTTCATTTCTGAATACCATAGGGCTAACTTCAAACCAAAAGTGGTTGGTTCAGCATGAACACCGTGTGTTCTACCCATCATAACCGTGTATTTATGTTCTTTTGCTTTCTCAGCAAGAATAGCTAGAAAGTCTGTTAAGTCTTTTCGTAACAACGTGTTTACTTGTTTTAATTGGTACCCGTAAGCAGTATCTACAACATCGGTGCTTGTTAGTCCATAATGAATCCATTTGCGTTCTTCGCCAAGAGATTCAGATACCGCTCGAGTGAATGCAACAACATCATGACGCGTTTCTTCTTCTATTTCTAGAATTCGTTCCACTTTGAAACTTGCATTCGCTCTTATTTTTTCCGCTTCTTTAGTAGGGATATCGCCACTTTCAGCCCAAGCTTCTACTGCTAGTATCTCTACTTCTAACCACGTATTGTAGCGGTTTTCATCTGTCCATAATTGGCCCATTTCAGGTCTTGTATAGCGTTCAATCATCTTATTTATACTCCCTTTTTAAATCCAGATTCCTGTATCACTTATATTTTCAAGTGTCTTATCAATATTTTTTGTCAAGATAGTAACATGGCCCATGATTCGGCCTATTCTTGCTTCATTTTTTCCATAGTAATGAAAATGCCAACTTGGTTTCAAGTGGATTTGTCTTTCTACACTTTCCATCTGTTCTCCGAAAATAGTGATAGAAACAGCATCTGAAAGCAAGGTGATTTCTGGTAAAGGCCAACCGCAAATCGCTCTTATGTGTGTCTCGAATTGAGACATAGAGCAAGCATCAATGCTATAATTTGCTGAGCTGTGAGGACGTGAGACCAACTCACTCACGTATAGCGCACCAGATGGCGTCAAAAATAATTCTATTCCTATCGTACCCACTAAATCCAAACCCTCCGCTATGGTCTGACTAATGCGTTTGACCTCTTGAGTTACCTCATCTGAAACTCTTGCTGGTGCAATTGTTTCTTCTAAAAGATTGTCACGGTGAACGATTTCAGTAGTTGGAAATATAGACAGATTACCTGCAGCATTTCGTGAAATCACTATCGATAATTCTCGTTCAAATGGAATCCACGCTTCTAAGATACAAGTGCCTTTTTTTAAAAGGAGTTCACATTTTGGAATATCCTCTTCTCCATAGAGAATGCGCTGACCTTTTTCTTCATTTTCATCATAAATTGTTTTTAACACACATGGAAAGCCGATTGAACTGGTGGCTATCTCAATATCTTCTACTGTTAAAATCATCTCATAAGGAGCTAAGTTGACTTTATTCATTTCTAAATAAGCTTTTTCTAATATTCGATCTTGGGCAATAGCTAATAATGTACTCCCCTGAGGTACAGCAACTGTTTTATTTAGTTCTTCCATTTTGTCTGCATCAATATTTTCAAATTCATACGTTATTACATCGCACTTCATTGCGAAATCTAGTAATGACTCTTGATTATCAGGAGCAGCTATAATTTGCCAGTCCGCTACTTGTGCAGCTGAACAATTTTTCTCTGGATATAAAATACCAACTTTATATCCCATTTGCTTTGCAGCTAATGCCATCATCCTTCCTAATTGGCCTCCGCCAATAATACCAATCGTTTTCCCAGGAACAATTATATTTGGCAATTGCCTCACTACCTTTTCGCTCATTTTTTTCTTTACTAGTTTATCAGTTAACTCAGAAACTGTCATGAATTATCCCTAAATAAGGGCCTTTTTTTTAAAGTTCTCCACGTTGTTTTAATGCACGCCTTCTTTTCTTGACTTTTTTGGTCCAGAAACCACCACTAATATATTTTGGTTCATAAGAAATAACAAAAGCTTTGGATTCAATTTCACTAATTTGTTTGTATAGTTTTCGTTCTGATTTACGAGTAGTTAATATCTCTAATACTAACCGATCGCCTTCTTTACCCAAAGCGTAACTCGTTGTAACACCATAGCCTAACTCTCTTAAAGCTTCAGCGATGTCACTTTTTATATCGGGTACGATAGCCGTTACCATAATGTGCCCTAGTGCCAGGTATTCTTCAATTTGGATGCCCACAGCGATTCCAACGCCGTAGCCGAGTGCATAAGCTACGATATTCCAAAAGTTATCTAACCGATCAAGAACTAAGCCCAATCCAACAACATAAATAGTAATTTCCACCATTGAAACAAAGGGGGCAATTAGTCGATACCCTTTCATGGTCAGCATAAATCGAATCGTATTTAAAGCTACATAAGCTAAATTAATGATAAATATAAGGCCTAGAAATTGAAAACTTGTATCCATTTTTAAAAATCTCCGATCTGTTAGTGTAATAGTCTATTTCTTTATAAGCCTATCAAACATTCCAAAAATAGCAAGTAAAACTGGTTCAATTTTTTGTAAAAAAATTCTCAGCACAGTGACACTTGGCTGAGAATTTCATTTTTAAAGAAATAGATGACTCGATTAAAGAATAAATTAAACGGTTTCTGGTAAATCTATCAGATTTCCTTCCTCTACCACCATTTCAACTGCTTGTTTTTTACGGCCATGATGAGAAAGAATATTCAGCGTGATAGCTGTAACACTCGTCATGACGATGCCATTTCCTGTAAAGGTTTGAACAGCTGCTGGTAAGTTAGCAAATAGTTCTGGTACAACCGTTACGCCTAAGCCAAGTCCTAGCGATAAGGCGACAATCATTAAGTTGCCATCTTCATTTAAATCAACCTGACTCAACATTTTAACTCCTTGAGTCGCAACCATTCCAAATAAAATCATCATGGCTCCACCTAAAACAGGTTCAGGAATGATTGTAGCAAATGCACCAATTTTAGGGACAAGTCCTAGAACCATTAAAAAGCCTGCTGCAAAATAAATAGGTTTGCGTGTGCGAATGCCAGACATTTGAACCAAACCGACATTTTGTGAAAAAGCGGTATAAGGGAATGTGTTAAAAATCCCTCCTAAAATAATGGCCAATCCTTCTGCACGGTAGCCTTTTTTCAAGTGTTCTTCTTCGATTGTTTGACCAGTTACTTCTCCTAATGCGAAATAAACACCAGTAGATTCAACCATACTAACAATTGAAATTAAAATCATCGTTAAAATAGAAGACCACTCAAATATAGGTGCCCCGAAGTAAAACGGTTGTGGAAAATGAAACCATGTTGCTTCTGCTACTGGAGCTAAGGTAACGAGTCCCATAAATGAGCCAACAATCGTCCCTATAATTAAACCGATAATAATAGCTAATGAATGAATAAAGCCTTTTGCAAACAATTGAATGCCTAGAATAATCGCAACAGTTAAGAAAGCTAAGAATAAGTACTTGCCTGAACCAAAATCAGCAGCTGATTTCATTCCACCGCCCATCTTCTCAATGCCAACTGGGATAAGGGTCAAACCAATCACTGTAATAACCGTTCCCGTCACAACCGGTGGAAAAAACCGTTTGATTTTTGAAAATAATCCAGCAATCAGAATAATAAAGATTCCTGAAGCAATAATTGAGCCATACATCGCTCCGATACTCTTAGTTGTACCAATTAATATTAAAGGAGAAACAGCCTGCATCGCACAACCCAGTACAACGGGTAGACCTATTCCAAAATAGCGGTTAACAACTAATTGCAATACTGTTGCAACGCCACACATGAAAATATCGATGGATACGAGGTAAGTCATTTGTTCTGAATTGAATCCAATTGCACTTCCAATTAATAAAGGAACTAAAATCGCTCCCGCATACATAGCTAACACATGTTGCAATCCTAAAGCCGCTGCTTTTGAGTTTGTTAACATTTTATTTATTCTCCTCTTCTTCTACAAATTTAACGACACCTTTTTCAAATGCACGAATACGGGCCAAAGACAAAATATCATACCCTAATTCTTCTAAATCTTTGCGCCCAGGTTGAAATGATTTTTCTATCACCATTCCAATCCCAGCAATAGATGCTTCAGCTTGACGGCAAATCTCAATTAGCCCTTTTGCTGCTTGTCCATTTGCTAAAAAGTCATCAATTAGTAAAATATGATCGGTTGCATCTAAAAAATTTCTTGAAACGGTGATTTTGTTTGTTACCCCTTTTGTGAATGAATGAACACTTGTAGTATATAAATTATCAATTAATGTCAGACTTTTATGCTTACGAGCAAAGATAACTGGAATGCCTAATTTTAGTCCTGCAAAAACAGCTGGTGCTATCCCTGAAGTTTCAATTGTTAGAATTTTTGTGATGCCTTTATTTGCAAAATAGTTAGCAAATTCATTTCCCATGGCCTGCATTAAAACTGGATCAATTTGATGATTTAGAAAATTATCTACTTTCAAAACATCTTCTCCTAATACAACGCCGTCCTTTAAAATACGTTCTTCTAATAATTTCATTATCATCCTACCCTTCTTTTAGATACATGATTTATTTCTTTTGAAAACAAAAAGAGGCCTTTTTAACTTTTGCTTTGTTTCATACCAAAGCAAAGTTAAAAAAGGCCTCTAAATTCAATTGAATTCAGCTCATTTTTAGTTCTTTACTTATAGTCCAGTATTTACGGTACTGGGTAGAAACTTGCCGACCTTATTTCGGCATTATATAAGTTGATGTCGTATTGAATATACTTTTTTTCTCTTCAAACGTCAATAGTTTTTTTAATCTTCTCATTAAACTATCAGTATTAATGAACTTTATTATATGAAACACGATAATTGTTCGGTTATAAAAAAAAGTTCAAAAATGTAGTTGCCCATTTTTGAACTTTTTTATGCTTAGTTAACTGGCTACTAAAAAATGAGGTCGTTAATTATTTGTTAGTTCTTTCGAAATGGTATCAACATATAAGTTAACTAGTCTAGAACCTTCTATATCATTAGCCGTAAAGAGGTAATCTGCGTAGTTCACTGCAGCTTCTTCACCTAGTTGAGGAATACTGCCGTGTTGCATGATGAAAAAACCCGCTATCGAGTCCACATCATTGGATTCTATCGTTGTATTAAAAAACTCATTGAATTTAGAAAGAGGTGCGGATCCATCTACTAAATAGCGTGTCTCGCTTATTGTCTGAATCATGCTATACGTTTCATCGTACTCATCGTCAATGTCGCCAACAATCTCTTCTAATAAGTCCTCTAAGGTTGCTATCCCAACAACTCCACCATACTCATCATTTAAGATAGCCATTTGGTTGCGTGTGCGTTTTAACTCATACAACAAATCATCCATAAAGATCGTCTCTGGTACGTACAATGGCGGATTTAAGATGTCTTTGATATCAATATCATCCAACTGAGTCGTTCTTGAAGCTTTTAGCAAGTTTTTTACATGGACAATACCAATAATGTTATCTTTATCGGATACATAAACCGGTACACGTGAAAATCTACAATCTAATAATAATGGAATATTTTCTTTTGTTCCATCCTCATAATCAATCATAAAAGTATCGGTTCGAGGAACCATAATCTCACGTGCCATTTTTGTATCCATGGATAAAACACCTTTTAACATAGTAAATTGATCAACATCAATCGCACCTTTTGCTTGGCTATTTTCTAAATAAGAACGAAACTCATCACGAGTCATTTTTTCTTCTTGTTTAGAGAAATCAATTGGTGTCATTTTCTTCAATAAACTCGTTGATAATGAGAGTAATTTTACAAAAGGTGTAAAAATAATTTGTGCTACTCTAATCGGTCCAGCAGTGAAGCGAGCGACTTCTTCTGCTTTTTGCAAAGCAACTTGCTTGGGATATAACTCACCAAAAACAAGCGTAACGTAAGATAAAATGACTGTTACCAATACAACTGCTAGTTGTTTCCCACCTGGAATGTTTGTTAACAAAGGTTCCAAGCGTGAAGCAAAGCTTGTCGCAGCTGAGGCACTCGAAATAAATCCTGCTAATGTGATGGCTACTTGAATGGTTGCAAGAAAATTATCTGAGTTTGCTAATAAGTTCAATACTGCAGCTGACTTTTTATCGCCTTGGGCAGCTTTCTCTCTTACTTTGCTTTGGTTTAACGATACGAATGCCATTTCTGCTGAAGCAAAGAAAGCATTGATACCTGTTAGAACAATGATAAATAAAATTTGTCCTAACATCGACTGACTGTCGGGGTCTGGATTCATAAATAGTGGTCTCCTTTTTAATAGTTGCGTTTTTTCGATTAAAAAAAACATACCATAATTTAAAGCTCATAGCAAATTAGTTTTCTTCTTTTATTGCTTTATAATAAGAAACTTTAATAGTCGTTTTTTTATTTTATTCATTGAATTGTGCAGTCTGATTCGTTCTAAAAAAGAAAAAATAGCTGAGAGGGTAACGATCACCCTCTTTACTATTTCCTATTTTACTCAATGCTCAGAAATCAAAGCGCTCAGTATCTTTTAATTTAATAGATCTTCTATTTTTCCTAAGAGAGGTTTCATCGTTGCAGTAACGTCTCCACTTGATTTATCTTCAATCGTTGCTACCATTAGATAGCTCTTATTTTCTGCATCAAAAGTTAAAAGAAATCCATTTGTATTCGCATCTTCGCCTTCTACTTCTGATGCAGTTGTTTCAGCTGTTCCTGTTTTTGCTGCTAGATTCTTTTTATTCAATGATGCAAGGCTATGCGCCGTTCCTTCAGGTTTTTCAATGACTTTAATTAACTTATTTTTCACTATATTCGCAGATTCTGCAGTCACAGCCATTTTGGGTTCAGCTGTTTTTTGATTAACCGTTAATTTAGGATAAATCAACTGGCCTTCATTTGCAAAAACTGAAAACGATACGGCTTGTTGGATAGGATTTAGTAAGAGTTGACCTTGTCCGTAAGCTGTATCCGCTAATAATTTTTCATTCGCTAGTGTTCCATCATTTGATAGCTGAGCTGGATTCATTGCTATTGGTAAGTCTAGCTTTTCTCCAAAAATAAACTTAGATAGTCC
Source organism: Carnobacterium sp. TMP28 (assembly GCF_047553015.1). Classification (GTDB taxonomy): domain Bacteria; phylum Bacillota; class Bacilli; order Lactobacillales; family Carnobacteriaceae; genus Carnobacterium_A. Next base: position 1,484,757 of record NZ_CP180212.1, read on the forward strand.
TTCTTCGTATTTTTTTTGTCCCATTTCTAAAGCTTCTTTAGCGAAATAGATATTATCAGAATAAACTAAAGCTGACTCTAAATTTACTTGTGGTGTATCTGAAACACGGACAATAAAGTGATTTCCCCATGATGAATCTTTTTGCCATGTTAGGCCATCAATTTTGTGGGTTTCATCTACTGTTGTCACTCCAGCATCTAATCCAATAGCTGCTGTAATTGTCTTAAACGTTGAACCAGGAGCATACCCTGATGCAAAACGTGATAAGAAAGGATTCTTTATATCATCTGTATACTTTTGGTAGTCTTTTGTACTGATGCCCATCGTCATTTGATTCGCATCATAAGAAGGCGTACTGACTAGTGACAACAGACTGCCGTCTTTAGGATCCATAAAAACAGCTGAGCCTTTTTCAGCTTTTAATTGTTCGTAAGCTGCTTTTTGAAGTTTCGCATTGATGGTTAATGTAATGTCTTCACCATTTTTTAATTCCATTTCTTGAATGACTTTCTTTAACTGACCTTCTTTGTTGTTAATAACGATTCTTCCACCTTTTTGACCACTTAAGCGCTCATTAAAAGCTGCTTCTAGCCCAGCTTTTCCGATAATATCTCCAGCTTGTAGGCTTGGATTTTTTTCACTATCTTCTGCTGTTGTTTCTCCAACATACCCAATCAGATGTGCTGCGGCTTCGTTCAGTGGATACGTACGAAGGGTTTTTTCTTGGTAAAGTACTCCTGGTACTTCGGGAGTTTCTCCATCTCTTACAACTTTAAAAGGCACAAAGCTTTCTGGTAAAACCCATTCAGCAGCTAGCTTATTTTCTAGTTGTTCTACTGGGATACTGTATTTTTCACTAATAACAGCTAATTTTTTGCTTTTTTCTATTCCTTCGCCTAAAACCTCAGGGTATAACCCAGCATCCCAGAACTTTCCTTCTGTTGCTAAGGGAGAACCATCTTTTGAAAGAATGTCTCCACGCTCGCCAATCGTTGTCGTTAAACTAATTTTGTCTTTTAACTCAAGATCGGGAAAAATGAGTTTTGTGCTCCAATTCACTCGATAGTTCTCTTTTTCTTTACTCATAGTCGTGACATATGCTTGTGTTTCTAATTTCCCTAAAGAAGTCGTCATTTGCATCTTATAGGCAACATCATATCGATCTTTGTCTTTGTTTAAGATAGACTCCACATCAGAAACCGTTACCTCTGAAACACCCACTCCACCATAGATTGCTTCATAGCGCTCCTTTAGTGCTTCTTTAGTGTACTTTATTTTTTCTAGTGACTTTTGTGAGACCAACTGACTTAATTTTGAGTAATCTTGCTTTTCTAAAGCATTAACATACGAGTCAACCGTTTGTTGTGCTGCTTTTTCATCCTTTTGTTTTGACCAAAAATAGTATCCTGCTCCTGCACCAATAAGTGTGACGAGAATTAGACTAAGTGCAACAACTATCTTCCATGTTGGTTGCTTTTTCTTTTTATTGCGTCTTATTGTTTCCACTCATTTGCCTCCTTTTTTATTTTTTTAGAATAAAGCCAGTAGATTTTTTACGTTATTTTTATGCATGATGTTCTGAATCTTCAGCCTTTTCTTCTTCTTCTATACGGTATTTCTTCATTTTCTTGCTAAACAATTCTCCATTACTTGGCGGTGTATACGTAATCGCATTAGCTCCTGCTTCTATTGTTCTTTGGATACTTTCTAGAGTCGGTCCACCTGTTGCTATAATCGGTAGTTCTGGGAATGCTTGACGGACTTCTCTGACGATATTAGCGGTATTCGCTGCACCACTGATATTTACAATATCAACTCCAGCATCTAGTTTTTCTTGAATGTCTGTAAATTCCGAAACGACTGTTAGAATAATTGGAATATCAACTATACCGTTTACCTCACTTATCGTACTTAAAGGTGTCGGTGAGTTTAATACGACACTGATACAGCCGTGTGCTTCAGCAAATAGAGCAATATTAGACGATCTAGGGCCGTGAGTTAACCCTCCACCAACTCCTGCAACAACAGGCATATTCGCTACCGTTGTGATACCATTAACAACGGCTGGATGAGGTGTAAACGGGTAGACAGCTATTATTGCATCTGCATTATTATTCATAATAATAGCAATATCTGTTGTAAAAATAAATGAGCGAATTCGTTTGCCATTAATGACAATCCCACTCGCTTTGCGAATAATCTCAGGTACTTTAATGTAATCTCTTCTCAAATCTGTTGTAATTTTTGGAACTTTCTTTTTAATGCGTTCCTCCATTTATTTAACCTCCTAGTATCTTTAACCCTTTTTTACTCGTTTTTTAAAGCTTGGCGTCTTTTTATGAATTCTATTGGAATTTGGACAAGTGCTTGATTCCTTATTCTCAACTTGCCTATTTTTACACATAAATAGATAAGTGAAGACTCATTTTAGTTTCACTCAGTTGAATCTCTCTCTTAATAGACAAATCGAGTCATTTTTCTTCTAAACTCGGCTAAATATTGGAACACTAGTAAAAACTCTCGTTACTTAATCATACTGGTTTAAGTTGTATTGTTCAATTAAAGCAATTAGCTTTATCGGATATTCTGGATCAGTAGCATACCCACTTTTTTGCAAAGCAAATGCGGCATCTTTGTAATTTATTGCTGCTAAGACTGTTGCGTATTGATTGGTATTCCAAGTGGTTCCAAAAACGAGTAGTCTGGCATGTTCATCCATCGACTCTTGCCAACTCTCATATACTTTAAATGGTGCTTTTATTTCAATCCATTCTCCATTAACAAATTCTTTCGTATTCATGACCGTTGTTTGATCAGGATTACTGCCTTTAATACCATAAAAATTATTGTATTTTACTGAGAGTTCGCTTTTGCCCCAATCAGATTCTAAAATAGCCTGCGCAATGCTAATACTTGGAAGAATACCATATGTTTCTTTTAATTTTTTGGCATATTCAGCTGTTTGGCTAATAAATTGTTCTTCACTCGTATTGCTTATCGCTAAGGACGAATCTAAGCTTCCGGTTGGTTTTTTTGACCCTAACAAAGCGATTGCACTAAAAAAAATTAGACAAACTGCAAACAAACTAACCAATACAAAACTAGGAGATGACCAAAAAATAAAAAGACGGTTCTTTTTATTTTTTGAAGAAGCATACTTTTTTACTGGTTTCTTTTTACCCAACTTCTCACGTCTTTCCTTTTAATTTATTTTCCAGCTTCTTTTAGTAATTCAATGTACTCTTCTAAAGATAGGTCATATTTTTCGATGTATTTAGCATTTTCAATGCCAACATAACGAAAATGCCATGACTCATAATTAATTCCCGTCTCTGCTTCTTTTCCTTTTGGAAAACGCAAAATGAAGCCATAATCAGTCATGTTGTCTACTAACCAATGCTGAGAAGCTTGTGTGTCGTATTCAGGTATTAGTCCTTGTCCAGTTTCTGACCATTCTGAATCCAGTATATCAACAGCTAAGCCAGTGTGATGTTCGCTGCCCCCTGGAATAGCAATATATTTTTCAGTTTCTTTAATAGCTTCTTCTTGGGTATAATTTTGTCCTACATAACGCTGAATGCTGCTATCATAATTTTTTTGTTGCAGATCAACTGACCGGTAACTGGAAACTAAAACAATCTTAAAACCAGCCTCAGCAGCTTTCTTCAACCAATTTTCATACTCTTGTTCTATACGTTCATCAATCATGTATCCATTTGGTAAAATAGTTAAAGGCAAGTCAAGAGTAGGATCAATCAACTGAGAGTTATTGACCAATAGTAAATTCCAATCAGAAACAGCTACATTAGGTAACTCATCTAACATCATTTGGCGTTCTTCTTTTTCTTTTAGTTGGTGTTCTTCTTCTGGTGTTAAGGCTTGAATAGAAGAATCTGCAGCTATCGATTGATTGTCTAGTGACGTTTCAGATTTACTGGATTCATCAGAAGTATTATAAAAAGTTTCTTCTATTAATCCGCAACCTGTAATCGTTGTTAAAATCAAAAGACTGCCTGCTATTTTTTTATAGTTCATTTCAGTCATACTCCGTTCTTTTTACTAGTAGCAAAAATAAAAACCTGTTTTTTCTTAATTAAAACAAGGATTTTTTTGTTCTCTCTTATAATAACATTTATTAATAAAACCGTCATAAAAAACAGGCCTTCTTTTATTTTTAACGAATCAGACAAAAAAGGATAGAGCTTTTGCCCCATCCTCTTAAACCCTTTATCGACTTTATTCTTGAACTGTATAATGATCTTCAATATTTTCTTTAAACCATTCTAATAAATCTTGTTTTTCAGTTTCAATTTGCTGTTGGATAATACCTGGTAGACTCAATTCAATCCGGTCTTTGTAACTCCAAAAATCATAGTTCATATCAATTTTAAGGACCGTACTATTCTTTTTACGGTGTTGACTGATTGTTTCTTTTTCATTCTCTTGTTGAAACGCTAGCTCAGCCGCACCACTGTTCACCCATTTTTTAGCTACGTGGAATTTTATTCCCAAGTATTCTTCGACGGGATGCGTTTCTACCTCTGGAAAGAACGTTGCATTTCGGATAACCTTTTGGACCAACATCCACTCATAATCTGTAAATAAATTTATGATAGCCTGTTCATCTTTTGGTTTCAGACTAATCTCACCCTCTTTCCATCGTTGCCAATTTTCTTGGCTAATGGATAATTGACTAGAGTAAAAGTCTTTCTCAGTATGATAATTTTCCTTTATGGTATATAAAACAATCTGGATAAGTGCTTCTTGCATGATGCATTCCCCTCTCATTGTCATGTCCTTCATTGATAGAATAAGTGCTACTTCCATTTTACACGTAACAGCTTTAAAACAAAAGTGTAAGGCTTCTCATTGCGTCCACTTCTTTGGCTTGCTACAATGAAAGAAGATAAAGAAGTTTCTATCTAAGGATAAAGGAGGAATAAAAATGAAAAAATTGCATTGGGGTATTTTAGGATTAGGGTCTATTGCTACAAGTTTCGCTGCAACTTTTGCAGCTGATGATGCACAACTTTATGCAGTTGGGTCTCGCTCAATCGAAAAAGCTAAACAATTCGCAACGACCTTTGGGATTGAAAAAGCTTATGGCAGTTATGATGAACTACTGGATGATCCTGCTATCGATGTGGTTTATATTGCGACTCCTCATAGTCATCACGCAGATCTTATTATGAAGAGCCTAGAACATGGCAAGCATGTCCTTTGTGAGAAAGCCATTGTTATGAATACCAAGCAACTAGATGCTGCTATGAATCTTGCTAAAGAAAAAGACTTGATTTTAGCGGAGGCTATGACTATTTATCATATGCCACTTTATCAAGAACTGAAGAAAAGAATGGCTGATGGCTCACTTGGTAAATTAAACATGATTCAAGTCTCTTTTGGCAGTCTAAAAGAAGCGGATCCAACGAATCGTTTCTTTAATAAAGCCATTGCTGGTGGTGCTTTATTAGATATTGGAACCTATGCTTTATCGTTCGCTCGTTTCTTTTTATCCAGTCAGCCCAATGAAGTTCTAACAACCGTTAACTTTTTTGAAACCGGAGTAGATGAGCAGGCTGGAATCCTCTTAAAAAACGCTGAAAACGAACTCGCCACTATTGCTATTGCGTTTAGAGCTAAGATGCCTAAACAAGGGATTGTTGCTTTTGAACATGGTTATTTTACGGTTACTGATTTCCCGAGGGCTGATGAGGCTACCCTAACTTATTCTGATGGGTCTGTCGAGCGCATTCAAGCCGGTGACACTACTCAAGCTTTGAATTACGAAATTTCTCATTTTAACGAAAACGTTCGCACTAAAAAAGACACCAGCTCATTAACGTTGACCCATGATGTGATGGACATAATGGATACTCTTAGAAAAAAATGGGGATTAACGTTTGATTTTGAATAAAAATATTCCGACCTACTTATTTTAGTAGGTCGGAATATTTTTCTATAGTAATTCTTGTAATTCTTGAATGTTGTTTATCCTTATATCAGATTGTTGCATTTCTGCTTTTGTGCCAAAGCCATAAGTGCAGCCTATTGTAATCAATTGATGGTAATACCCAATTTCCAAATCATGAATACGATCACCAATCACAAGGTACTCTTCTTGCCATTCACTCTTAATCAACGTAACGATTTCATATTTAGGTATAAAATTAAATTGTTCACTGCAGTACATCTCATCGAAGTAACGATCTAATTGAAATGTTTCTTGATGTGCTTGCATATAGGCTTCGCTACAGTTACTCAAAAAAATTAAGTTGTATCCCTTACTTTTTAGATTATCCAATGTTTCTAAGGCTTCTGGATACAGTTTCGCTTCTTTTAAAAGGACCTTTTCTAGTAACGTTTCGCCTATTATTTTTGAAGCAGCTAGTTGATACTCTTTAGCTAAATCTGGCATAAAGTTCTCCCACATTTCTTTGCTACTATAACCTAGCCACTTCGTTATCTCATCATCTTGCCATTCTCTTGGTTTAGCTTTTTGGTGCGCTACCAAATAACGATAGGCCCGTTTAAAAGCAGCAATATAGTTCTGCCTACTATCGTGTAACGTCCCATCGTAATCAAAAATGAGTGTTCGTATAGCTTTTAATCTCGCTTTATCCATGATTAAACCTTACATTTCTTTCAGTAAGTTCGCCATCTCAATAGCTGAAACAGCTGCTTCATAGCCTTTATTACCAGACTTAGTACCGGCACGCTCAATAGCTTGCTCAATACTATCTGTCGTTAAGACACCAAATATTATTGGTAAGCCAGTATTCATTGAGGCTGTAGCAACTCCTTTTGTGACTTCTGAGCAGACCAGCTCATAGTGTAACGTAGCGCCTTTGATTACTGCTCCTAACGTAATAATCGCATCATACTTACCTGAAGTTGCCATTTTTTGTGCAACTAATGGAATTTCATAAGCTCCTGGTACCCAAGCAATTTCAATATCCTCTTCTGACATACCGTGTCTTTTCAAGCCGTCTAGTGCTCCACTTAATAATTTTGACCCTATAAATTCGTTAAAGCGTGCAATTACAATCCCTATTTTTAGATCTTTCGCGATTAATTGTCCTTCGAATACGTTCATTATAATTCCTCCATTTTTTAATTGTTATTTTTTATTACACTTGGTAATTTAGATAATGATTCATTTCTTCTTGCTTGGTTTTTAAATAGGCCTTATTTTCTAGTTGCGCTTCTACTTGCAGCGGCACTCTTTCAACAATTGTTAGTCCGTATTTTTCCATACTTTCTACTTTTAATGGGTTATTCGTCATCAAGCGCAAGTGTGAAACGGATAAATCATCAAAGATTTGTTTAGACTCATAATACTCTCTCAAATCAGCAGGGAAACCAAGTGCTACATTAGCTTCAATCGTATTGTGCCCTTGGTCTTGAAGAGCATATGCTCTAATTTTATTCACTAGGCCGATACCACGACCTTCTTGGCGCATATACACTAAAATACCACGACCCTCTTTTGCAATTTGTTCCATTGCCGCATCTAGCTGTTGGCCACAGTCACATTTTTTAGAACCAAATACATCACCTGTTAAACATTCAGAATGAATGCGACACAAAACTGGCTTGCCATCACTAACATCCCCCATTACTAAAGCAACATGGTGTTCACCTGTAACAGCGTGCTCATAAGCATAGATTTCGAACTCACCATGTTTTGTTGGCAGTTGTGCTTTAGATTGCCTAAAGATGACTTGTTCTTTATTTTTACGGTACTCAATTAAGTCAGCAATCGTTCCTATTTTTAACTCGTGTTCTTTGGCTAAGGCCATTAAATCATTTCTTCTAGCCATTGTGCCATCTTCTTTAAGAATCTCACAACACAATCCGACTGGTTTCAAACCTGCTAATTGCATCAAATCAACCGTTGCTTCAGTGTGCCCATTTCTAGCTAACACGCCCCCATCAACCGCTTCTAACGGAAACATGTGGCCTGGTCTTCTGAAATCAGTTGGTTTTGCCTCATCCGAAACTAGTTTCATCGCCGTTAGTGAGCGCTCAGCTGCTGAGATGCCCGTGGTTGTATCTAGATGATCTACTGAAACAGTAAACGCTGTTTGGTGGTTATCCGTATTGTCTTGAATCATTTGTGGCAATGCCAATTTCTTAGTGTAGGTTTTGCTCATTGGCATGCAAATAAGTCCTTTAGCATAGCGAGCCATAAAATTCACATTTTCTGTAGTCGCAAATTCAGCTGCACAGATAATATCCCCTTCATTTTCTCGGTCTTCATCGTCTACTAATAAAATATTTTTTCCTGCTTTTAACTCATTTAGTAATTCATCAATAGTATTAAACATTCTGTCCTCCATCCTGGCCTAATAGAACCCATTTTCTTTTAAAAATCCATGTGTTACGTTAGTTTCTTTAATCGGTTCTTTTGAACTTAGTCCTAACAACTTTTCAACATACTTTCCAATCATGTCGCATTCGAGATTCACTTTATCACCTGGTTGCTTAGTCAATAGCACCGTTTCTTCGCTTGTATGCGGTATAATGGAAACTTGAAACGACTGATCGTCTACTAATACGACAGTTAGACTAACGCCATCAATCGCTATCGAACCTTTTTCAATAATGTATTTTAATACATCCGAACTTGCTTCAACCGTAATCCATACGGCATTATCATCCTGCCTGAAAGCTTTTATCTTTCCAGTTCCATCGATATGGCCACTGACCATGTGTCCTCCTAGTCTTGTCTCTAGACTTAGCGCTCGTTCTAAATTGACAGAGCTACCAGAAGTTAATTCGCCAATAGTTGTCCTTTTTAAAGACTCAGACATCACGTCCGCCTCAAAAGAATCATTTTCTATTTTTGTCACCGTTAAGCAGACACCATTAGTTGAAATACTATCTCCAATCCGAGTCCCTTGTATCACTTTTGGGCCTTTGATAGTCAGTGCTGAACTTTTTTCACCTTTTTTAATTGATTTAATCGTTCCAATTTCTTCAATAATCCCAGTAAACATCTGCTTTCCTCCCATTTAATTTCTTTTTTGATTATCTAGATAACCTTCTATTAATAAATCTTCTCCAACCATGACAGGATTTAATCGCTTTAATTGAAATGCATTTTCCAATGAGCTAATTCCTTCGCCTTCAACAACGGTCTTCGCATCTTTTCCACCAATGATTTTTGGCGAAAGATAAACGTGGACTTTATCAACAATTCCTTCTTTTAGAGCTGAAAAATTTAATGTCGCTCCACCTTCTAATAAGATACTGTCAATATTCTTGGCTCCTAATTTTTTCATCAATTCACGTAAATCAACTCTGTTATCCCGCTGAGAAAGTACAATCACTTCAATACCTTTTTTTGTTAAGGTTGCTATTTTTTCACTGCTTGCTCTACTAGTTGTTGCGACAATTGTCTTAGCTTTATCTTGCTGAGACAATACAATAGCAGCTAACGGAATTCTTAGTTGGCTATCTACGACAATTCTTAGTGGATTTTTGCCATTAGGAATTCTAGTTGTTAATTGCGGGTCATCTTTGATAATCGTATCAACGCCTACCATGATGCCGGATAATTCGTGGCGTAAATTGTGGACTCGTTTTCTCGCTGCTTCACCAGAAATCCATTGAGACTCTCCGGTTGTTGTAGCTGTTTTTCCATCCAGAGACATGGCACTTTTCATCACAACAAAAGGTTCTTTCGTGACAATATACTTAATAAAAATCTCATTTAATTGAGCTATCTCTTTTTCTAATACTCCAACACCAACAAGAATCCCCTTATTCCGAAGCCTTTCAATCCCTTTTCCTGCAACCAATGGGTTAGGATCGACCAATCCAATGACCACTCGTTTTATTTTTTTATCTACTATTAAATCAGAGCAGGGAGGTGTTTTCCCAAAGTGTGAGCAAGGTTCTAGCGTAACGTATAGCGTTGCACCAGATACTGACTCACTTGCTGATGCAATTGCATTTACTTCTGCATGTGGTTGCCCGTACTCTTCGTGATACCCTTCTCCAATCACTTTTCCATTCTTAACAAGTACAGCACCAACTAACGGATTAGGTGCTGTAAAACCTTTGCCTTTTTTGGCTAATTCTAATGCCATTTCCATATAAAATTCATCCATTTTTTTCACTCCCATCTGTATAAAAACAAAAATAAAAACCCAAAAGATTGTCTCTTCAGGGTTTTAGCGCGCTTTGAATAGAGAGTGCAACAAATAACACCGCATACTGGGTAGTCGGCTACCTTTGGACTCTTTAAACGCTGTCTTCTTTCATCCAGACTTTAACTGTCGGCTTCGGAATTTAACCGAATCTGCTTTGCAGCTCGTGGGCTTTACCACCGGTAGGGACTTACACCCTGCCCTGAAGACTATTCAATTTTTTGAAAATAGGATACAAAAAAAGCCCTAGCTAGTAAATCCAGGGCTTTTTCCATAGTCAAATAAGACGAATGTAGCATTGCTTTTTAAAAAAAGACTGTTTTTATCCATCTCAAATAAGACTTCTCTCATCATCGTTTTTTTCTGCAATTGCTTTGTCTTCTTTCATCCAGACTTTAACTGTCGGCTTCGGAATTTAACCGAATCTGCTTTGCGGCTCGTGGGCTTTACCACCGGTAGGGACTTACACCCTGCCCTGAAGACTATTTTGTTTTTATGCTATTAGACTATCTGGAAACAATAAGAATGTCAATCTTTTTTAACCGTTAGTTATTTTTTTAACCGTTAGTTATTTTGAGATTGTATCCGCTGCTTTATTTTTTTAAAACTGCGACAACTTCGATTTCACATAGACCTTTTAGTGGAAGCTCTTGAACAGCAAAACAAGTACGAGCAGGTTTATGTCCATTAAACTGTTTGCCGTAAGCTTCGTTGAACGCTTGAAAATTTTCCATTGTTGATAAATAACAAGTTGTTTTAACAACGTGCTGCAAAGAAGAACCCGCAGCTTCTAAGACAGCTGAAAGATTTTTAAACGCTTGTTCCGTTTGTTCTGTGATATTTTCTCCGACTAATTTACCTGATACAGCATCTACGCCAATTTGACCAGCTGGAAAAATAAAATCTCCGGCTTTGATAACTTGTGAGTATGGACCAATTGGTTCTGGTGCATTTTTTGTGTGAATGATTTCTAACATATTTATTCCTCCTAGTTTCTTAAACATTAGTTGTCTACAATTTAGTTGTTTATCTGAGTGTATCTACTGTGTTCGTTATTGCTTACCTTGTTCGTAAAAAATAGCCATATCTTCTTCAGGAACCATACTTCCACCTGTTGCCCATGAAATATGTGTGGCATTATCCATCTTATCAACCAAATCATTAGCCTTTAAATACTCTTGTCCAGCTGTTGATTGCAGCATCCGAATCGAGCCTGGCAAGCCCGCAACTGCCGCTGGCTCTAAATAAATGTTTTCCTGATCGATTAAAGCCGTTAGCAATTTATGCGTTTGGCTGTCTTCTAAGGTATACGATCCACTAAAGAAATCTTCTAATACTTTAGCAACAAAACCAGATGTTCGAGGGACTGCTAAGCCATCTGCAACCGTTAAGCCATCTAAACCGATGTCTTTAACGGATATCTCATTGTACTTACCAGTAATCAATCCAACAAGCATAGAGGGCACATGTGTTGGTTCAGCAAAGAAACAGTGGACATGGTCGCCATATATCTGTTTTAAGCCAAATGTAACGCCACCTGGAGACCCACCAATGCCACAAGGCAAGTAAACAAATAGAGGGTGGTCTGCATCCACTAAAATATTTTTTTCACTTAATTGTTTTTGCAATCGGCTTCCAGCAACTGTATAGCCTAAAAATAACTCACGTGAATATTCATCATCAACAAAATAGCTTTTAGCATCTAATTCAGATTGTTGGCGTCCTTTTGTTACAGCTTTAGTAAAATCAGAAGTGTGTTCAATAACAGCTACTCCTCGGCTTCTTAAAAAATCTTTTTTCCATTGTTTTGCTTCAATTGACATATGGACAATGACTTCAAAACCTAATTTAGCTCCTACTGTTCCGACACTAATTCCTAGGTTTCCTGTTGTGCCAACAGCTATTTTATAACCAGAAAAGAAACGCTTAGCTGTCTCACTTGCGAAAATAGCGTAGTCATCTGTTATCGAAGTCAATAATCCTTCTTCTAGAGCCAATTTTTCTGCATGTTTTAAAACTTCATAGATTGCTCCACGTGCTTTTATCGTTCCAGCAATTGGCAGTAAATCATCTCGTTTTAGCCAGATATTACCTGTTATTTTCCCATTGTATTCTTTTTCAAGATAAGCTTGCATATTCGGTATTTGGGTAATCGGCGATTCTATAATCCCGTTAGTCGGGACAGTATCTGGAAAAGCTATTTTCAAATAAGAAGCAAAACGTTCCAATCGAGCTTCTGCTTCTGCAATATCTGCTTTTGTAATGGAAGACTTTTCTGCTGCTTTTTCAAAGGTTTTTTTATTAGGATTAGCCCAAAATACTTCTTTTGCTGCTTTAATCTCTTCAAATAAAGGAGTCTGCTCATCTGACACTTTATTTTTCTTATCTAGTACTGCCTTTAGATTCATTCATTCTGTCTCCTTTTCCAGTTCATTTTTATTCTTTTAATAACTAGATTATTTTTATCCTCATTTGAAAGAGCAGTCGTTCTTTTCACCGCTCTTTTTATGGACTACCTAGATTTGATTATAACTGAAAGTAAATGAGTTGCAATGACTTTAACAAAATTGTAAAGGATTACACTACGGATTATTCTCTCCTCTTAAAAAAAGCCACCAAATCTCATTGTACCTAAATTAGAGACTGGATGGTTTTTTAAAAATAAATTTAGTTCGTTAATTGAATAATCCAACGATTGCGTTCCAAACTTGGCTGAAAAAATTCCCAACTTTATCAAGTAGTCCACTATCTTTAGCATCTTGAAGTGCTTCTCCAAATTTTGATTGGACTGAATCAGATAATTTTAGTAGTTGTTCTTTCACTTGTGTTGAGTCAATAGCGCTTGTTTGTTGGTATTTCTCAAACAAACTCATTAATTGATCGATTTGTTCTTGTGTGATGGCATTCTCCAATTGATTGTTTTTTAAGGCCTCATTTATGATTCGCTCAATGTCTTCTTTGGTTGCTAACTCACCTTGTTTTTCTTTTAAATCTGCTAATTCTTGTTTGATTTCAATAATCGCTTGATCAAATTTCGCAAGATCGAAATCGGTCTTCTCTGCATTCTCTTGTGCGATGTCATTTGTTGTTTCTAATTCTTTTTGAGCAACAGCCATCCGGTCTTGATCTAAGTCTTCGCCATTGACATCAAAAGCTTTATAAATCCCTGTCAAGGCACTCTCTCCAGTAACTTTCTTCACACTTGCCACAATGATTTTTGCATCGTTGACTCCTGCTGTGATCGCTGCATTGGCGTATTGATCCTGGGTAATTTGGGTAATGTTTTCTGGTGTCTCGATGGTTACTTCTACACCTTTACCTGAATTTTCTTTTTGGACTAAAACAGACGAAATCATATTCGCCGTATCTCCTGACCCTTCTTTTAAGTACTGAATTAAATCTTCGCCTGTTACAGTAACACTTGCTACATTTTCAGGATTTTTTATACCTAGTAATTTTTCTGTTTCACTCATTTGATTATCGGATAAACCTCCTCCATATACAACTGTTGGTTTCCCCCATTTTTCATCTATTACGGTTGTGTCAACATCACCTGACGCAGCTAATGCGCGTGAGGGCAAAACAGAAGCAGTTGCTCCTATAAAACTAATCGACGCAACGAGTGCAATACTGACCTTTTTAAGCTTATTCATTGTTGTTCCAACCTCCATGTTTCTTGATTTATTTTCTTTCCTTCCTTCATTTTACACCACATCCATTTCGTTTGTCTCCTACTTAAGTCGGAATTCTCTTTTTTGGCTTGGTAAAAAATAAAAAATCAAAAGAAATATAGCTTTTTTTAGCGCTATATTTCTTTTGATTTTTTAACATATTCTGTTTAATTGCCCTCTTTAACTGTTGCAGAACTAACTGTATATCCTTTATCCGTCACTATTTTTTTGATTTTACTTATATCTGAACTGTCCATTTGAATGACGACTTGAGTGATAGTGTTTTGTCGATAAACGGCAATTTGATTGATACTAATATGCTCGTCAGCCAGGATATTGGTAATATCTTTTAGAATGCCAGAATGATCGTCTTTGATGTCGATAACGATTCGACTGCCTTTATTGTTGTATCCCATGACATCAATAAAAGCTCTAAATAGATCTTTATCTGTAATAATCCCAATAATCTTATCGCTATCTTCAACTACTGGCAATACACCAACTTCATCTTTTAACATCAAATCAGCAGCTTCTTCTAGTAGATTATCCGCTCCGATAGTACTCACTTTTTTATGCATAATGTCTCCGACAGTCGTCTTTGTCAATAAATAGTTCATTTCGTGAATGCTCAAACTGGTAGCCGTTGATGGGGAATTTTCTTGAATGATCTCTTCAGTAATTAACCCAATCATTTTGCCTTTTCGTACAACTGGTAGACGATGAAAGTTATGTTCTTTCATGATATCAAGCGCTTCTAAAACTTTTGTCTCTTCAGAAACCGTTCTAACGTTCGATGTCATATAATTTTTTACATTCATTGCACTTATCCTCCTAAATAGGCTTTTTGTACATCATCACTAGCCAATAATTCCTTGCCTGTTCCACTTTGTACAACTCTTCCAGTCTCTAGTACGTAGCCTTGTTGGGCTATTTCTAAGGCTACTTTAGCATTTTGTTCGATGAGTAGAACGGTTGTGCCTTGAGCATTGATCATCTTGATGATGGCGAATATTTCCTTAATAAAAATAGGAGCGAGTCCCATTGAAGGCTCATCTAATAGCAATAACTTAGGACGAGACATCAACGCTCTGCCCATAGCTACCATTTGTTGTTCTCCACCGGATAAAGTAGCCGTGTCTTGTTTTTTTCGTTCTTCCAAAATAGGAAATCGTTCAAATACCATTTTCAAATCTTTTTGTATTTCAGTTTTATCTTTACGAAGAAAAGCGCCCATTTCTAAATTTTCAAGAACAGTCATCCCTCCAAAAACATGACGTCCTTCTGGAACTTGAGAAATACCTAGTTCAACAATCTTCTTTGTAGATTCTTTTTGAATCGGCTTGCCTTGATAGAGAATCTCGCCTGAAGTTGCTCGATGTAATCCGGATATCGCTTTGAGAATTGTAGACTTACCTGCCCCGTTAGCTCCAATTAGTGAAACAATTTCACCTTCTTTTACCTGGAAACTGACTTCTTTTGTCGCTTGTATGACGCCATAATGAACGGTTAATTTCTTGACTTCTAACATTGCTACTCACCACCTAAATAAGCTTTAATAACCGCTTGATTGTTTTTTATTTCTGCTGGTGTTCCGTGAGCAATCATCCGGCCGTATTCCAACACATAAATTCGCTCGCAAACGTTCATAACTAAAGACATATCATGTTCGATTAATAAAATCGTAATTTCAAAGTCTCTTTGAATTTGGCGAATTAAAGCGGTTAGATCAGCTGTTTCTTGTGGATTCATTCCAGCTGCAGGTTCATCTAAAAACAAAATTTTTGGTTTCGTTGCTAGTGCGCGAACAATCTCTAAGCGCCTTTGTTCCCCATAAGGTAAATTCTTAGCTAGTTCAGCTACTTTATCTTCTAAATTAAAAATAGTCAGTAATGCAATCGCGTCTTTTTTCATTTTTTCTTCAGACTGATAAAAATGAGGTGTACGGACTATACCAGCTAATGCCCCGACTTTATTTTTTGCATGCATGCCAATTAAAACATTGTCTAATACGGTTAGATTTTTGAATAATCGAATATTTTGAAAGGTTCGGCCTAAGCCCATATCTGTAATATTATAGGTCTTTTTTCCAATTAAGGATTGTTTTTTACCTTTGATTTCTAAATCAATCCTGCCTTCTGTTGGTTGATAAACTCCTGTTAATAAATTAAACAACGTTGTTTTACCCGCTCCATTTGGTCCAATCAACCCGACTAATTCGTTGGGATGAAGTTCCATAGACACCATTGAAACAGCTGCTAAGCCACCAAAATTTTTAGTTAATTTTTTCACTTCTAATAAACTCATTTGGTTTCCTCCTTTTTAGTAGGAGTTTTCATTTTCTTTTTTTTCATTACAGCAGAAATCATAAACTCTTTTGTTCCAAATAATCCTGAGGGCTTGAAAATCATAATAGCAATCAAAGCTAGTGAGTAAAGAATCATCCGTAATTGTCCAAAAGGTTGTAAAAAGACATTAATAATACCTAAAACAATAGCGGCAATAACACTACCGGTGACACTTCCTAATCCACCAAAAACAACAATGATCAAAATATCAATTGATTTCATAAAAGTAAAATCTGCTGGGCGAATAACACTAAAGTAAGAAGCATGTAAACCACCTGCGACAGCTGCTGTTGCTGCGCCGATCACAAAAGCAATCGTTTTGTATTTAGTCGTATTGATTCCCATCGATTCAGCAGCGATTTCATCTTCACGAATCGCAATGGTTGCTCTTCCAGCACTACTTTTAATGTAGTTGACTACAATAATCAGTGTTATTACCACAAAAATGAACGCTAATTGCCAGGTGGTTAGATAAGGAATATCACTTAATCCAGCTGCACCGTTTGTTAGACTCCCCATATTCAAAATAGCAATGCGAATAATTTCAGCTACTCCTAAAGTAGCAATGGCTAGATAATCGCCTTTTAATCGCAAAGTTGGGATTCCAACAAGTAATGCAACTACTCCTGCAATGACTGCTCCTAATAAAATCCCAGCAAATAAACCGACTAGTGTTGGGATTTTGATTGTCATAATGGCTGTACAATAAGCTCCAATCGCCATAAAACCTGCATGACCTAAAGAAAATTGTCCAGAAAAACCGATAATTAAATTTAATCCCACTGCTAAAATAATATTGATTAAGATTGTCATTAATGTAATTTCATAAAAAGCATCAATAATACCGAAAGAAACAAGCAGTTGAGTAGCAAGAAAGGCGACTAGGATAAAAATGAGCCAGCCAAGATTGGTTTTATTTAGTTGCTTCATTTTTAGCACCTACACTTTCTCTTTTTTATTTTTGCCTAATAAGCCAGTTGGTTTGACGATTAAAATGATAATTAGAATAAGGTAAACGACAGCATCTTTAATCAATGAACTACCGTATCCACTTATTAATGTTTCAATAATACCAATGGCAAATCCTCCAACTAACGCACCTGGAATAATGCCAATTCCACCTAAAACAGCGGCGATAAAAGCTTTTAATCCCGGTGCAACACCCATCAAAGGATCAATCGAATTGTAATACATCCCAACTAATACGCCAGCCGCGCCAGCTAATGAAGAACCTAAAATAAAGGTAAAGGAGATGACATTGTCTACGTTTATTCCCATTAATCTAGCCGCGTCCGCATCTGTGCTAACCGCTCTCATCGCTTTGCCCATTTTAGTTTGCTTAACGATAAACTGCAACGCTACCATCAAAATAATCGTTGTTAAAAAAATTGTGATTTGTGTTTGATTGATTTGGATATTTCCAACGAAATAGACTTTATTTTCAATAACTTGCGGGAAAGCCCGTACTTGCGGTCCGACAATATAAATCATGACATTTTGCAATAAAAACGATACACCGATCGCTGTAATTAAAGCTGCGACACGTGTGGCCTTTCTTAGTGGTTTGTAAGCGATGCGTTCAATCAGCGCACCTAACAAAGCACAAAAGGCCATTGAAATGATGAGTGAAGGGATTAACCCAAGCTGAAAGGTATGGATAGTAGCATAACCGACAAAAGCACCGACCATGTAAATTTCACCGTGAGCAAAATTGATTAACTTAATAATGCCATATACCATCGTATATCCAAGAGCAATTAAAGCATAAATGCTTCCTAATGAAAGCCCGTTAATTAATTGCTGAATAAAATTTTCCATAAGGCTCCTCTTTTCTCCTAAAATTAAAAAGATGCAAAGCTACATTCAGCCTGCACCTTTTTTAATCGTTTCTTGTTTATTTAGGTTTTACTTCAGTACCACCAGCTTCTTTACCGTCTTGTAATTCAATGACAAATACTGATTTTACTGGATTATGGTTTTCGTCAATAGAGAAGTTACCTGTGATTCCGTTGAAGTCCGTCACTTTTTCAAGAGCTTTAGCAACCTCTTGAGGATCTGAGCTATCGGCTTCTTCAATCCCTTGTTTTGCCAAGTAGACAGAATCATACGCTAGTGCAGCAAAAGCGTCAGGTGCGATATCGTATTCATCGGTATACGCTTTGATGAAATCTGTGATTTTCTTTTCTTTATTGTTTAATGAGAAATGAGCTGAGTAATAAACATCTGAAACATTTTCTTCGCCAGCTAAATCTAGTAACGCTTGGTTACTAAACCCATCAGCTCCTAAAATTGGTTGTTCGATACCCATTTCACGTGCTTGCTTGATGATTAAACCTGCTTGCTCATAATAAGCGGGCATATAGATGACATCAAAGTCTTTGTCTTTGATTCGAGTCAAAATAGCGTTAAAGTCCGTATCATCAGCTGTAAAGTTTTCATCAGCGACAATTTCACCAGCATATGAGTTTTTGAAAGATTTTGTTAACCCGATAGCGTAATCACTCGAACTATCACCGATGATGACCGCTTTTTTAGAACTTAAGCTTGTTTCAGCAAATTCTGCCAAAGCTACTCCTTGAAAAGAATCTTGGAAACCCGTTCTAAAAACGAATGGTTGAACGTTGCCTTTACTATCTAATGTTAACCCATCATCTGTTCCTGAGGGTGTGATCATAGCTACTTTTGCTCTCGTAAGAGAAGGGGTTGCTGATTTTGTTGCTCCACTGGTTGCAGGTCCTACAATAAGAGATACTTTTTCTTGTGTTGCTAATTTAGTGGCTACACTGGCTGACTCTGTTGTATCAGATTTATTATCTAATTCGACATAGTCTAATTTCTTATCTAAAACGCCACCAGCTGCATTGATTTCTTTAATCGCTAGTTGAACACCTTTTGATTCTGCCGTTCCATATGCGGAAACAGGACCGGTTAATTCGAAATTCCCACCGATTTTAATTGTATCGGCATCCTTCGTGTTTTCTTTTGTACCACAAGCTGTGGTAAATAATGCCAATGCTGCAAGGCCTACAATTAATTTTTTCATTTGGTTTCCTCCTATATGGTTTTTTAGCTTCTTCTCAACTAATCTTAAAAATAGATAATAATTACATTAGAATTTGGTAAGAGTTGCTAATGTCTAATAGTATAGAATATTCTGACAATTTAAGCAACCGTTTATTTACTTTTTTTTATTCTTTTATTTTTTGCATAAAAAAAACAGAATAGAGACTAAGATTCTAGCCATTCTGTCTTTTGTAGTTTCTTATTTTCCTAACTCGACCGTATTTTTATTGGTTACTTTAAACGTTTCTCCTTTTTCCATTTGAATGTGGCCTGTACTATAAGGTTTGCCTGCTACTGTTAGGTAGACCTCATTTACATTATAATACCCACCTATTGTATTAACGAGACTTTGTATAATCATTGTTTCAAAGGCTGTACCAGCATTCATTTCAGATATTAGTTCCTTTGAAAAATCAACGTATACATAGCCATCTTTATTTAAATACAAACTTAAGATTTTAGTATTTTTAGAAAGGACATTTCCGACTTGATCATTAGGGACTTCTTTATAAACTGCTTCAATTCTTTTTCTTGTAACATCATTTGTTTTAAACGCCACTTGCTTATCCATGTAAGACAGTGTTGCTCCATCCGAATTAGGATAATAAAAGCGAATTGTTTGGGTTAAAGGAATCTCATTGATTTCACTTAATGTTGAGCTAACAGTGTAACTATCTGATGAAAACACACTTTTTATTAATCCGATATTAAGGGCATAATAACTTACTTCCTTATCTTCTGCTCCTTGAGTTGTCACTTCCAAGGCATCAAATGTGCCTACTGGAGTCGTGATAGACGTTTGGATAGATGTGATGGAACTCGTGCGCTCGCCACTACCTTTCCAACTTGTTCCAACCTTTATCGGCCCTTTTATTTGGATCTCTCTTTCATCATTCTCACTAGATTGTTTTCGCTCAAGCCAATTTTCTCTGCTATACGTTTCTTCTTGCTTTAAAAGAATGCTCAACTGATTTTGTTCTAAGGCAATTACTTTGACTACTTCGGTTCCACCGTTGTTTGTTCTCGTTTGCTTGCGATTAGTTGCTTCGTAATCTGTAAAAACAGTGTAACTTGCGTATTCATTCCCTTCTCCTACATAGACGTATTCTTTATTGGCCGTTTTAGGAAAGTAATCCGTTACTTGGTTTTCAATTGCTTCTTCTTTAGAATCCTCTAAAGAAGTTGAGCTCTGCGTAATAGAAGAATCAACGTCTTCACTTGAGACTTTCGATTCTTTAGAGCTGTCTGTCACTTGATTTTGACTGGAAACTGATTCGCTAACAACGGAATCCTCTGTCTCAAAAAATCGGCAGGAAGATAAAACAAATCCTATTGCTAATAAACTAAATAAACTAGCGATTTTTTTCATTATTTCCTCCTTCTTTCTTTTTTATTTCTATCTTTACTCTATTATATCACCTAGTGTAAGCGTTATCTATTCAATGTATGTTTAATTCGTTTATTAGTGCGTTCATCGCTATCTTTGCTCACTTATTTGTTGTTTATTAATCAAAAAAATAAGTGGTGCCTTTAATTTTTAGTCTGGGTTCTATTTTTTGTAACATCTCTCTTATTTTTAACTTTTTTTACTAAAGACTCTTGCATTTTAGTATCAAATCTCTGTATGATAGGGGTTATCAGACCTTGTTTGTTGAAAGGTCACTTGAAAAGTGAGTGGATAATGTTGAAAAGTCCTTATCGCATTGGTATGCGTACAATTAAAACAGGAATTGCTGTAGCTTTATGTATGATTTTTTTCCACTATACAAATAGGGGAACACCGGCCTTAGCGGCTTTAGCGGCTGTTTTTTCTTTGAGAGCAGACTGGAGAACAAGTTTTAATTTTGGAAGAAACCGAATCTTTGGAAATGCAGTCGGTGCGATTCTTGCAACTGCATTAGTATTATTTCAGACAGCAACAGGAAATCAATTTATTCTTGAAATCATTGGTGTGTCTATTGGGCAAATGCTGGTTATTATTATTTGTGACCGATTAAACTATCATGATGGGATCATCGGGGGCACAGCTACTTATATGATTACTTATTTTACTATTCCAATGAATGCTACTTACATTTATGGTCTTAATCGGGTTCTTGATACCGTCATAGGCAGTATCATTGCGATTTTAGTAAACATTGTACTTTCTGCTTATGTGCTTGAAAAAATCAAGGCTAGTCGTTTTTTTCCTAAAAACACTATTGAAATAGACTAAAGAAAAAAACTAGTCTAGCCTTTTATAGGCTGCACTAGTTTTTTTGCTTATTTAATTGATTTACTCATTACTTACCTACTCTTTATACCTATGCCGATTGCTTTTACTTTATTTATAATTAGCCAGTTTCCGCCTCTAAATGTTTATAAAAGTGAACGTTTCTTGGGTGTTCTTAATAATCTAAGACCGTTTAGAATGACAACTAGTGTGCTTCCTTCATGAATAATGACACTAATTGTGATATCCGCTAATCCAATTAAGCTAACGACTACCAAAAAGGTTACAACGAGCATAGAAAAGATAATATTTTGCCAAATAATCTGTTTCATTTTTAAAGAAACTTTATGCGCATTCACTAATTTAGACAAATCATTTTTCATCAAAACTAAATCAGACACATCTACTGCAACATCTGTTCCATCACCCATAGCAATTCCGATATCTGCCTTAACAAGAGCAGGTGCATCGTTTACGCCATCTCCTACCATCGCAGTTATCCCATACTTGGCTTTTTGCTTATCAATAATCGCTGACTTATCTTCGGGCATAACATTAGCGATAACTTCGTCTATCCCTAATGCTTTACCAACCGCTTGTCCTGTCATCTGAGAATCTCCAGTAATCAATGTTGTATGAATACCTAAATTTTTAAAATAATCAATCGTTGCTTTAGCTTCTAGACTGGGGATATCCATTAAACCAATTAGACCAATAACTTGTTCATCTTCTGCTACATATACAACAGTCTTGCCCATAGATGCCCAGTCTGTATTTAATTGACTGTATTCATCAGAAACGACTTTAAAAGAAGTTGGCTTTCCAATCCGATAATTTTTCCCCTGATACTCACCTGTTAAACCTTTACCGATTTGATTGATCACATTGATATCTATCTTATTTTTTTCATCGTATTTTTCTAAAATAGCATTAGCTAAAGGATGATTAGATTTTTTTTCAAGAGCTACAATGATATCTACTATCTTAGTACGATCAATAGAATCATTAAAATAGTCATCCGTCACTTCTGGTTTTCCACGAGTAAGCGTACCTGTTTTATCAAAAGCAATCGCCTTAATATCCGCTAGTTGTGACAAATACGTACTTCCTTTCGAAAGAACTCCTGTTTTTGCAAGAGTAGACGTTGCAGATAAAGTCACAGAAACAGTACTGGCTGCCAGTGCACAAGGCGAAGCTGCTACGAGTAAAACTAATCCTCTATAGATACTTTCTGACCATGTCCAGTCCGATAAAAGAGGCGCTACTAACATAACTAAAGGAATAGCAAGCAGTACAAATGTAACGTATTTAGGTTCAAATTTTTGGATAATACTAGCTGCTTTTGTTTGATTCCCCTGATTTTGATTGACTAACTGTAAAATTTTTGAGAATACCGTATCTTTATTTTCTTTCGTAACTTCCATTGAAAAAGTACTTGTTCCATTTATTGTACTTCCGAAAACAAGATCACCTTTAGTTTTTTCTTTAGGCATACTCTCACCATTAATAGCAGACTCATCAATCGTCGTTGTTCCTGATAAAATAATGCCATCAATCGGAACTTGTCCCCCATTTAAGACTTGTAGCTGATCGCCAACTTTTAGTTCTTCAACGTCCACAACCTTGATTGCTCCATCGGGCATAATAAATCTGGCCGTTGTTGGATTCATTTCCATCAACTTCGTTATTTCTCTCTTGCTCTTGCCTTCAGCGTAATCTTCGAGGAAATGAGCACCAGAAAAGATAAGAATTAAAAGCGCTCCTTCCCAAAATTCCCCGATTAATGAAGCACCAATTGCAGCTAATCCCATTAAAATATGGGAGTTGGGAGTGAATTTTTGATTGTTTTTAGTGCGTTCAATCGTTTCTTTTAATCCTTCAGCAACAATGACGTGATAGCCTGCTGTAACAATCGCTATTAAAAATAAACTATTTTGTAGTCCTTCATAGTTTTCATTTAATACCAAAGCAATGAGCGATAAAACTAAACCAACAAAATAGAGATAAACAGGTGCTTTCCCATGATTGTGCTGATGATCGTGGTTTTGTTCTTCGTGAGAATGTCCTTCGTGAGACTGTTCTTTTTTAATTTTATCCATTTTTATCACCCTTCTTAACAAAAGCTAGCATTAGTTTTGATAGCGTAATGATTACGCCTTACATATGAACGCTTATTCATATGTCTAGTATATAATGCTTTAACTTATTTGTCAAAAATACTCAAATAACTTTATTGCTTACTTTTAATAGGTAACAGAAAAATCCAATCGATACTATTAACATAGGAATGAATCGTAAGCTTTCAGTGAAGAATATTCCAGTAAATCTGGCAATAAATGGCAATCGTATAAGGTATTGTTCATTTATTCTGTTCTTTTCAGTCTTCTTTATTCTAACGAATGCTTCTTCATCTGCCTTTTTTGGTCAAAAAAACAGTCAACAAGAGGCACAAATAGCCCTCGTTGACTGTCTTAAGATACTCTTTTCAGCCTTTTTAATCCACTGATTTTAAAGCTTCTATCATATCGATATTTTTTAGTTTAACGTGCATAGCGTACATAACAATTCCTGAGAACACTAACGTCAATAACGCTGAGTAACCATAGCTTAATAGTCGAATATCTGGACTAAACATCAACATATCTATTTCAGCCGTTTGCAAAACAAAGCTGTGCAAGAGTGCGCCTAATCCTGATCCCACGACAATTCCCATAAGCGATAAAATAATGTTTTCTCGGTAAATATACGTCGTTACCTCTTTATCATAAAATCCTAGAACTTTTATAGTGGATAGTTCTCTGATTCGTTCTGAAACGTTGATATTCGTTAGGTTATAAAGTACTACAAACGCCAGTAAACCTGCTGAAATAATCAACACCAGTGTAACAATAGCTAAACTAGCTGTTGTATCATCTACCGCACTACTGACTTGACTGACAAAACTAACAGCTGCTACGTTCGGTTGAGCTGTTAAATCACTGCCTAATTTATCTTCAAAAGCTTTACTTGCTTGATACATTAGCAGTTGCGTGTTGTAAGCAGGTTTTTTCCCCACTAATTTTCTATAAGAATCATTTGTCATAAAGACATAATGACCGGCATAATTTTCAGCAACTTGCTTGATTACCATATCAATTTTTTTGTTGTCTTCATCTTTCAAGGTAATCGTATCGCCGATACTTAAATCAACTAATTTAGCTAGTTTTTCAGTGACGATGACTCCCTCTTCTGGTAAAGAGTACACCTCACCTGACTTGCGATCATTTAAAAGAAGGTACTTGGACAATTCTTCTTTTTCTTCTGGAACAAAAACGGTTACGTCTTGTGTATTTACGTCTTCTTTTGAAACAGTGTAATTTTCTTGTAAAACATTCATGTTATTCGTGATACTTGTTTGAGAGTCAATAAAGTCTTGGTACTGTTCTTTTTCTTCTTCGATTGCCTCTTTATTAAAAGCAACAATGGCGTCATACTTCATTAATTTTCCATATTGTAAACTTGAAATATCAGCAATAGAATCAGACAAACCAAATCCAGTTAAAATTAACGCTGTACAACCAGCAACCCCTAAAACAGTCATCAACATCCGTTGTTTGTAGCGGAATAAGTTGCGAGCTGTTACTTTTTGAATGAAGCCCATTCGCTTCCAAACAAATGAAAGGCGCTCTAAGAAAATCCGTTTTCCTATTTTTGGTGCTTTAGGACGCATCAATGTTGCGGCGTTACTTTGCAAAGCCACTCTTGTAGCTGCATACGCTGCGGCAACGGTACTCAAAATAGCTATGACAAACGAAATAACACCATAACTGATATAGTAGGTAATTCGAATATCTGGCATATTGTACAATGAACCGTATGCATTAAAGATTACTCCAGGGAAAACTTGATACCCAATTACTAGACCAATTATTGTTCCTAATACACTTGCAAGTGACGCATAAACAAGGAACTTTTTAGCGATATCTCTATTGGTATAGCCTAAGGCCTTTAATGTCCCAATCTGTAAACGTTGCTCGTCTACCATTCTTGTCATAGTTGTCAAGGAAACTAATGCGGCTATCAAGAAGAAGAAAACTGGAAATACTTGAGCAATGGCAGATATTCGTTCTGCGTTATCGCTATACTCTTTGTAGCCTGGATTAGCACTACGATCAAAAACAAAGTATTCTGGTGTTGCAAGATCTGCTAACTCTTGTCTTGCTGACAATAAATCTGCTTCACCGTCTGCAATTTCTTCTAAGGCTTCTTTGTTTTTCTTTTCAAACTCTTTTGCGGCCTTATCGTATTCAGCTTGCCCTTCATCTAATGATATTTTTGCTTTAGCTAATTCAGCTTTCCCTTTAGCCTCTTCTATTTTTAGTGTTTCTCTCCCTTGAACTAATTGGTTTTCACCTTCAATTAATTCAGTTTCTGCTTCTTGAATCGCTTGTCTGCCTTCGTTAATTTTCTGCTGATTTTCAGCAATCTCATTTTCTGCAGCAGTGAATTGTTCTCTAGCACTTGCTTTTTGTTGTTCAAAAGATGCTTTCGCTTCATTTAATTGAACTTGAGCAGCCTCTAATTCCGCTTGCTTACTAGTTAACTCAGCTTCACTAGCTTGGAGAGACTCGCGTTGTTTAGTTAATTCGGCCTGACTTTGTTTAATCGTTTCTTTCCCTGTAGCCAAATCCTTTTTACCCGCTTCGATTGCTGCTTTCCCTTGTGTTATCTCTTGTTGTGTAGGAAGTGAACTTGTGATAACGGATAAAGACGATTGAACAGAATCAGCTGAGAGTTCATTTGCAAAGAAACCATTCAGTTGTTGCTTTAAATTTGTTCCAAAATTAGCGTCTACCTCTTGGGCTGCTGCGAGTCCTTTTGCTTTTTCATCCCCTGTAATTGAAGCAACTGGTTTTTGGATAATCGCTTTAATTGAATTAACTCGATCTACATTCTTTTGACTTTGCTCAAGTTGTTGTTCTTTGGTTATGAGCTCTTGCTCGCCTTGTGTTAGTTGATTTAACTTATCGTTAATGGTTGCTTGACCAGCTTCAATTGCTTGTTTGCCTTGATTAATTTCTGCTTTAGATTCATTTATTTTTTCAAAGCCATCAGTCAATTTTTGCTGATTAGCCGTTATTTCTTGTTCACCAGCTGCTAATTCTGCCTCGGCTGATTTTTCTTCTTGCTCAAAAGCTTGCTTACCTTTATCTAGTTCGGCTTGACCTGCTTGTAAATTTGCTTTTTGAGTTGTTAATTCTTTTTTTCCATCACTAATTTTTTTGCTGTTCTTATCTAGTTCAGCTTGTGCATTACTGATTTCTTTTTCAACTGTTGCCAGACCTTCTTGATAATCTTTTGAACCTTTTTCCAGTTCTATTTTAGCTTCATTTAATTTTTTTTGCCCATCTGCTAACTTTTCTTTTGCTTCATCAATCTCTTTTTGCCCTTTATCGATTTCAACTTGTGCTTCTTTTTGGATACTTGCTAACCTGTTTTGTGGCAAAGATTTTGTCATGCTTTCAATTTCAGATTTGTATTTATCAACTTTTTCTTCATATTTTTCTGAATAAGCTAGCAATGACTTTGTATCTGAAAAAGTTAAGTACGCTTCTGTATAAACATCCATATCAAAATCTTCATCTAAGATAACTGCAAATCCATCTAATGTTCCTTTTCCTACCGTGCTATTTCCTCGAGTAAAGTTTTCAATATATTGAGGACTGTTTACAAAACCCACTATTTTATAACTCGTCATATTTAGTTTATCAGATAATGGATTTTCGTCGTCATCTGTCGTTAAATCGATTTGATCTCCTAGAGAATACTGCGACGTATAGATTTCCGTCGCATCTAAGGCAATTTCACCAGATTTTTCAGGTAACCTCCCTGATATAATCGCGTATTGATTTGATTTTTCAGCTGCATTTTCAGGGTAACTAAACACTTTAGTAACTAATGCGCTATCTTCTAAGATGACATCTTGGCTGTATGCCCCACGGACAGTCGCATTTTCTACTGACTGAAGTTGATTGATATCATATTCTTCTAGACCATAAGTTGATACTACTTTAAGATCCATTAAATTTTTCTCGCGATAATACTGGTCCGCTGTATCAATCATATCAGGACCAGTAGCTTTAATTCCAGCAAAAAAGGCAACACCTAAAGTGATAATCGCAAATATGGATAGAAAACGACCTTTTGATTTCCATATTTCTTTAAAAATATCTTTCCATAATGCTTTCTTTTTCATTTTATCTCTCCCCCCTTACCATTCAATATCTGCTACGGCTGTAGGATTAGGGTTCAATGTAATTTTACGTACTTTAGCATTATTAATTTCAATGATACGATCGGCCATTGGTGCTATAGCTTGGTTATGTGTAATAACGATAACCGTGGTACCTGTATTGATACAGGTATCCTGTAGCAATTTTAGGATTTGTTTACCTGTTTCGTAATCTAATGCCCCTGTTGGTTCATCACAAAGCAGTAATTTAGGCTGCTTAGCTAATGCACGAGCAATCGCTACACGCTGTTGTTCGCCTCCAGATAATTGTGCTGGAAAATTATCTAACCGTTGACCTAATCCAACTTGACGCAAGACTTCCTCAGCATCTAATGCATTTTTTGATATTTCTGCGGCTAATTCAACATTTTCTTTCGCTGTTAAATTGGGAACTAGATTATAGAATTGGAAAACAAATCCCACGTCATCTCTTCTGTATTTCGTGAGTTGCTTTTTACTAAACTGAGCAATATCTACACCATCGACTTTAACTTTGCCTTCGTCAGCTTGATCCATTCCACCTAAGATGTTTAATACCGTTGATTTACCAGCTCCACTAGGGCCAACAATGACAGCGAATTCACCTTGTTTAATATCAAAAGAAATCCCATCATTAGCAGCAATGACTGTATCCCCCATTTTGTATCGTTTATACTCATCAATTATTTCTACAAAAGCCATTTCTATCCCTACATTTCTATTATTCATTTTTTATGATAGTCATAATTGTATCATAGGCTTGTTAAAAAGATGACTATTCTGACTTTTTAATAGCTGGATTCCATTAAAGAATACACGTAAATTTTTATGCTCAACTAGCTATTAGATAACTTGCTCTACTTTAAAAAAACTGATACAGACACAAAATGATTTGAATTACGTCAAGATGGACTGTATTTGTTATGGTTAGCATAACTATGTCATGTATGTGGGTCTACAGTCTAAGCTTGTTAAGGAATATAGTATACCAAAAAGGAGGAACATTATGAAAGTAAAAGATGAACTAGTAGAAGAAGTTTATGTAAAATTTAATGTTTAGGCCATTTAAAACAATCTGTCCTCTATAAGGATTTCTTTTAAAAAAATTAATCTTTCAATTTTAAAAATAGAGCGACTAATATATAAATACATTAGTCGCTCTATTTGTTCTGATTATTCTTAGTCTAAGCCGATGAACTCGCCTGTTTTAGCATCGATTAAGGCATCATCATTGCCTTGGCCACTACCTTGTAAGTCTATTTCGTAATAAACTGTTCCATTTTCACTATCTAGTGCCCAATCTTTAGCATAACCTTTTCCTACTTTTTCAAGAGCCACTTTCATTGCTTCTTGAGGTGTAATAAGGCCTTCTAGAACTAAACTATCATCATCAATTAAATCATCTTTATTTTCTGTTTTTTGCTTAGAAATTTCTCCAGACATTGTATCAATAGATAACTCTATTTCTTGTAATTCGTTAAATCCTTCAATTTCATAGACATAATTGGCAAAATTTTTGTCTAAATTAATAGAAACAATTTGAGCATCCGGATAAGTTTCTTTAAAGATTTCTACTGCTTGCTCCATACTTACATCAAATTCCTTATTTTCTATACCTTTTGTTGAAGTACTCATTTGATTACTTGATTGCATCGGAGTGACCATAGCATCATCTTGAGAGTCATTGTCGCACGCTACTAATATGAAAGAAGTTGCTAACGTTGCTGCTATTATTGCCGCTTTTTTACTTGTCATCTTATTCATTTGTTTTCCTCCAGTTTTTTTGGTGCTAAAATAATTTTTATCTCAACCATGAATACTTGAGAGCTTCATTTAACTTTCTTCTCTATATTTTCATTGTATAATAGGTCTCACTTTTTCCATACAATAACGCCTCATCTTTTATACTGTGAGAGAAAAAAATCAGTCGTATAGGATAAATTTTATCCTGTATGACTGATTCCTATTTTTTTAATGAAGCAACCTACTTTTTTTATGCCTCTTTATTTAATTGGCTATGCTTATTTCCATATAAGAAATAAATAGCTAGACCTAATGCAACCCAAATAATAAACATCATCCAAACAGATAAAGATAATTGGAACATCAAGTATACACAGACCACAATAGACAGAATCGGAAAGAAGGGAACCCAAGGAACTTTAAATTCTCCTGGTTTTGGTTGCCCATATTCTTTTCTTAATTTTAAAATACCCGCTGCGATGATAACGAATACCATTAATGTAACGATATTGGTTACTGCTGCTAATTGGTCTAAAGGAACGATTCCTGCTAATGTAGCAGATAAAAGACCAACTATGAGTGTAGCATTGTAAGGTGTTTTGGTTTTCTCATTGACATGACTCAATCCAATAGGCAATAATCCATCCCGACTAATCACATAAATCAGACGAGTTAATCCATAAGTCATTGAGATTAGAACAGTTAATAACGTTAGAATCGCTCCTATAGAAATCATTCCTGCAATAAAATTGTGCCCAATGAATCGCATAGCAAAGGCTACTGGATCTTTTACATTTAATTGCGTATAAGGAACTAACCCCGTTAATACTAATGTGACGCCTATATATAAGACGGTCGCAATGCCAAGAGAGCCGATTATTCCTCTTGGTATATCCCTTTGAGGATTTTTGACTTCTTCAGCTGCCGTACTAACTGCATCAAAACCCAAGAAAGCAAAGAAAACAATCGCTGCACCAGACGTTACACCTTTTAAACCAAAGGGCATAAAAGGCGTCCAGTTAGCTGGCTTCACATAAAACATTCCGATTAAAATAAATAAGGCAATTAAACTGAATTTTATACTAACCATAATATTATTTAAGCGTAAAGCTTTTTTGGCTCCTTGTGTAACCAAATAAGTCACTAATAATGTAATAACAATTGCAATCACATCAATATACGTTCCATTTGCTTGATTATAAGAAGCCCGCAATGCTTGTGGAAAGTAAACTCCTATTCCCTCTAGAAAACCATGAACGTAGCCAGACCAACCAGAAGCAACAGAGGCATTGGCTAATAAATACTCACAAATTAATAACCAACCCACTAACCAGCCAAATAGTTCACCGAAAATAGTGTAAATATATCCGTATGCACCTCCACCGATGGGAACTCTAGAAGCAAATTCTGCGTAGCATAAAGCGGATAAGATGCATGAAAATGCGGCAATAACAAACGAAACAATTAATGCTGGACCTGCTGTATTCGCTGCTGCAGTACCTGTGATAACGAAAATTCCCGTCCCAACAATTGCACCTAGACCTAACAAAATTAAATCTACCGTCTTTAATTCTTTTCTCAATAGTGATTGTGCAAATGATGCTGTATTTAATGGTTTTTTACGAAAAAGATTCATTCTTCAACCTACCTTGTCTCTTATGATTTCAAATAGCCTAAAACAATACCTCCGATAATAACGAAGACACAACCTATGATAATGTATCTAAATTCACGTTTGGATTTGGTTTCTCCAAGAAACCAGATTCCACCTAATGTAGAAATGATAATACCCATTTGTGATAAAGAAAAACTAACTGCTAATCCAATAGCTTTCATTGAAATCAGCATAAAAATATTTCCTACTCCCCATATCAGACCAGTAAGAATATTGCGTGCAGTATACTGATTCCAAACTTGTTCTTTTCTAGAAAAGAACAACGCGCCAATCACCATACCAATGGACTGTGGTAAAATAACTGCTAAGGCATCTACACCTGAAGCATTGATGGTAATCGTATAAAAAGCATACCCTAAAGTAGATAGCCCCAATGCTTTCATCCAAGCCTTTTTAACTGAGGCAGCTTCGTCACCTGAATCTTTCTGGTCACTCACCGTTGTGAACCTGACACCGACAATTAAAAACGCTAATGCTAGAATACCTAAAAAAAGATCTCGGCTACTGGTCCATTCACGAAACAATAAAACTCCTGCTAATGTATTTGCCATCAGTTGTAAACCAGTGGAAACAGGCAATGTATTTGATACTCCCATTAATTTCATAGATTGAAACTGTTTATTTTGACCAAGCGTCCAAAATAAACCGGATACCATTCCAACAGTCATAATGGTCACTTCAAAAGCCGGCTGATAAACAACGTAAGCTCCTATAGCAAAAATAAATGACCCAATCGTCATACCTAGGGTTTGCTGCTGTGCTGTCCCACCAAGTTTCCCACTGACTAAACCAATACTACCCCAGGCAAAAGCTGGAATCAAAGCAAGTAAGATCTCCATGACACTCCTCTTTTCTATTCTTTTTTCTTTCAACTGCTCCATCATAACAAGGATATGAGGCATTCTACAACATATAAATGAGTTAGCCAGCTTTTTTTTCTTGTTTCGTGGAATTGATTGCTAAAATATGCTAAGCTAGACAAATCAATTTGTCTAATAGAAAAGAGGAATAACCATGACAGATTACGATGTAATCGTAGTTGGCGGTGGCACAAGCGGTATGATGGCCGCTATTTCAGCAGCTGAAAAAGGTGCTAACGTTGCCGTTGTAGAAAAAAATAAAACCCTTGGTAGAAAGTTACTTGTTACTGGCGGTGGTCGGTGTAATGTAACGAATAACCGTGATAAAGAAGAAATTGTTTCACATATCCCTGGAAATGGTCGCTTTCTCTATAGCGCTTTTCATCAATACGATAATTACGATATTATGGACTTTTTTCGTTCGAATGGCGTTGTCTTAAAAGAAGAAGATCATGGTCGCATGTTTCCTGCTACGGACAAGTCTCGAACCGTTTTGGAAGCCTTAATTGTGATTATGGATCGATTAGCTATTACAATTTATACAGATGCGCCCGTTGAAACTATTTTAATTAAAGATAAAAAAATAACTGGCTTGATTCTTGAAGATGAGCGCGAATTATCAGCTAAAACTATTATCCTCTCGACCGGTGGAAGAGCGATGCCTAGAACCGGTTCAACTGGCGATGGCTATAAATGGGCTAAGAAAGCTGGCCATACAATTAAGCCACTCTATCCAACAGAAGTTCCAGTTTTATCGGATGAATCATTCATTCAAGATAAAACGTTGCAAGGTCTTTCTTTACGAGATGTGACGTTAAGTGTGGTCAATAAAAAAGGTAAAAAAGTCATTAGTCATCAAATGGATATGATTTTTACTCACTTTGGTATTTCAGGACCAGCTGTTTTACGTTGTTCGATGTTTGTGCATCAAACGATGCAAAGAGATAAAACAGACTTTGTTATGATGTCACTTGATGCTTTACCTGAATTATCTAAAGGAGAACTGACTCAACAAATGCAACGTTTAGTAAAAAATGAAGGCGAAAAAAGTATTAAAAATGCTTTAAAAGGACTTGTTCCGGAACGCTACCTTCTTTTTGCTTTTGAGCGTTTATCGCTTGACGAAAACAGTACCCTCAAACAATTATCGGATGATGAACGAGCAGCCTTTATTGATTTCATGAAAGAGTTCAGTTTTACTGCAAATGGTACATTACCCATTGAAAAAGCTTTTGTAACCGGTGGTGGAATCAATACCAAAGAGGTCAATCCCAAAACAATGGAAAGCAAATTTACAAAGGGATTGTATTTCTCTGGTGAGCTACTAGACTACAATGGGTATACGGGTGGCTATAATATCACTGGTGCCTTCATTACGGGACGAGTAGCGGGTATGCACGCTGCACAAGAGGCTTTAGGGGTAGTCAACTAGTTAAAATAAAGTCCATTCAATTTAAAAAGAGACTCAGACAATTGTCTGAGTCTCTTTTTTCAAGCTTCGATTGCTACAAATTCAGCTTTAACCAGTTCTTTTAGAGCTTGAGGCGTTAATTCAACTTGAAAGCCTCTTCTTCCAGCAGATACTATCATGGTATCTAAGTTTTGGGTATCTTTAGACAAATAAACAGGAAAGTTTTTTTTCATTCCTATTGGCGAACAACCTCCACGAATATAACCCGTTGTTTTTTCTAAATCTTCTAAATGCAGCAACTCCATTTTTTTATTTCCACTGACTTTTGCAAGTGCTTTTAAATTAATTTCGCTTCTGCCTGGAATACAAGCGACCACTACACCCGTTTTATCTCCAACTGTTACAATTGTTTTAAACAGTTTTTGTCTAGTTGGATCTAGTTCCTCTAAACTAGTTTGACTGTCTGAATGATTTTGACTCCATGGATACTCATGGAGTTTATAGTCAATTTTAACTTTATCTAGCAATCGAATGGCATTTGTTTTCGGTTGTTTCCCTTTTTTCATCTGGTTTTACCTTCTTTACTCTTACTCTTTTGATGACTGTTTATTTTTTTCGAATAATACATACTTTTAAATATTCGCCTTGAGTAAACTCTGGATTTATCTTAAAGTCATCTGGTAATCCAAAGGTTTCTTCTATTGTATACGATTTATTTTGACCTTTAAAAGCTTCTTCAATAAAACTGTTGAATTTTTCAGTTGTTACGTTCGCGGCATTCGTTGAAGCAATGATTATACCATTAGGTTTTGTAAGTTGAATCACTTCTTCTAAAAGACTTGCATAGTCTTTGGCAGCACTAAATGTTCGTTTTTTCGAACGAGCAAAACTTGGCGGATCAACAACCACAACATCAAAAGCTAATTTATGACGAATAGCGTATTTAAAATAATCAAAAACATCCATTACGCGAATTGTTTGATCGTCTACGTTTAAATTATTTACTTCAAATTGTTCAATCGTTTTAGGTAAGCTACGTTTAGCCAAGTCAACACTTGTCGTCTCAACTGCTCCACCTAAGGCTGCTGCTACTGAGAAAGCTCCTGTGTAGCTAAACGTATTTAAAACCGTCTTGCCCATTGCGTATTTTTCTAACAACCGTTGTCTAACATCTCTTTGGTCTAAAAATATTCCAGTCATTAATCCATCATCTAAATAGGTTGCATAACTGATTCCATTTTCTAAAATCATTAGCGGCTCTGGAGCAGCCTTACCAAAAATTAAATCTGTTTCAGGTTTTGCATTGGTCTCAAATCTGATTTTCTCATAGATTCCTTTGCTATCTGATACGACTTCTTTGAAGGCTTTTAGAATTAATTCACGGTGAGCGTAAATCCCTTTGCTATACCATGAAAAGATATAATAATCATCGTAGAAATCAATTGTCAATCCACCTAATCCATCGCCTTCACCATTAAATAGTCGATAAGCAGTTGTTTGTTCATTCAATTTGAAAATTGATCGTTCATCTAATGCTTCTTTAAGAAGTTTTTTATAGAAATTCTGATTAATCATCTCTGTTTGATTTGTCGTTAAAATCCAACCGTCGCCTTTATTTTGTTTAGCTAAATAAGCGATAGCTACAAATTTTTTGTGTTCATCAATGCATTGAATCAATGATCCTTCTGGTAATTTGGGCTCCTTGACAAAATCTTCAAGTACCAATATTGGATACCCCCTGCGTGCCCGTTCTGTTGCGCGTCTTTTCAACATACATTTTTCCATTACTGTTAATCTCCTTTTAGTTTATACTTTAGTCTTTAGTTACTCTTTCTTTTTTTCTTATCGTATTCAACCACTTTTTCAACAATCATAAAACAAATCAAACCAACTATCGTTCCGATAGTATTAAATAGTAAATCATCGATATCTGTAATCCCAGTTCCAAGAAAGAATTGCATCATTTCAATAAAAAAAGAAAAACAAAAACCAGTTAACAGTGTTTTCAAAAAATAAGGTTTTTTATTTAGGAGGTAGGCTACTACAAAGCCCATCGGTACAAACCATAAGATATTCCCATAAAAATTATAATAATAATCGAATAACGTTACTCCTTTAGTTAATTTTAGCGTATGAGTTAACGGCGTCAAATTAATCGCACTTAAGGGTTGCATATTAAATCTTACATTACCAATACTATGTTCTTCTCGAAAAATAGTCAGGTGTATTAATAAAATAATGTAAAAAATAAATGCATTCAGACTTATTTCTCGATACAAACTTTTTCTTTTTTTCCCTTTTTTTAAAAACGTTAAGTAGATCACTCGAAAGATTAACCAGATAATAAAATAAAATAACGTTTGGTCTATACTATAAAAAATGAGCTCTATTAGTGGGAAATGATTAATGGATTCGCCATAAGATTGTTTCATTATATTAAAAAGGCCTTGTAGAAATATCATGTAAGGCAAAACCTCCTTTTAGATGATGCACTTCATTATAACTTATTTTTCGTCAATATATGTTTAAAAACAGAACAAATTTTAAGTCTAATGAAAAAATGTGTCTAATCAGACTTGGTAACGATTACATTTTTTGGGCTTGTTAAAACAAGTACAAAAATTGACTAACTAGCAAAAAAACTGTAAAATGTAGTTATTATGGGGTAATTGAGACCATTGTATTATTTTAAAACTAACATTAATCTAAAATAAAAATTATTTTATCCGTTACTTTTTAAAGGAGGAACTTTTACTAGTGAATAAACTAAAAAATGTATTAAATACTCGAATTGGATTCTTTTCGTTAGCTGTTGTTTTATTTTGGGCAAAGACGTACTTCGGCTACAAGCAAGAATTTTCTCTTGGTGTTACAGGGGCAATGCAACAATTTATTTTGTTCGTCAACCCGATAGCAACCATCGTACTTTTCTTTTCTATCGCACTTTATTTCAAGAAAAGTAAAAAAGCTTATACTGTTTTATTTTTAGTGCATATTGTGATGAGTGCATTACTATTTGCAAATATTTTATATTACCGAGAATTTTCTGATTTTCTTGCAGTAACCACTATTTTTGGGGCAGGAAATGTTGCGGGAGGGCTTGGAGCTAGCACATTAGCTTTGTTAAAAGCTCGTGATATTTTTTACTGGCTCGACCTAGTTATTCTATTCGGTTTATTGGCTACAAAATTTGTTAAGCTTGATGATCGTTTATATAAGAAACGCTCAGCAGTAGCGATGACAACTTTAGCCGTGACACTTTTTGCTGCAAACTTAGCTTTAGCAGAAAGCAATCGTCCCCAATTGTTAACGCGAACGTTTGATAGAAATTACATTGTTAAGTATCTTGGAATCAACTTCTTTACTGCTTATGATGGCTATCAAACTGCTCAATCAAATCAGAATAAAGCTAATGCGGATGAATCAGATATGGATGCTGTCCTTTCTTATGTTGATGAGCATTATGCTGAACCTAATCCAGAAATGTTCGGAGTGGCTGAAGATAGAAACGTTATTTATCTTCATCTGGAAAGTTTCCAACAATTTTTAGTTGATTACAAATTAGAAGATGAAAATGGCGAACTTCATGAAGTAACACCTTTTATTAACAGTATTTTCCGTGATCAACAAACGCAAAGCTTTACAAATATTTTTCACCAAGTAGGACAAGGTAAAACTGCAGACTCTGAAATGATATTAGAAAACTCATTGTTTGGATTGCCTCAGGGCGGAGCTTTTACTCAAGTTGGAGGAAGCAATACCTTTCAATCTGCTTATAATATTTTAGAATCTGAAAAGGGGTATACTAGTGCTGTCATGCATGGAAACGTTGGCTCGTTTTGGAATCGTGACAACACGTACAAACAAATGGGTGTTGATTATTTCTTTGATTCTTCTTATTATGACTTATCAGAGGGCAATACGTTAGAGTATGGCTTGAAAGATAAATTATTTTTTAATGAATCTGCACAGTATTTAGAACAATTGCCTCAACCATTTTATACTAAAATGATTTCTGTTTCAAACCACTTCCCTTATCCTTTAGATGAAGCAAACGTTGATTTTAAACCAGCTCAAACAACGGATGAAACGGTTAATAATTACTTTGTAACTGCACATTATTTAGATCAAGCTGTTGAAGAATTCTTTAACTATTTGAAGGCTTCTGGATTATATGACAATTCAATGATTATTCTTTACGGTGATCACTATGGCATCTCTAATTCAAGAAATAAAGCCTTAGCTCCTTTACTTGGTGAAGATCCAGAAACTTGGAATGGGTATAATGATGATATGATGCAACGTATTCCATTGATGTACCATATCCCTGGAACGACAAATGGAAAGATAAATGAAGCATTTGGTGGACAAATTGATATGCTACCTACGATGATGCATTTATTGGGTATCCAGACAAAAGATAAAGTGATGATGGGAACGGATTTATTCTCATCTGGACACGATCAAACCGTCGCATTTCGTAATGGAAATGTTGTCTCTCCTAAATATACACTTAATGGATCAGATAGTTACGATACCGTTACTGGTCAACTAATTGAAGAACCTTCCCAAGCCATTCTTTTAGAACAAGAACAATTAAAAGAAGCTGTTTCTACTCAGTTAAGTTTATCTGACAGTATTTTGCATAGTGATTTATTGCGATTCTATACTCCAGCAGGGTTAAATAAAATCGACCCTTCTTCTTATAGTTATCAAAATCAAATCGAACAAATGGCTACTATTAATAATGAAGCTGGAGATAATGCAACGAGTCTTTACTACCTAAATGGTAATCGCTCAACAACAGATTTGTATCAAACAAATGCGCCAGAATTAATGGAATCAACAGATAGTGAAACTGAAATAAAAGAATAAAAAAAGATACGCATCAACTTATAAAAAGTTGATGCGTATCTTTTTTTATTCTTTTTCTAGAGGGAATTTTAACGTAAAAACGGTTCCCTCTCCTTTTATACTTTCTACTGAAATTGTAGCTCCATGTAGATTGACTAATTGTTGAACAATCGCTAAACCTAAGCCAGATTCTCCATAAAAAGTATTTTTTCTTGAACTATCGGCTTTGAAGTATCTTTCCCAAATGCTTTCAACTTCTTTAGGATCAATACCTATTCCTGTATCTGATATTTTTATCACAGTATGTTTTTCGTCCATTGTTCCTAAGAGCCTGATTTGGCCACCCTGAGTGAACTGTATAGCGTTTTGCGTAACATTGACTATGATTTGCACGAAACGGTCGTAATCGGCGTATATTTCGATAGTTGAAGGGCAGTCTATTGCAACTATATTTTTTTTGACTGATGCTTTTAATGATAACTGTTCAACAATCATTTCAAATGTTTCTCTTAAATTAAACGGTTGTTTATATAAAAAAATTTGATTGGATCGAATCTTTTCATAATCTAAATTCTCATTAACAAGACGGATTAATCGTTTGCTTTCGTTGTGCATTAACTCTAAACTACGTTTCTTTTGATTATCTGGAATCATATCGTGTTCTAAACCTTCTAACAATCCATTTATGGTCGTTAAAGGGGTCCGCATCTCATGTGCGACATCTGCCATAAACTGTCTTCTACGATTTTCTTGACGTTCGATTTCTTCTTGAGAAGCTTTTAATGATTCTGCCATCAGGTTAAAGTCCTCTGCCAAATCATCAAATTCATCTTTATGATTGTTCTCCAAATCAATATCAAAGTTTCCAACCGCAACGTTATGAGTAGCAGTCCTTAATCGGTTGATTCGATTAACTTGGTATTTTGCAAATAGCAAACTCACTAAAATCGCTCCTAGTGAAGAAAACAAAAAGGCTGTAAATAAATTATTTCTTAAAGCTGTCAAAGTTGCTTCGATTCCACTGATAGGTGAACTGACTGCTACAAAACCTGAAAATATATTCTTATCTTGTGTAAAAAAAGGCAAGTAGATAATGGCTAGTTGACGATCATTGCCATAAAAATCAGTTTGACGGATAGTTAGCGATATTCGCTGTCCTTTTACTAATTTTTCAAAATCTTCTTTTGAAATACCACTCTTATAAGATTTAACGGTTTCTGGATAAATCATCGTATCCTTGCTATTAAATACTGTTAGTGTTACTTCTTGATTTTTTAAAATTAACTGACCGGTATCTAACTGATTTTTTTGTAAATCACCAGTCACTAGTGCTTGTGCATATCCGTATAATTGTGTTTCAGTATGTTTATAGGTTGTGTTTTTAGAAAACTGTAAGAACGAAAAACCCATAATAATAAGCATCACTAGAATAACAATAAAAAAAGCGGCAATTTGTTGGTAAAAATAGTTGAATTTCATCATCTATTCAACCCCAGTATCGTCAAACTTATAGCCTACTCCCCAGACTGTTTGAATAACCTGTGGACCTGTTTTATCAATTTTTTGTCTTAATTTCTTGATATGTGCATCCACTGTTCGTTCATCTCCAAAATACTCGTAATCCCAGATTAGCGTTAAGAGCTGTTCTCTTGAAAAGACTTGTTTAGGATTTTTAGACAATGTGTACAGTAGATCAAATTCTTTAGGAGTAAGTCCTTCGATTTCTTTATTGTATAGTAAAGCTTCACGTGTCTTTTTATTTATTTTCAACTGTTTTGTTGTTATTTCATAAGCTTTTTCTGTTCCATCAGACTTTTCTATTGATAATTTAGCACGTCTAGTTAAAGCTTTAATACGCGCAATCAAAGTCAAAGGGCTAAATGGTTTCGTGACATAGTCATCTGCACCCATCTCTAAGCCAATCACTTGATCGCTTTCTGAATCTTTCGCAGTCAACATAATAATGGGAATTTTCTCGTTTACTTTTCTTATCTCACGACAGATTTGCATACCGTCCATACTTGGTAAATTCAAATCAAGAATGACTAAATCCCATTGTTCTTTCGCTTCAAGGAAAGTAGTCAACCCTTCTTTCCCGTCATGTATAAATAATGAATCCCACTGTTCTTTTTGAAAAAACATTTCCATCATCTCACAAACAGATGAGTTGTCTTCAATCATTATTATTTTCATCGTATCCCTCTTTTCCCTTACATTTTCTCTCTAGTTTAGTATACACTTATTTTCAGCACAACTGACTAATGAGCTATTCTTCATCAATAAGATTAAAAATAGAAAGAAAAAAGAGTAAAAGATACTTTTTAAGAATCAAACGGTGTGTTTCTAATAGACTGTCATTTGTTCCATTTCGTCATTAGAGATAGTCGCTGTATTCTTTTTTCCTTGCAAAAAGTCAATTTCAGTTACCACCATTTCTATTACAAAAACGGTTTCCTCTTCTTTGTTCTGATATGTTCTTGATTGGATATGACCAGTTACTCCAATTAAATCACCTTTTTCACAGTAACCTTGAATTAATTTAGCTATCTGCCCCCATGCTACTATGGGAATAAAATCAGCTTGCTGTCCTTGATCATGTTTAAATTTTCTCTTAACTGCTATCGCATTATTTAAAACAACTTTCCCTTCTCCTACTTCTTTTACTTCAACTTCTCTGACAATTCTACCTATTAGATTTAGTTGATTCATCTTATCTCTCCTTTTTATTTAGTCTATTCACTTTAATTATCTGCTAAATAGTAGTGCTTCCGTTTTTTAATCTACTCGTTTAAAAATAAAAAAAGAGAGCAGAAAAGATTTTAATCTCTTCTGCTCTCTTTTTCATGATTTTATCCATTAATAATAGTTGGTTTTGTAAAATAACTAAAGATGTGACTCCATGTTGGCATGTCAAATATGGCAAAAGGACTTCCATCTCCAATAATTCCGTATCCAACCATTGCTCCAAGAATCAAAGCAATCGCAACCACAACAATGACCAATAAAATTTTCAGTATAAATGTCCCCATGTGTGCGGCAATTTTCCCTTTTGTCATTGTGTCACCTCTTCTTATCATTTTTCTTAAAAACTAAATCTTTTTTTTGTCATATTCTCTAATAAAATCCCTGTCCCTAAAGCAACAGAATCCAACGGTTGGTCTGCAATAAATACGGGGACTTTTAATTGTTCAGCAAAAAGTTGATCAACACCATCCAACATTGCTCCGCCACCAGTCAAAATAATTCCGCGATCAATAATATCTGCAGATAATTCAGGAGGTGTTTGCTCAAGAACATCTTTTGCCTGTTGAACAAGCATCGCCATAGACTCAGCAGTTGCTTCTAAAACTTCAGCTGAACTAAAAATAATTGTTCTTGGTAATCCACTTACCATATCACGACCTCTAACATCCATTGTATCTTCTCTGCGCCCTGGGAAGACCGTTCCTATTTCCATTTTAATAGATTCAGCGGTTCTTTCACCAATCATCAGTTTATATTTTTTCTTCACATATTGAGTAATTTCATTATCCATCCGATTACCAGCTACTTTTAAAGAACGACTTGTTACGATTCCACCCATTGAGAGAACAGCGATATCTGTTGTTCCACCACCAATATCGATAACCATATTCCCACTTGGTTGAAAAATATCCATACCTGCTCCAATAGCAGCTACTTTTGGCTCTTCTTCAAGATAAACGTTTTTTCCACCACTTTTTTCAGCAGCTTCTATAATAGCTTTTTGCTCAATTGCTGTAATATTTGTAGGACAGCAAATAAGAATATTTGGTTTAGATAAAAAGCCTTTTACATTTAATTTATTAATAAAGTGAGTCAACATCGCTTCAGTAATATCAAAATCAGCGATAACTCCTCCATCTAAGGGGCGAATTGCACGAATATTGCCTGGCGTACGTCCAACCATTAAATAAGCTTCTTCTCCAACTGCTAAAACACGATTTGTTTTAGTGTCTATTGCTACTACAGAAGGCTCATTTAAAACAATCCCTTTTCCTTTTACGTGAATCAACACATTTGCCGTACCTAAATCTATTCCTATATCTTTCGCCATTATTCCGTTCCCCTCTCAAACTCTTGTCACAAACTAATTAAATTTCTTGATGTATCTCTTTGATTTACGAGTATAGCCTATTTTTGATTAATCGGAAACATTCAGTCAAAAAACAAATCCTGATTCATTCATCGTTTATTTTCTAGTTCATTTACTTTAAAAAAAGTTAGAATAATGACCTCATAAGGTAGTATACTCTAACTTTTCTAGTTGTTAATTGAATAATGAACTTAACTCTTTATCTAGTAAAACCGATGTAGTTGTTTCATTAATTCGTTCAATATCAGCACCTAATGCTTGCAATTTTTTATGGAACATATAGTAACCACGATCTAGGTGTTCTAAATGAGTGATACGTGTAAATCCTTCAGCGACCATCCCTGCAATAATTAACGCAGCCGCTGCTCTTAAGTCTGTTGCAGCTACTTGGGCTCCTTGTAATTTAGCTGGACCATAGATAACTAATGTCTGATTTTCTATCTTAAACTCACCATTCATACGACGCAATTCTTCCATATGCATGTACCGATTCTCAAATACAGTCTCTTTCATTGTGCTTGTGCCTTCACTCATAGCCTGTGCTATTGTGATTTGTGCTTGCATATCTGTTGGGAAACCTGGATGAGGCATTGTTTTAACATCTATTGATTTTAATTTATCTGGACCAATAACTCTTAATCCATTTCTTTCTTCAATAAAAGATACACCCATTTCCGTTAATTTAGAAATTAAAGGCTTATTGTGTTCTGCAACAGCATCTTCGATTAAAACATTTCCTTTTGTGACCGCTGCAGCTACCATGAATGTTCCAGCCTCAATACGATCTGGAATAATGCTGTGATCCGTTCCAACTAATTCTTGAACACCTTCGATACGGATAGTCTCTGTTCCTGCTCCAACAACTTTAGCACCCATACGATTTAAGAAATTAGCTAAGTCAACAATTTCAGGTTCTCTCGCTACGTTCTCAATAGTCGTTGTTCCTTCTGCTAATGTAGCAGCCATCATAATATTTTGTGTTGCTCCCACACTTGGAAAGTCTAAATAGATATGAGCACCAACTAGTTTATCTGCAAAAGCTTCGATGTAGCCATTTTCAATATGTACTTCGGCTCCCATAGCTTCAAATCCTTTTAGATGTAACTCGATTGGGCGTGTGCCAATTGCACAGCCGCCAGGTAAAGCTACTTTAGCGTGACCTAAACGGGCTAATAAAGGACCCATTACTACAATGGATGCTCTCATTTTACTGACGTATTCAAACGGTGCTTCAAATGTTATTTCTCCTGAAGCATCTAGGGTAATTTCTTTGTCGGTTTCATTAAAGTTTACGGTTAGGTTTAAGTGATGCAAGACTTCATTTATTGTAAAAACATCTGACAGAATTGGCACATTGGTTAATTTATTTTTACCTTTACTGGCTAAGATGGTCGCTGCTAAAATGGGTAAAACAGCATTTTTTGCGCCTTCTACTTTTACTGTTCCTTCGAGACGCTTACCGCCACGAACAATCATTTTCTCCATGATTATATCCCTCCGAAATTTCTGTACAAACTATTTCTGCTCGTTGCTGTAAAAATTTACAGCAATCCACGATATTATAGCACACATCCGTTGTAAGATTCAAACACTACATTGATTACTTAAAACAAAAAAATTAAATTTCTAGATAGTAGGATAAATTCAATAAAAAACGAACTTACTAAATAACCAATTGCGATAGAAAAAAATAAATAAAGCAAACGAGCTTGTCGAATGTGATTTTTTTTAATCCATTTTTCAATCAATAATCCTTTTAATGCCCAAAAAGTTACTACTATAAACAATATATGTGAGATAAGACTAATCAAAGCTTGTGTACCTAAAAAATTCATTCATTTTACTCCTCTTATGATTATTTTAACACACTCTTTTCTCAAAAGAAATTTTGATGTGTAAGATGATTTTTTTCAATTAGATAAAATAAAAAACTTTCAGTTTTTACTGAAAGTTTCTCATTTTATAGTTTTCTATGCTTAGAAACTGAAATACGATTAATTGCTTTGCGTAATGAAATTTCTGCTCTTCTTTGTTGTTTACTATTTTGAACAGCTTCTTCTTTACTTAATATTTCCTCAGCTCGTTGCTTAGCGATAAAGGCACGTTCGACATCGATGTCGCGCGCTCTCTCTGCACTATCAGCTATGATTGAACAAACATTGTCTCGCATTTCCATTATCC
The DNA here is from genome assembly GCF_047553015.1 of Carnobacterium sp. TMP28. GTDB lineage: Bacteria > Bacillota > Bacilli > Lactobacillales > Carnobacteriaceae > Carnobacterium_A. The sequence goes on from NZ_CP180212.1 coordinate 1,529,290, forward strand.
CACCATTAACTGCTATCACGTTTTCTTCATCAATCGATACACGTTCAATTCGGACACCATCGATTGTTAAAGGAACAATAATAGGTGTGTGACCAGGAAGAATACCTAATTGTCCATCAATTGATTTAACAATCACCCGACTTGCGCGATGATCATAAACAATACCAGATGGAGTAACAATTTGTACTTGTATGTCCGCCATTAGAGTCGTCCTCCTTTACTAGTAACCAGATGCCTTAGCTTTTTCTTCTACTTCTTCAATGCGTCCTACATTACGGAAAGCATCTTCTGGTAAATGGTCGTAGCGTCCTTCTAAGATTCCTTTAAAACCTCTTATTGTTTCTGAAACAGGCACGTATGAGCCAGGTATACCCGTAAAGGCCTCTGCTACGTGGAAATTTTGCGATAAGAAAAACTGAATGCGACGCGCACGTGAGACTGTAATTTTCTCGCTATCCGATAACTCATCCATTCCCAGAATAGCAATAATATCTTGTAATTCACGGTAACGTTGTAACAGTTGTTGAACATCTGTCGCAATTTGGTAATGCTCTTCTCCAACAATTTCAGGTGCAAGTGCACTTGATGTTGAAGCTAACGGATCAACCGCAGGATAAATCCCTTGTTCAGTCAATTTACGTTCTAAGTTAGTTGTCGCATCTAAGTGAGCAAAAACAGTTGCCGGAGCCGGATCCGTATAGTCATCGGCTGGAACATAAATGGCTTGAATAGATGTGATAGACCCTTTGTTTGTTGAGGTAATTCGTTCTTGTAATTGACCCATTTCAGTAGCTAATGTTGGTTGGTACCCAACTGCTGAAGGCATTCTACCAAGTAATGCTGAGACTTCAGAACCCGCTTGAGTAAATCGGAAAATATTATCTATGAACAACAAGACGTCTTGTCCTGCTTCATCACGGAAATATTCTGCAATTGTTAAACCAGTTAAAGCTACGCGCATTCTTGCGCCTGGTGGCTCATTCATTTGACCAAAAACCATTGCGGTTCTTTCGATTACACCAGATTCTTGCATCTCAAAATACAAGTCATTTCCTTCACGTGTTCGCTCTCCAACACCAGCAAACACTGAAATACCACCATGTTCTTCAGCAATATTATGGATTAACTCTTGGATTAAAACAGTTTTACCTACTCCGGCTCCTCCGAATAATCCAATTTTACCACCTTTTAAATAAGGAGCTAGTAAATCAATAACTTTAATACCTGTTTCAAGAATGGACGTATTGCTACTCAACTCATCAAAAGAAGGCGCAAAGCGGTGAATAGGATCACGACGAACATCGTCTCCAAATGGCTCTTTCAAGTCAATCGTTTCTCCTAGAACATTAAACATCCGTCCTAGTGTCTCTTCACCAACAGGAACACTAATAGATCCTCCTGTATCAGTTACTGACATCCCTCTTTGTAAGCCATCTGTTGACTCCATTGCAATTGTTCTGAGTACCCCATTACCTAATTGTAAGGCTACTTCCAAAACAACTGTGTTTTCTTTTCTCGAATCTTGTTCTTCATTACCCGTTTTAGTTTTTCTTACGATTAAAGCATGATTGATTTCTGGAATTTCTTTATTTACAGGAAATTCTACATCGACAACCGGACCGATAACTTGAACAATTTGACCAGTACTCATTCGTTTCCCTCCATTCATTACGTTTATAATAGTGCGGACGATCCACCTATAATTTCAGTAATTTCTTCTGTGATAGCAGCCTGGCGAGCTCTGTTATAGTGTACCGTTAAATCGTCAATAATATCTTTGGCATTATCGGTTGCACCTTTCATAGCCGTCATACGGGCTGCATGTTCAGCAGCTTTAGCATCTAGAATAGCGCCATAAATCAAACTTTCTGCATATTGAGGCAATAAAATATCTAGAATTTCTTCTTTTGATGGCTCGTATAAATAATCACTCTCATACTCAACTTTTTCTGTTGGGTCAAGATCATTCAGGGGCAACATCTTATCTGCACGGTATTCAAAACTAATCGTATTGATATGGTGATTGTAGCAAACATATAATTCATCAAATATCGCATTTTTATACATTTCTGTTGCTGTTCGAGCGATTCCTCGAACTTCATCAAACGTTGGATGATCGCTGATGTCATTTAGCTCATAAGCCACGTTCATTCCTCTTGATTTAAAGAAATCCCCAGCAGTACTTCCAACAGCCATAAAGATGTATTCATCGGGTGAACTATGGTCTTTTTGAATCATATCAATAGTAGCCTTGATGACAGAGCTATTGTACCCGCCAGCTAAACCTTTATCAGAACTGATAACAATATAGCCTGTTCTTTTTACAGGACGCTCAATCAACATATCATGAAAATCAATATTAGAAGGAGAATTCGTACCAATCAATGCACTATCCTCAATAACAGCTAGTTGAGTATGTGCTAAATGAGTCACAATCTCTCTGATTTTATTGGCATAGATTTGAAAGCCCTTTGCTTTTTTTTCAGCTTTTGATAATTTCGCACCTGAAACCATTTGCATGGCATTAGTGATTTGGCTTGTTTTCTTAGTTGAGGCAATTTTTTTTGTGATATCATTTAATGATTCTGCCATTCCTCTTCACCGCCTTTACATCGTTTCTGGAATGTAAGATGTGCTATCAGATTCAACTGCACTTGTAAAAAAGTGGTCTTTAAATTCATTAATAACCGCATCTAATTTCTCGCTATCAGGTAATTCTTTTGTTTCATTTATTTCAAGGATGATGTCTTGGTGTTGGTTATCAACATAATCATAAAATTCTCTTTCAAATCTTCCTAACTCGTTCGTACGAACCGTATCTAAAAGACCATGCGTTAACGCATAAAAAATTAACACTTGTTTTTCTACACTAATAACTTCATGCAAACCTTGTTTCAAAACTTCTACTGTACGGTGTCCACGATTTAATTTTGCTTGAGTAGCCGCATCTAAATCTGAGCCAAACTGAGTAAAGGCTTCTAATTCACGGAAACTAGCTAAGTCTAAACGCAATGTTCCGGATACTTTTTTCATTGCTTTGATTTGGGCTGCTCCACCTACACGGGAAACAGATAAACCAGCTGCAATAGCGGGTCTTACACCTGAGTGAAAGAGATCACTCTCTAAGAAAATTTGGCCGTCTGTAATCGAAATAACGTTTGTCGGGATGTAAGCAGAAATATCACCTGCTTGCGTTTCAACAATTGGAAGAGCTGTAATAGAGCCGCCTCCTAATGTATCATTTAACTTAGCTGCACGTTCTAACATCCGTGAGTGCAAATAGAACACATCTCCTGGGTAGGCTTCTCTACCTGGCGGACGGCGAAGCAGTAAGGATAATTCACGATAAGCTGCTGCTTGCTTAGTTAAGTCATCAAAAATAATCAATACGTGTTTTCCAGCGTACATAAATTCTTCAGCCATTGCTAGTCCCGCATAGGGAGCAATATATAAAAGTGGTGCTGGTTGTGAAGCACTAGCAGTTAAGACAATCGTGTAATCCATTGCACCGTGTTTTTTTAATGTTTCTGTTTGTGAGCGTACTGTTGATTCTTTTTGCCCAATGGCTACATAAATACAAATGGTATCTTTTCCTTTTTGATTGATAATTGTATCAATACAAAGACTTGTTTTCCCTGTTTTTCTATCTCCAATAACTAGTTCACGTTGGCCACGACCTACTGGTACTAATGCATCTATGGCTTTAATTCCTGTTTGTAACGGTTCAAAAACAGATTGACGATCCATTACTCCTGGAGCAGGGTTTTCAACAGGACGTGTTTTTGTCGTGTGGATTTCTCCCATGCCGTCTACAGGCTGTCCTAGCGAATTAACGACTCGACCAATCATAGCTTCTCCGACAGGTACTTCCATAATACGTCCTGTCCGTTTAACCGTATCTCCTTCAACTATCCCGTCAAAGTGACCCAAAATAATGATTCCGACATCATTTGTCTCTAAGTTTTGAGCCATTCCATAGACGCCGTTAGAAAATTCAAGTAGTTCTCCGGCCATTGCATTCTCTAATCCATAAGCTCGAGCAATCCCATCTCCGACGTAACTTACCGTTCCAACCTCATCTACAATCAACTCACTGCTGAAACCTTCAATTTGTTGCTTAATAAGCTTACTGATCTCTTCAGCTTTTAACCCCATAAATTTTCACCTCTTCAACTTTTTCTTTTCAAGCTATTTAACCATTTGTTTTTCTAGTTTTTCTAAGTTCGTTCGAATACTGCCATCAAAAACGGTGTTTTCGATTTCTACTATGACTCCACCTATAACTGAACGATCTTGAATTTTATTTAACAATATCTTTTTTGCATTAAATCGTTTGCTAAATACTTCTTTTAGTTTTTCTTCTTGTGCTTTTTGAAGCGGAACAGCAGTTGTTACTTTAGCTATTACCGTACGATTTTCATGATCATGCAATAGTTCATATTCATGAATAATTGACAACATTTTATTCATTTGACGAAAATCATAAATCGTTTGTACAAATTGTTGCACATCAGGAATAAAATTCTCTGTCATTTCTGATAATATCTTTTCTTTATCTGTTTGTACGACATCACGATTATTAAAAAAATCACTTAAATTTGAGTTGCCGTAATAAATTTGACGAACATCCATAAGATTATCAAAAACAATATCTTCTGTATTATTTTCAATCGCATTGTAATAAAAAGCTTTCGCTAATTGGCTTGGATTCATATTACTATTTAATCTCATTTGTATCAGACAACCTTTCAAGGTACTTATCAATCAGTTGTGCATGCCCTTCATTTGTTAATTCCTTGCTGATTAGTTTTTCAGCAATCTGGATAGACAGCAGACTTACATCATTACGAACACTTGCCATTGCCATTTGACGTTCATTTTCAATTTCTTTTTTTGCATCTTTTTTTAATCGTGTAGCTTCGTGTCTTGCTGCATCTAATAATTCTTTTTCCGCACTCTCAGCAGAGACCTTCGCTTTATTTAGAATAGTAGCCGCTTCAGCTCTTGTCTTATCTAACTTTTCCTGGCGTTCTGCAGCTAGGCGTTCAGCCTCGTTTTTTGCAATTTCAGCATTTTCTATGTTACTTGCAATAGTCTGCTCACGTTGATCCATAATATTCATCAACGGTTTCCATGCAAATTTCTTTAATAAAACCATCAATAATAAAAACGATACTAGTACAACAATTGTATCTCCTGCAGTTGTTGCTCCTAAAACTAACTGTTTGAACATTAATTTCACTTCCTTATCCTATTCAGAGTAACCTATCGCGAAAAAAGCAGAGACGCCTTCGCTACCTCTACCTCTTACCATTTATTTAACTGATCATTGAATCATTTTTCGCTTTATTAGCTAAATACTAGAATAAAGGCGATAACAACTGCCATGATAGGAATAGCCTCAACTAAACCAACACCGATATACATTAATGTTTGTAATTCATTTTTCATTTCTGGTTGACGTGCAATAGACTCGATTGTTTTTGCGATTACCTTGCTTGATCCAAACGCTGCACCGATTGCTGCTCCCGCGATTGCTATTGCTGCTCCTAATAAACCCATAATAATTTCCTCCTAATTTTTAACTCTTTACTTTTTTCTTATTTTTTATTCATGTTCGACTTTATGAGAGATATACACCATTGTTAAGGTCGTAAATACGAAAGCTTGGATACTTCCGATAAATATAGAGAAGCCTTGCCACACCATTTGTAACGGTATCCCGACAACCCAAGTAAAGATACCATAACTTTGTGCCAAAGTAGCAATTAAGCCTATTAAAATTTCTCCGGCATAAATATTACCATATAATCGTAAAGCTAATGTTAATGTATTTGTAAATTCTTCAAATAATTTTATTGGCAATAAGAAGGGGACCGGTCGAATAAAACTATTCATAAAATAATTCTTAAATCCTTGTTCTCTTACACCAAAGTAGTTAGACAGAATGATAATCATAAAAGCTAAAGCTAATGTAACGATTGGATCAGCTGTTGGACTCTTCCAAAGCTGTTGGCCATTTATATTTAAAACTAATGGGAGTCCCATCATATTCGAGACAAATACAAACATAATTAAAGTGAAGCCTAATAGGCCAAACTTATCTCCTTGTTCTTTAGACATCGAACTAGAAATAATATTTTTAACAAAATCAACGACCCACTCGATAAAATTCTGTTTACCCGTTGGCTTAATTTTCATATTTCTGGTACAAATAAAAGCGATTAAAAAGACAATGACACAGGCCATAACAGTCGTGATCATGTTTGTTACATTAAAACTCAGACCAAATAAATACAGTATTGGAGATTCATGTTCCACAACGTTCACCTCTTTTCCACGTTTGATTTATTATCTTTTTTTGCAACAAAACCTGTTAGCTTAAAATCGGAATAGTTTTTCTCAATTTTCAAAGCTCAATAGTAATTCTACCATACTATTTGATTTCTCCCGCAACATAAGGCAATTTTTACATGTCTACTGTTTTATTAGCGATGATGAAATTCTTCCTATTAAAAGGATAAGTAAAGCTTTATTAGTTATTTTTTGTTTAGGATTGTTAACAGATGCTATCTTACCACCATTTAGTTTGAATTACAAAATATTATAAAATCTTTTTTTGTTTTCGTGTACATTTTATCTATTTGGTTTTATATTTGGTTTTTCTAGCTATTTTAGCGTACTTTGTATTTTCAGAAAATAAAAAATACTTCAAGAGTGAACGAATAGGAACGTTCTCTCTTGAAGTATTTTTATGGTTATTTTTTATTAGTCATTCAAAACTTACTCTAAATAGTTAATAAATCTTAGAAAAGAGCTGAACAGAATTCTCAGCATCTTAGTTTTAATTGAGCTTCGAACTCTAGCTCTTTGGATAAATTCAAAACTATCCTCGAGGCTTTTAGCCTCTTGCGGTAATTTTTCATTTCTCTCTCAGAGCTGTATAGAGTTCTCAGCATCTTGGTTTTAATTGAGCTTCGAACTCTAGCTCTTTGGATAAATTTAAAACTATCCTCGAGGCTTTTAGCCTCTTGCGGTAATTTTTCATTTCTCTCTCAGAGCTGTACAGAGTTCTTTGCATCTTGGTTTTATAATGTGCCAAATAGGCGGTCGCCTGCGTCACCTAGGCCAGGCAAGATGTAACTATTTTCATCTAGTTTTTCATCAAGTGCTGCTGTATAAATATCAACATCTGGATGTGCTTCTTTTAGTGCAGCTACGCCTTCTGGTGCGGCTACGATACAAACAAACTTAATTGAGCTTGCACCACGTTTTTTCAATGCATCAATTGCTGTAATAGCTGAAACACCCGTTGCCAACATTGGGTCAACTACTAATAATTGGCGGTCTTTAATATCTGAAGGTAATTTAATAAAGTATTCAACTGCTTCTAATGTTACATGGTCTCTGTACATTCCAACGTGTCCAACTTTTGCTGCTGGAATCAAATCTAATATCCCATCAACCATTCCTAAACCTGCTCTTAGGATAGGTATAATAGCAACTTTTTTTCCTGCTAGTTGTTTTTGAGTCGTTTTAATTAAAGGCGTTTCGATTTCAACATCTTGCAAAGGCATGTCTCTTGAAACTTCATATGCCATTAAACGTGCAATTTCATTCACGGCTTCTCTAAAATCTTTTGTTCCTGTATTCTTGTCGCGAAGAATTGTAACCTTGTGTTGAATCAATGGATGATCTATTAAATGAAATTTTCCCATAATCTTCAGCCCTCATTTTCTTTAGATTTCAAACAATTCTATTGTAAAGGAAATCTTGTTTAAAGGCTAGAAGTTTTATTTAAAATAAATTGTTTCAGTCAAAAATCTGTTGTTTATCCTTATAATTATTATGACAAAATTCGTTCTATCTGGACTCTCGTATCTGATTTAACTAACTAGTTTAAAATAATAAAATAGTGATAAGATATCTATTAGACATCTTATCACTGTTTTACTTTTTTCATTAAAACGAATTGCGCGTTTCCTATTTTTAAAGTGAACTACGGTTAATACAGTGGGTTTTTTTGGGTTAGTTTTAGTACTTCTTGTTTGATTGCTGGACGTTTTTCTGGGTGATCTTTTGTTTGAAGGGTTGCTACAATTAGTTCTGCTACTTTTTTTGAATCATCTTCATCAAAGCCACGTGTCGTAATTGCAGGTGTTCCGATACGGATGCCACTTGTTTTGAAAGGGCTCAATGTTTCAAATGGAATCGTGTTTTTATTCACGGTAATTCCTACTTCATCTAATAAATTCTCCGCTTCTTTTCCATTTAAACCGAATTGCGTTACTTCCAATAGCAATAAGTGGTTGTCTGTTCCCTCACTGATTAAATGACCAACTGATGCGTTGAAAATATCTTCCATTGCTTTAGCATTTTTTATAATTTGAGCCGCATAGTCTTTAAATTCTGGCATCATTGCTTCTTTAAAAGCAACAGCTTTTCCAGCAATGACATGCTCTAACGGACCGCCTTGGATACCCGGGAAGATTGCGCTATTGATTGCTTTGCCGTATTGTTCTTTTGCTAAAATTAGTCCACCACGCGGACCACGCAATGTTTTATGTGTTGTTGAAGTGACAACGTCCGCATATGGAACTGGATTTTGGTGCAACCCTGCAGCAATTAAACCTGCAATATGAGCCATATCGACCATTAAATAAGCCCCAACTTCATCTGCGATTTTTTTGAATAAAGAAAAATCAATTTCTCTTGAGTAAGCACTTCCACCAGCAATAATCATTTTCGGATTGTGCTTCAAAGCTTGACTTCTAACTTCATCGTAATCCAGTCGCTTATTTTCCTTATCGACTCCATAGGCGACAAAGTTGTACGTTCTCCCACTAAAATTGACAGATGAACCATGCGTCAAGTGTCCTCCGTGTGTTAAATCCATTCCTAAAACAGTATCCCCAGGTTCTAAAAAGGCATTAAAAACGGCCATGTTAGCTCCTGAACCAGAATGTGGTTGAACATTTGCGTACTCTGCTCCAAAAAGTTCTTTAGCTCGCTCAATCGCTAAATTTTCAATGATGTCAATGTACTCACATCCACCATAGTATCTTTTCCCTGGATATCCTTCAGCATATTTATTTGTTAAGATACTTCCTTGTGCCGCAAGAACTGCTTTTGAGACAAAATTCTCAGATGCAATTAATTCGATATTTTGCTCCTGACGTTCTTTTTCTTGATCAATTGCGTCAAATACTTCTTTATCAAATTCTCTAAAATCCATTTTCAACCCACATCCTTTAATAAATTAGATTCAGTATAGCATTTTTTACTATTTTTTAGACTCTTTCTCTAAAAAATAACAGTTCCCTGCTGCTTTTTCTAAGCGATTCATATATGCTTTGCCTATTCCTGTATCATCATAAGCTTCTGCTAAAATTAAAGTGACCGCTGTTTTCTCAAAAAAACGTAGCCCCGCATACAGTGCTTGAGCTGCTTGAGTCGTATCTTCTTTGTTTCCTAAAGAGAAAACTTCTGTTGCCTCTTTTTTATAACCATTTACTCGGTTTTCACTAGCCAACAGGCCAACTTTTTCTCCTGAATTTTTATAATATGCAATTGCTTTTCCCCACTGCTCTTCGTTGCCATCTACAATAACAACCGGTTCGTTAGGCGCATAATGGGTGTACTTCATACCTGGTGCCTTAGGACGCTCATCTTTTGAAATAAGGTGTTGATCTAAAAAAACTTTTTCTACCACTAACTCTAGTTCTTCCTTTGTGATTGCTCCTGGTCTTAAGATTGTTGGCTCTTCAGGCTTTGTCATATCTAACACCGTCGATTCTAAGCCTAACCCTGTTGCTCCACCATCTAATATGCCTGCGATTTTCCCATGCAAGTCATGGTAAACATGCTCTGCTGTTGTGGGGCTAGGTTTACCTGAAGTATTTGCACTCGGTCCAACCAAAGGAAGACCTGCAGCTTTTATTAAGGCGAGTGTTGCAGCATTATCAGGCATCCTCAAGGCAACACTCGTCAGACCTCCTGTTACAGTTTTAGAAAAAACTCCTGGTTTCATGTTAAATATCACTGTTAAAGGACCTGGCCAAAACTTAGCCATTAAGTCTTTTGCTTGCTTTGGAACTTCTATAACATACTCTTCTACTTCTTCAACAGAAGCCACATGAACAATTAATGGATTATCACTTGGTCTTCCTTTTGCAGCGTAGACTTTTTTAACAGCTGCTTCATCCATGGCATTTGCTCCAAGTCCATAAACCGTTTCTGTTGGAAAAGAAATTAGTTCTCCTGCTTTTAAAAGGTTTGCTGCTTCTTTTAATTCAGTTAATTGAAATAGTTTGGTGTCCAATGAAACACCTCCATTAGTTAATTTTCATTATTTTGTATCTTGCTTTTCTTACAATTTCACTTTAAGCAATCGATCTTGTCCGCTCATATCTTTTTCAATGATTATATCCGCTTTAGGAAAAGCTTCTTGAAAAAGATTCTTTACTACAAGTCCTTGTTTGAAACCAATTTCTAAATAGAGTTGTCCATCGGGTTTTAAAATTGCTGGCAGTTCTTTTGCTAATCGTTGATAAACAGCTAAACCACCATTTCCAGCAAATAAAGCCAATTCAGGTTCGTAGTTTAGTACAGAATCATCCATATATTTTTTTTCATCTACACCAATATAAGGCGGATTTGAAATAACAACATCAAACTGCTCATTTTTTACTGGTTCGGTTAAATCTCCTAGTAGAAATCGGATAGCCGTTTGAAGTTGGACGCTATTTTCTTTGGCTACTGCTAATGCTTCTTTTGATAAGTCTACCGCTGTCACGTCGTCTTGCGGACGTTTCTTTTTAATAGTAATTGCAATAACTCCCGTACCTGTTCCAATATCAAGTACTTTTAGAGATTTTTCAGACTGCTCTTTTAAAAATTTATCGACTATTTCTTCTGTTTCAGGACGAGGAATCAAGGTATCTGAAGTAACTTTAAATTTTTCATCAAAAAACCATTCATATCCTAGTAAGTATTGTAGTGGAATACCTGTACTATACTCTTTGATATCTTTAATCCACTGTTTTTTAACTTCTCGAGGAATAAACTGGTCTAATTGAAGGATAAAATCCGTTTTCGACCACTCAAGACGTTCTCTTATCAGGATTTCAGCAGTGATTTTTTCTTGATTAGCAGCTTCTAAAAAAGAAGAAGCCCAATTTAGGACTTCTCGATAGGTTTCATTACTGGTCATTTTTCAATTGCTCCATCTTTTCTGTTTGATCATGAAGCACTAGAGCATCGATAATCTCGTCTAATTTGCCGCCTAAAATTTGCTCTAATTTTTGAATCGTCAAGCCAATTCTATGATCCGTTACTCTGCTTTGGGGATAGTTATAGGTTCTGATTCGTTCTGAACGGTCTCCTGTTCCAATAGCAGATTTACGCTCGACATCAATCGCGTCTTGGGCTTGGGTTTCGATATGATTGTAAACACGAGCTCGTAAAACTTTCATCGCTTTTTCACGGTTTTGAATCTGCGAACGGCCATCTTGCATTGCTACTGCGATACCGGTTGGTAAATGAGTCAATCGTACAGCAGAGGCTGTTTTATTTACGTGCTGTCCACCAGCGCCACTTGCATGATAAATATCTACACGAATATCTTTATCAGCAAGGTTTAACTCTACTTCTTCTGCTTCCGGCATCACGACAACCGTTGCTGTTGAGGTATGAATTCGCCCTTGCGATTCAGTTGAAGGAACACGTTGAACACGGTGTGCACCATTTTCATATTTTAATTTTGAATACACATTCTCTCCTGAAATCATGATGGTGACTTCTTTATACCCACCAATTCCAGTAATGTTCGCATCCATCACTTCTGTTTTCCAACCTTGAGAGTCGGCATACTTCTGGTACATATTAAACAAGACTCCAGCGAATAATGCAGCTTCATCGCCACCAGCAGCTCCTCTAATTTCCATGATAATATTGCGGTCATCATTTTCATCTTTAGGCAACATTAGAATTTTCATGGCTTCTTCAATAGCCGTTTTTTCTTTCTTCAAATCCGATAACTCTTCTTTTGCCATCTCTGTCATCTCTGGATCAGAAGTTTCCGACAAAAGCTCTAAAGTATCTTCTATATCTGTTTCAACTTCTTTGTACCGACGATAATTTTTTACTGTTTCACGCAGACTGGCTTCTTCTTTTGTTAATTTCATTAGGCGTTTTGTGTCGCTAACTACATCAGGATCGCTTAATAATTCATTTAATTCTTCATAACGCCCTTCAACGCTTGCTAGTCTATCAAACATACTGGTTGTCTCCTTTATTTTTCGTTGTATTTCGCATAGATTTATCCTTAAATTTTGGGATAGAAAATACAATCGTGTCTTGACTTCACGTTAATTCTACTTTCATCTTTTGCTATAGTGGTGGATTAAAATAATGCTTACGACAAACAGGAAAATAACTTTCATTTCCACCTATTTGAATTTGTTCACCTGCATAGACGGGCTTGCCATCGATTAAGCGCATATTCATAATGGCTTTTCTATGACAGTACCAACAAATCGTTTTCATCTCTTCAATCTTATCTGCATATAAAAGCAGATACTCTGATCCTTCAAATAATTCATTTTTAAAATCATTTTTTAAGCCAAATGCCATTACGGGAATATCTAAGTCATCAACGATTTTAGCTAATTGTAGAATATGTGTTTTATTTAAGAATTGTGATTCGTCTATTAAAACACAAGCAGGAGTAAAATCAAGTTTTTTGACCGTTTCAAAGATATCTGTTTCATTAAAAATAGATATCCCTTCACGACGCAACCCAATTCGACTTGAAATAATACCTACTTCATCTCGGTCATCTAATCCACTTGTCATTATCACGACAGGTTTGTTTTGTTCTTCATAGTTATAGGCAACTTTTAAAATCTCAATAGTTTTACCACTATTCATTGCACCATATTTAAAAAAAAGCTGAGCCATAGTTTATATCCTCTTTTCTTTCATAGGGAATCTCTTTAAATTATACGGTAATTTCAATGATATTGCATTAAGTTTGTAAAAGAAAAAAAGAAATAAGCTGATTTCCATTCTAATTTTCCTTGTTTTTATTTTTTATTTCTCATTTTAGTCTGTGATTTTAGCCAAAAAAAGTTTTTTCTTATATAATAAAAGAAGTTAAGAAAAATGAATAGCATATCAAAAAAATTATGCTAGAATACTTAATAGTATAAACAAATTATTTTATTTATTATTGGAGGAAGCTCACTTGAGTATACGCAACAATTTTGCCATCATGGCAGGAAAAACAACCAGATGGGGATTGCACACTTTTCTTAAAGGTGGGAGCAGTTATCCTGGAATGTTGAGCCAGAAATTGGATCCTACTGTCTTAGAGGCTTTATCTAAAGACTATGAGGTTGTTATCGTAACCGGCACAAACGGAAAGACGTTGACAACTGCTTTGACTTTTCAAGTTTTAAAACAAAAATACCCAGATATTATTACAAACTCAACTGGCGCTAATATGCTGCAAGGTATCATTTCAACTTTTTTAGAACACCATTCTTATAAAGATAGCTCAAAGAAAAAAGTTGCTATCTTAGAAGTAGACGAGGCTAGCTTGGTCCACGTTACAAAATACATTAAGCCAAAAGCCATTGTTTTTACAAATGTTTTTCGTGACCAGATGGATCGTTATGGTGAAATTTATACTACTTATCAATTGATGGTAGATGGCGCCGCTTTGGCACCTGATGCGTTGATTGTTAGCAACGGGGATGCTCCTATCTTCAATTCAAAAGAAACCATTAATGAGCGCGTTTATTTTGGATTTGATCACTTACCTGATGGCGAAACACAAGCCCATTACAATACTGATGGTGTTCTTTGCCCTCATTGCCATGCTATTTTGAACTATAATTTTATTTCATATAGTAATTTAGGGAAATATTACTGCACAAACTGCGATTTTAAACGTCCTGAATTAACGTATCGTATGACAGATATTCTTAAGATGGACCACCAATCTTCTCGCTTTATCATTGATGACGAAACCTTTGAGATAACCATTGGAGGTCAATACAATATTTATAATGCACTGGCTGCTTATAGTATTGGTCGAATTTTTGACGTTTCAGCGGATGATATTCGTGCTGGTTTCCAATCTGCTAAACGTGTTTTTGGACGTCAAGAAGTGATTCAAATTGGAGATAAAGAAATTACTGTGAATCTGGTTAAAAACCCAGTGGGACTTAATCAAGTGTTAGATATGATTGGCCGAGATCCTGAACCCTTTTCTTTAGTTTCTATTTTAAATGCCAATGCAGCCGATGGGACAGATATTAGTTGGATTTGGGATGCAGACTACGAGAGTATCTCGGAGATGACTATCAAACAAGTGACTGTTAGTGGTGAGCGAGTCAACGACATTAAAACTCGTTTAGAAGTTGCGGGTGTTTTGCCTGAAAACTTACAAGTTGTTCCTGCTATCACTGATTTAATTGAAAGTTTTAAAGCAGCCCCGACTAAAAAAATTCATGTTCTAGCTACTTATACAGCTATTTTACAATTGCGTAAGGAACTAGCTAACCAGAATTATATTGAGGGAGGCATGTAGTGTGATTGAGTTAACCGTCTGCCATCTTTATGGCAACTTATTAAATACGTACGGCGATAATGGGAATTTATTGATGCTCAAACACCGTGCCAAACAGCGAGGCATTCAGTTCAATATTGAAATTATTAGCCTGAATCAACCTTTTGACCCTTCTAAATACGATTTAACCTTTTTTGGAGGCGGACAAGATTTTGAACAGCGAATTGTCTCGAAGGACTTACAAACAAAAAAAGAGGCTATCTCAACTTATATTGAAAATGATGGAGTCATGGTAGGTATCTGTGGTGGATTCCAATTATTAGGACATTATTATGTTGATGCAGCAGGAAATAAAATTGCTGGAGCTGGTGCACTTGACTATTACACATTAAATCAAGATCACAATCGCTTTATTGGAGACATTGTCATCAAAAATGAAGAATTTAACGAAACGTACACTGGTTTCGAAAATCATAATGGACGCACTTTTTTAGGTGATCAGGTCAAACCTTTAGGTATTGTTGAAAAAGGTCAAGGAAATAATGGAGAAGATAAAACTGAAGGTGCACATTACAAGCAAACATTTTGTTCTTACCTTCATGGACCACTTTTAGTACAAAACGTGGCACTAACTGATCGTATTATTAAACAAGCTATGACAAAACGATTCCCAAAACAAGCTGAAGACTTATTTGCTTAAATAAAAAAGGCTAGGATAAAAACCTGAAATAGAGAATTTCCCACTAAAATAAGAATGATAAAAAGGCTTGAAATCAATGTAAAAATTGATTTCAAGCCTTTTAGGTTTTAATTTCTGTCCCACCCTTTTTTTAGTGTTAAATTTTTGTCCCAGGCGTTGAAGCTATAATTTGTAGTGATCCATCAATTGACCAGTTGGCAATATCCGTTGTCAGCACAACGTTACTGCCCTTAGTTAATTGGAAATTACCTGACTCAACACTAAGAGTTCCTTCTCCTTCTAACACGCTAACTAATGTGTAAGGAGCTGTTGCCTTAAAGTCTGCTTTCCCTTTAATTTCCCATTGAAAAACGTTGAAGAAGTCTGTTTTTGCATAGGTAGTGATTTCTATATTTTCTAGCGTTTCAACCTGTTTCTCTTTTGTTGCATCGACATGAGGAACGGTTGTTACATCAATGGATTGTTGAATGTGCAGTTCTCTAAGATTTCCTGTATCATCTTTACGATCGTAGTCGTATAAACGATACGTTGTGTCACTAGATTGTTGCGTTTCTAAAATCATAATCCCTGCTCCAATAGCATGAATCGTTCCACTTGGTACAAAGAAAAAGTCTCCCTTTTTCACTTTGATTCGTTGCAACAAGTCATCCCATCTGCCTTCATGAATCATCGTTTCTAGCTCTTCTTTTGTTTCAGCATGATGGCCATATACAATTTCTGCACCCTCTTTTGCATCCATAATATACCAACATTCTGTTTTTCCTAATTCGCCTTCATGTGCTAAGCCATAGGTATCGTCTGGGTGAACCTGTACAGATAAATCATCGTTTGCGTCTAGTACTTTTGTTAACAATGGAAAAACTTTTCCTTTAGCGCCACCAAAAAGTTCACGGTGCTTTTCCCATAATTGGTCTAGAGTCATGCCTTTGTATTGTCCATTTTTTATAGTACTTGGACCATTTGGATGTGCACTGATTGCCCAGTATTCTCCTACTTTATCACTTGGTAAATCATAGCCGAATACATCATGCAATGTTGTTCCGCCCCAAATTCTTTCTTTTAATACAGATTCTAAAAATAAAGGTTCATTCATCATTAAATTCCTCCTATAAGAATACTTCTTATTTATTTTACCATAGTTAAAAGTGATTTATGTTACTTTAATCATAAAAGCTAGCTTACTCTACTTCCATTTCTGAAAAATACGTATTTATTAGGTGATTTCTTTTTTCTAAATAAATGGCGGTATCACTTGTTGGATGCACTCTATTGGATAAAAAAATAAAGGCTTCTTTTTGATGACTATTCAACAGAATAAAGGTCCCCGTAAAACCAGTATGAAAGAGAGTATTCCCATCTTTTCTCGTAAGCAAATCCCAGCCTAATGAGCGATTTAAGGTTTTATTTGGTGTCTGATCTTTCAATAATGCTAAAATAGTTTCTTCATTTAAAATTTGAATTCCATCTAGGCTTCCTTTTTGGAGCATCATCTGGCTAAAACGAGTTACATCATGCAATGTAGAAAATAAACCAGCACTGCCACAGTGATCACCAAGTACTTGTGCTTTAGGATCATGAACTATCCCTCTAAGCATTCCTTGTTGAGGATGATTTTGGGTAGGTGCGCATTGAAAAGAATCAATTGGATGATACGTTGAATCTGCTAAATGCATTGGGCCAAGAATTCGCTTTTCAAAAACTCTAACCAATGTCTCTTTTTCAATGGATTCTATAATATAACCCAATAGAATCATGTTAATGTCCGCATAAACGACCTCTTCTCCTATTGTATTATCCGGTGTTATAGAGAATAGAGCTGCTTTCAATTCAGTAGCAGATAGCTTATTTCGATTAGGAATAAATCCGTTTAATGCAGAAGTATGCGTTAGTAAATGACGAATTGTAACCTTTTTTGATTTAAAAAGTGGCAAATAAGTATGAACAGAATCTTCTAGTCGCAATGTATTGGATTCTATTAATTGTAAGACAACTGGTGTTGTGACCATCACTTTTGTTAGCGACGCAACGTCGTATTGCTGATTTTCTTGTATCGGTTCTTTTTCTGGATAAACGGCTGCTAATCCTTCACGATAATAACTCTGTTGGCCATTTTTAATAAAGGCATAACTAGCGCCAGGTATAATGGCTTCTTCAATTAATTTTTGACTAGCCTTTCTTGTTTTTGGGTACATCGCCATCTTCCTTTCTACTAGCCATCCGATTATTTAACTCACTACAAAAAAGCTTATGGGTACCTTTTTCCATAAGCTTCATTTTATTTGCTAGTTTTTTTAACGGTACTCTTTTTCTAATAACGATGCTGCAGCTTCATCCATGATGAACGTTACATTTGGGTGGTTTTGTAAAATAGATGCTGGACACTCTTCGTTGATTGGTCCTTCTAAAGTATCTTTAACAGCTTGTGCTTTTCTAATTCCTGATGAAGCTACTAAAATGTGTTTCGCTTCCATAATATCTGCTAAACCCATTGTCAACATTTGAGTTGGTGTTTCTTCAGGAGATAAGTTTTGATAAGACATCGTACTTTGAATCGTTGAATCATCACTATCTGCTAAAAACAAACGTGAATCAAAAGACGTTCCTGGTTCATTCGCTGCTAAATGTCCGTTAACGCCCAATCCAACAATTTGTAAATCTCGTGGGTAGTTCTTTAACACCTCATTGTAGCGGTCAATCTCAGCTTGTGGATCAGTTGTACTGCCGTCCATTAATCCTATATAACTAGGCTTTTTTTTAATTAAATCATAAAATTTTTCATGCATATACGTATAGACCGTAAATGATTGATCTCGTTTTGCAATATACTCATCTAAATTAGTAAAGACAGTTTGATCAATAACTACTTTATCTTGATTAATCGCTTCCACAAGCAATTCAAACATCCCGTCATAACTAGCGCCAGTCGTCGTATTAATGGAAGCTTTTTGGTTATTTTTGATTGTTTCTTCTATTATCTGATAAGCTACTTTAGATAGTTCTGCATAATCTTTTGTTAAAATAATATTCATTTAATTATCTCCTTTTATTGACCATTTTTTTTATTTCGCTCATAAACTACTTATGGTCTCTTAATTTGATGATAGCATAGAACTCTTCTGACTAGCCAATGAAATCATTACCCTTTTCAACTATAAGAATCTAATACTAAACTATAACGATTTATGAAATCAAAAGTAATCAAATAAAACTGGCGTACCCGCTGGAATCCTTCTTGAAAGATTTTTTATTAATCGATCGTCTCCTTGAATGCGATCAAAAAAAGCTGCTTCTTCTATTGTCCGATAATTCATAAAAATTTGTGTCCAGTATTGGATGGTTCCAGAAAGAAGAGAGTCTTTTGGCACATCTTTTTTTTCTGTTATACGAGTCACTTTTCTGGTTGTCAAAAATAATTCTACCTTCCAGATACCAGCATTCCAATGCGCTTGCTCATCTTTAACTTCTAAATAAAAGGTTTCGTTAGCTTGCTCTTTGAAAGGATAGGCTAGTAGAAACTCTTCAAACGTCACAATTCGTGCCATCATATAAGGCACTAGTTCTTGTTTGATTCTAGGATTATCAAATAAGTACGCAATCTTTTCGTGTGCACCTGCTTTATAAAAAAAAGTGTGAAAACTAGCTTTATGTGAAGAAATAAAATTCCAACTTTCTTTAAAAGCAGATTGTGTCAGGTAAACCATTTCTTGTAAAACAAATGTGCCGGCTTTTTGGCCTTTAAAAGAATACATCAAATAACCTTGAGCTAGCCCATCTTCATCATAATAAACAGCAATAAAAGAGTCTTCTCTAGATAACATTAAAAATTCCCAATCCCATTCACTACGCTTTAATGGTCCGACGCTTGTTGCGTATCGTTTTTCATACATTTCTTTAAGAGTTGGTTTTGCCTCTTCCCATTCCATTCGACGAATCGTTCCATTTGTTTTTTTCATTTTAGGTAACTCACTTACGTCAATCGTGTAGTGCAATTCATCGAAGCACTGTTCATAACCATATCTACGGTAAAAAGGATAAGAAAAAGGCGCCAAGTAAGATAACGTTTGGCCTTGTTCATGCATTTTTTCTAAAGCATGTGTCATTAACTTTGCGATATCCCCTCCTCCTCTATTTTCAGGATAGCTCGCTACTGAACCAATTCCACCCATTTTGAAGGTTTGACCGTGCAAATAAACTTCCATTGGACGAACAATTAGTTGACTCAATAAGGTCTCTTCCTTAAACGCACCATAGCAATCTGAAATCACACAAAGTTCATTGAACTTTTTTTCACGACTTGCTGTTTTTTCTTTATTGAATGCATAATTTGCTAAGTCAAACATTTCTTCATATTGATCAAACTGCACCGTTTTATATGTAGTCATTTATTGGCCTCTTTTTCTTGTTTTTTCTTTTAGTTTACCATACTCCCTAATGTCCGGGAATCTTTATTCTGGATTCTTTTCTATTGTTTTATCCTTTCTGACAAAACAAAAAACCCCCACATACAAAGACTAACCTTTATGTGGGGAGGTTCTAAAGTTCTCCTGTTTTTAAACAGCTGGTTTTTCAGCAAACTGACTGTTGTATAAATCAGCGTAAAAACCATCTTTTGCCATTAATTCATCGTGTGTACCTGTTTCCATTACGTCTCCTTCGTTCATAACAATAATTTTATCTGCATCACGAATAGTCGACAATCTGTGGGCAACGACAAAACTTGTTCTGCCTTTTAATAGTTTACGCATCGCTTTTTGAATCAAGATTTCAGTTCTCGTATCAACACTAGAGGTCGCTTCGTCTAAAATTAAGACTTCTGGATCAACTAAAAAGGCTCTAGCTATCGTTATCAATTGACGTTGACCAAGAGAAATATTGCTGCCTTCTTCATTTAAGATAGTAGCGTATCCTTCAGGTAAGGTATGGACAAAATCATCTACGTGGGCTGCTTTATTCGCAGCTGCAACTCGTTCTTCATCTTGGCCATATTTTTCGCTACCGTATTTAATATTATCTAAAATTGTTCCATTAAATAACCAGGTATCTTGCAATACCATACTAAAATGCGAACGCAATTCTTCACGGGTCATATCTCTTGTATCTACGCCATCTAATTTGATACTTCCACCCTTTACATCATAAAAACGTTCTAAGAGGTTAATTAAAGTTGATTTACCTGCGCCTGTTGGACCAACAATTGCAATCATCTGGCCTTCTTTAACATTTAAGTTAAAGTCATTCATCAATAATTCATCATCGCCATAACCAAACTGAACATGATCAAAAGAAACCTTGTAAGGAGAGTTTGAAATAGGAACGATAGTAGATTTTTCATCTGTCATTTCTTCTTCATCCAATACTTCAAAAACCCGTTCTGCTGAAGCGATTGTCGCTTGAATGGTATTTACTAGGTTTGCCATCTGGCTCATTGGTTGACTAAATTGATTGGTATATTGTAAGAACGCTTGAACATTTCCTAAGGTCATCGTCCCATTCGCTACGTTAATTCCTCCAACAACAGCAACCAACACATAGCCGATATTCTTAACAAAGTTCATCAATGGCATAACGAAACCAGAAAAGAATTGAGCTTTCCAAGAAGATTGATACAATTCTTCATTTTGTTTTTCAAACAAGTCGATTTCTGCATCTTCACGATTATAAATTTTAACAATCACATGACCAGCATACGTTTCTTCAACTTGGTCATTTAGTAAGCCTAATTTTTTTTGTTGTGCACCAAATAGTTTTTGCGATCTTGGTGCAATTAAGCTAATGACCAATACGCTTAATGGAACAGTCACAAAAGCAATAAGAGTCATTTGTAAGCTAATACTTAGCATCATATACAATACCGCGAAAAATAAAACAAAACTATTCACGAATTGATTGAGTGTTTGCTGCAATGTGTTTGCAATATTATCCATATCATTGACGGCACGTGACATAATATCTCCGTTAGAGTGCGTATCGTAATAACTCATTGGAACTCTATTCATTTTATCTTTTAATTCTTTGCGTAAATCATATACTGTTCTTTGAGCTACGCGAGTCATCGTAAATTGTTGAAAATATTGAAATACTGCCGATAAGACGTACAAGAGAGCAACAGTATATAAGACGTTTTTGATAATATCAAAATCGATTGGCAATTTTTCGACAACTTGGCCGGCTTCTTTCATTTTCATACCAACCATGACACCTTTAAATATTTCAGTTGTCGCTTCACCTAAAATTTTTGGTGTTCTCGTTTGTAGCACTGTACCTACAATGGCTAAGACGAATACTAAGCCGATTGCAAGCATGCGACTAGACATATAGCCGAGCAATCTTTTTAACGTCCCCCAGAAGTTTTTCGCTTTACGTACTTGACCCTTTGGTCCCGAATTTCTCATTACAGTTCCTCCTCTCTCATTTGTGAGTTCATGATTTCTTGATACGTTTCATTGGTTGCTTTCAATTCTTCGTGGGTCCCTTTTCCAACTACTTTGCCGGCTTCCATTACTAAAATTGTGTCAGCATTCATTACCGTACTAATTCTCTGTGCGATAATAACGACAACCGAATCTTTTGCTTCTTCAATCAATGCTTCTCTCAAAGTTGCATCTGTTTTAAAATCTAAAGCCGAAAAAGAATCATCAAAAATAAGTATATCGCCTTTAGAAACTAGCGCACGAGCAATGCTTAAACGTTGTTTTTGGCCACCAGAGAAATTGCTCCCCCCTTGTTCAACATGACTATCTAATCCACTTGATAGTTCTGAAACAAATTCTTTCGCTTGCGCTACTTCTAATGCCTGCCAGATTTCTTCATCTGTTGCATCAGGCTTTCCATATTGTATATTTGAGCGAATTGTTCCAGTAAATAAAAGAGCTTTTTGAGGAGCATACCCCATCATACTACGCAAGTCTTTTTGAGTCGTATCGCGTATGTCTACACCATTGATTTTAATGCTACCAGATTCAACGTCATAAAAACGTGCAATTAAGTTCGCTAGCGTAGATTTACCTGAACCAGTTCCTCCAATAACAGCTATCATTTCACCTTTAGTCCCTTTGAAATCAATCTTTTCAAGAGCTAACTGTTCAGCTCCAGTATAACGAAAATCAACCTGTTCAAAGGCTATTGTGCCTTTGTCTGCCCTATTTACTTTAATTGGTTTTTCTGGATCTTTAACCATACTTTCTGTTGCTAATACTTTATTAATACGAGCAGCAGATACTTGTGCTCTAGGAATGAAAACGAAAATCATCGCAAGCATCATAAAGCTCATTAATATTTGAAAAGCGTAAGTCATAAAGGTAATCAGGTTACCAACTTCCATCAGACCATCACCAATATACTGACCACCAAACCAAATAATTGAAATATTTGTTGCACTAATAATTAACGTCATCACTGGCAATAAGAAACTCATAATTGTATTGGCTTTAATCGATGTATTCGCAAAATCTTTATTGGCTTCATCGAAGCGTTCCGTTTCTGAATCGTTGCGGTTGAATGCTCGAATAACACGAATACCTGTCAAACCTTCACGAAAGACTAAGTTTAATCGGTCTGTTTTACTTTGCATTTTCTTGAAATAAGGAACGGCAAAATACATAATTGTTGCCATAAAAATAGCTAAAATTGGCAAAACAAATAAAAAGATACTCGCTAGCTTGGGCTCTCTAGTATAAGCCATGATTCCTGCTCCAACTAGCATAATTGGCGCTTGTATCATCATTCTTAATGCCATCATAACAACCATTTGAATTTGAACAACGTCATTGGTTGTTCTCGTAATAAGGGAAGACGTGCCAATCTCATCAATTGCATCATTAGAAAAGTACGAAACTTTTTTAAAGACACTGCTTCGAATGCTCTTGCCTAATAACTGTGATTGTTGCGATGCTAAATAAACATTCCCTGTTGCTGCAACAACACCCAATAATGAAAATCCAAGCATTTTGATTCCTACTGAGACGATGTAATCAATGTCTCCCATTGCTATTCCGTTGTCTATAATATCTGCAGTTAGATTGGGCAAGTAAAGATCACTGACTACTTGGATAATCATAAATGCGATTGCTCCCATTACTGCTAAGCCATTCATCCGTTTAGCTAATTTAATCATAATTTCATTTCCTCCTAATTGGATGGGTCTTTTCTGACACCATGTTCAATCCATTTCATTTTTTTGTTAAATCTTGAAATAATTTCTTCTTCTGAACTTTTTTTATTGAATCCTTCACCTATTGTTCCAAATAAAGTAGACATCATAAATTTAATGAGAATTGGAAAATCTGCTACATCTACTAAATCTAATTTTTCTACATTAATGTATTTTTTTAATGTATCTTTTGATTTCTTATTTGACTCGCAGTGTCTAACAGTATCTGGGGCTACTTCTGTTCCTGTTCGATAATCCATGTGTAAGAATAAATGCTTAAAAAAAGCAATTTTTTCTTTATGCATGATTAACGTAAGGACCTGTGGGAAAAAAATTCTCAACCCCTCAAATAAATCTCCATCCGCTTCTTTAAAGCTTTCTACCAACATGGCATGAGTATCTCTCTTAAGTAAACCCAAATAATAGTAATACAAGTCTTCTTTATTTTCAAAATACTGATAAAAGCTACCACGTGAAATTTCAGCTGTCTTTATAATATTGTTAATAGAAGCTTCATTTAAAGAAACACGCGAAAATTCTTCTGAAGCAGCAACAATTAACCTACTTTGCTTTTCTTTTGATAAATTAAAAAATGTTTTAGTCGGCACTCTTTTCAGTCCTTTCCGTTTTAAAAGTGACAAGTCGTCACTATGACGCCTTGTCATTATAAGGCATCAAAAATAGAATATCAAGTATCTTTGCTCGCATCTTTAAATGAATTCGTTTTCTGAAAAAAGTGTCAATCTGTTGCAACTTTTTATTGCTGCTAACAAGCTTTTTAGATATCTGATTTTTTTAAAAGAAGGCCGTAACAGATGCTTCTAGTGAACCTTTAAAAAACGCATCCTGCTCATATGATTGAAAACACTGCCTTATACGATATAGCTGTTTCTGAAATGGATCAGGACTTGCTTAACGCTTAAAAATCACTTGGAAAAGAGAGCCTTTTAGGCGACTTATCTGGTGAGGCATAAGAGAGAGCAGTCTTATTTAATGGATATATGAAAAAATTACTCATAAAGTTGTTATAGCTCGCCCTATTAGGAATGCAATGGCATCCTTCTTCTGGTTTGGAAGTTTGAATCGACATTCCTAACGCTAGTAATAAAACGTTTAATTATACAAAGATAAGTCGAGCAATTGGATTCGTTTCTAATAAAATCTGCTTTTAAAATGATGGCTAATACACTCTAAAAAGCCAGCCCTTTAGAAAAAATAGCATAAAAAATAAGAAAAAGAATTGAGAGTATCTCAAATCTTTTTCTTATTTTTATGCTACTTAGTTTTTTTCTTTTTCCTACTCACTATATTCGGCTCATAAGCTGGATTAAAGTCGCCTTCATACAATCCAGAAATATTTTTATACCAAGAAAAAACCGTTTCAACAATAACTTTTAATACTGCATACCCAGGAATTCCTAAGATAACACCAGGTACCCCAAAAAGTTTGCCTGATGTCAATAAAACAATGATAATTGTTATTGGATGAATATCTAAATTGCTTCCTAGAATTTGAGGTTGAATCACTCTTCCTTCAATCATCTGCTCAATTCCAAAAACAATTAAAACTTTTATCAACATCGCTGGTGAAGTGACAAAAGCAATTATAAGAACAGGTACCATCGCTATAAATGAACCTAAATAAGGAATTAAATTCAAAAACCCTGCCATCACACCTAAGGTTACTGCATATTCCAATCCAACAATCGCAAACCCAATCCAGAACATAATTGCGACGAAAAAAGCAACAAGAAGTTGACCACGAATATATTGGCTAATTTGATTATTGATTTCTCCTAGTAATTTATAAGTAGATAGTCTCAATTTTGTTGGGACAATTTTCATAAAATAATAAGGCAATTTTTTTCCATCTTTCAAGAGGTAAAATAATATAAATGGCATCGTAATCAAAGCAACAAAAACATTAGTGACTGCTCCAACAACATTTCCTATTCCAGAAACAGTTGTATTCACTAAATTAGATGCTTCCTTAGATATAGAAGACATAATATTTTCTGTGATTTCATTTAATTGTTGCTGAAATTGAGAAAAAATATCGCTTCTTAAAAGACTATCAACTTGGGAAACCAAGCTATCCCAGTAATTAGGCCAATTCTTTATTAAACTCATTGTTTGTTCCCTAATAATCGGAATCAACGTTGTTGCTCCCCAAACAATAAGCGCGCTAATAATAACAAAAATGAGAAAAATTCCTGCCATACGAGGAAACTGTTTGGTTTCCAACCAATCAATAATAGGATTTACTAAGTAGTAGATGATTCCAGCCATTAAGATGGGTAAACCTACTACACTAGTAAAATCTTTTAACGGATTGAAAATATAAGATATTTTTGAAAAAGCTAGTATGTTTAATAAGACTAATAAAGAAATTAGTAAAATAGAGACAACTTTATTGTTTAAAATCCATTTCCAAAACCAAGTAGCAGCATGCTTAACTGTAGCTGACTCCTCTTGTTTCATCCGTTTCACCTCTTTCATTGACTGTAACTAGGTTAGTTTAGTCATTTTGCGTAATGAATCATTGAGCCAACTTTAATTTTTGGTACTTTAAAAGGCTTCAAATAAAGCCCACTAGCTAATCTATCTTCGCTAGGTACTTCTGAAAAATGTAATGTTACATGGCCTATCGTATTTAAATGTTCATTAGCTAGGCTTCCTACTTCTAAGATAGTGTATTCTTGATCATCAAAAAATACAGATTTTCCTGGCATTAATTTTACTTTCTCCTGTCCTTCTTTAAAGGATTGGATAATGGAAACAGAACGCAAGTCCTTTGTTGCTTGTTCTCCGAATAATATAATAATTGGATCTTTTTTAGAAATAGCTTGTTCCCCAATAGATGTAACCGTTCCAACTAACATTTTGTTCATTCCTTTCTTTAATCAAACGTTCTCTTACTGCCCTTATATTTTAGCATATCCTTTATTATAATGGTAAAGAAAACCCTATTTCGCGTTCGTTGCTTAGCAATCACCCTCTTTTTAGACTTATTTACCAAAAAGTCCGTATTATTTAATGAAAATCGTTTGCCTACCTATGAGCAGACTGTTATGATAAAGTGAGTGAAAAAGTATTCATCACGCGATAATGGAGGTAAAATTTTATGTCATCCAATAATGATATCCAGATCAAAGAAGAAGCCGATCAAGATTTCCAAAAAATTCAGACTCATCCTTCTTTTACTATTCAAAAAATTGAAGATGTGATTACAACGACCGTAATCCTTTCAAAATACCAATCAGCCAAGTTAGATGAATTTTATATCCTGCATAGAGAGACAGGTAAACGTTACCCCTTTTTGGCTAAAAAAATAAATAGCTCTACATACCAGTTCACGTTAAGTATCCGTGAGTTTATTCGTCAGCACACTGGTGAAAATCCAAAAGCACATTTCGAATTTTATTTTGGTTTATATTATTTAGAACATTCTAAATGGATTAAAAAAGACGAACCCCTCTCATTAGATAAATTTGATCACTTTAATTCTATTGGTTTATCCCAATTTAAAGATCAGGGAAATGATATTTTCCCTTATTTTAGCCGTAAAACAAAAGGCTTCTGCTTCACTGTAAATGTTCCAGTCCGAAGTATTCGTTATATTCACTCTAGTAAAATCAAAAAAATTGAGTCTAAAAAGAAGAATACACTTGTTATTGAAGGCGAAATAGTGTCTAAAGCTATTGCTATTAATCGTATTGATGCTGTCATGGTTGGACGCCGATCTGGTTACAAACTTGTTTTACATTCAAATCATCATTCAAAGGACTTAAAACAAGTCAATCACCTTTACCAGTATGACTATACAATCTCAGTTGATTTAACTTCACTTGCTACAGAATTATTTATTCGTGGCAATGGTGATGAAGACTTCGACTTTTATTTTGAAGTCTACTTAAACGGTTTATTTGAACCTACTGTTATCAGAGTTTCTGGTACACAGGATTTAGAATCACGTAAAATATTTAAAAATCGAGATATCGCTTATGGAAAATCTGTTTATGTTTTTTCACCAAATTTTACTGAACAATACGATGGACTTTCATTAGCCGCAACAAAGTATCAAAAAGAGATTTATGAGTATTATAAGGAAGTTAGAGGGGTTTCTCGCTTTATTAAACCTTTTATTAAAGAAGAGGGCTATTGGATTATCGGTGAAAAGCCTCTTGAAGCACGCAGTTGTGGTTGGCTATTCTTTTGTTATTTACGTGAAAATCATCCTGAAATAAATGCTTTTTATGTGTTAGATAAACATTCTGTTGACTATGAAAAAGCTATTTCATTTGATAGTGAAAGAATTCTATTGTTCAAATCAAAAAAATATATTCAGTTTTTAATAAAGGCTCAAGTTATTTTAACAAGTCAAGCTCCTTATCATATCTACCCAACTCGTAACCCTCTATGGCTAGATGTTTTTGGGGCAAAAAGAGTTTTATTACAAAACAATATTATTGGCCTACAACCCTTAAAACAAACATATGGTTTCTTAACTAAATTTTTCAAAACAGATTTATTCATTGTTAGTTCTAAACATGAAAGAAGATATGTGGTTGATACTTTAGGTTATCCTGAAGAACAAGTAGTCCTAACTGGATTGCCTCGCTTTGATAAATTATTGGCTTCACCATCTGCTACTAACCCGACTAAACAACTGCTATTCTGCCCAGCAGACCAAGAAGCTGGATTAGACTATCAAACAGAATCTATTCTACGAACAGTAGAAAAATTTACAGCTGTTATCCAGCACAAAGAATTTAAACCTTTTCTTGCCGCTTATGATCTATCTGCCACAGTTGCTTTACCTCACGCAATGGCTGGTTATTTAGAACACTTTATTTCATTAGGCTGTACAGTAGTTTTACAAGAACAAGCAGATATGCTTACTTTACTGAATACAAGCAGTGTCTTCATTACAGATTACCACCCTCTTGCTTTTGATTTTAGTTTTTTAACTAAACCTGTTTGTTTTTTCCAACCAGATGTTCAAGGTCCAGATAAAGATAAAATAGACTCTGTTACAGAGCTGTATTCTAATGAGTTACCTGGAGAAGTTACTTGTAATGAAGAAAATCTGATCTATTTGCTTGATCAAATTGGTAAAAATAACTTCAAGATGAGTACTAAAAACCAGAAAAAAGCAGATGCTCTACTTGAATATAGAGATACTCATTCGAATCAGCGGATTTATGAAGCTGTTAGTCAGTTAGTAGCAAAAAAAACAACCACTAATAAAAAAGTATAGGAGGAACTAGTCGTGAATGAAACAATTTATTTAGGTACCTATACTAAAAGAGAAAGTAAAGGCATTTATACGATTCAATTGGACACAGTAAATAAAAAATTAACTCATTCTTCTTTCCTAGTTCAAGCAGATAATCCAACTTACCTAACTTTATCTCACGATAAAACTAGATTGTATGCTATTTCAAAAGAAAATGAAGAAGGAGCACTCGTCGCTTTTAAAAGAGACGAGTCGAATGAACTCATTCCATCTGGTCTAGTTTCTGCACCAGGGGCTCCTCCTTGTTATGTAAGCTATGATGAGGTCCGCTCTTTTATTTATACAGCTAATTACCATAAAGGAGAAGTTTCTGTTTTAAAAACCAATAAAGAAGGTCAATTAACTTTATTAGATACAGTCAAACATAGTGGATCAAGCATTCATGAAAACCAACAGGTTCCACATGCCCATTACTTTGATTTGTCTCCAGATGGACGTTACGTCATCGCCTGTGATCTTGGGACAGACGCTGTTTATACTTACGCTGTCAGTGATAATGGGAAATTATCTGAAGTTAGTCGTCTAAATGTTGCTCCTGGTACAGGTCCTCGACATTTAGTTTTCCATCCAAACCAAGAAACAGCTTATTTGTTTGGGGAATTAAGCAGTGACGTGCTAACATTACGCTACAATCTGAGTACTGGAGCATTTACAGTTGCCCAAACTATCCCTACTATCCCTGCTGGGTATACTGAATTTAACGGTGGTGCAGCTATTCGTATGTCACAAGATGGAAAATTTGTCTATGCGTCAAATCGTGGGCACGATTCTATTGCTGTTTTTAGCGTCTCACCAGAAAATAACTTATTGAGTTTAGTTGAAATTATTCCTTCCGAAGGAAAAATTCCGCGTGATTTTGATATCGATCCTACCGGACAATTTATTGTTGTCGCTCATCAAGACTCAGATAACTTAACCTTATTCGAGCGAAATAAAGAAACTGGAAAATTGTCTTTGCTTCAAAAAAACGTTTATGTTCCTGAATGCGTTTGTGTCCTTTTTGACTCACTCTAAGCACTTAACTTATTTATTTCTACTAAAAAAAAGAACCTTCCCTATAATAAAGTATAGGGAAGGTTCTTTTTTTCTAGTTATTCTTATGCGTTAGCTGAGATTGAACCAATTTCTGTTTTTGCAGAAACCGTTCCAGTCGTATTTAACGTGAAATCAGCAACTTTGTCCATATTAGTAAAGACAACAACCATTGCATTGTCTTTTCCTGCTACTTCAAGTGCTACTAAATTGACTGTTGAAACAACTGTATTTTCATCTATTTGGTCGCCTTCTTTAACAACTGTTTCAAAAGGTGCACCGTTTAATTCTACTGTATCTAAACCCATATGAAGTAAAACTTCAATGCCATTTTCAAGTAAAATCCCTACTGCGTGCTTTGTTGGGAAAACACTTAGAACTTTTCCAGCTACTGGTGACGTAATTTTACCATCTGTTGGAATAACAGCAAACCCGTTACCCATCATTTTTTGAGAAAACACCGGATCTGAAACTTCTTCTATTGAAACTAACTTCCCATTAGCTGGTGCGTATAGTTTAATTGTGTTGCTAGTTGATGCTTCATCTTTTTTCTTTAAAAAATCGAATAATCCCATTTTTATCCATCTCCCTTAAGTAATTTGGTATTTTTTATTTAGCCTAATTGAAAAGACTTCTTAATTATCATACCATAAACAACAGTTTTTTTATAGATAAATAGGCCACAGCCATCTAGTAACTTTCATTTTAAACTACGTGTACATTTTTTTATCAGATGGATACTTTCTGATTTTCTTCAATCATAAATCCTTATTATTACTTTCCAACAATTATTTTCTTAAATTTATTTGGATGTTTAAGTAAAATTAGGTATACTTATTTTTATGTACAATGAAAAATAAAAATAAAAGGAGTTTATTATGATCTTTATTGAACTATTAAAAGCGATTTTCCTTGGTATCGTTGAAGGTATTACAGAGTGGCTGCCAATTAGCAGTACTGGACACATGATTTTAGTTGAAGAATTTATTCAACTAGATGCATCTGCTGCATTTAAAGAAATGTTTTTTGTGGTTATTCAACTCGGAGCTATTCTTGCAGTTGTACTACTTTTTTTCCATAAATTAAACCCTTTTTCTCCTAAGAAAACGAGTATTGAGAAAAAAGAAACGATGTCTATTTGGTATAAAGTCATCATTGGAGTTCTACCAGCTGCTGTTTTAGGGTTTTTATTCGATAACTGGCTGAATGATCACTTATATAATTACATTACTGTAGCTATCACACTCATTATTTATGGTATTTTATTTATTGTTATTGAAAATCGCAATAAAAACCACAAAGGAACTATTCAGACCTTTAATGAGTTAACCTATAAAACAGCCTTTTTAATTGGGATATTTCAAGTTCTCGCACTCATTCCGGGTACGTCTCGCTCAGGTGCAACTATTTTAGGAGCTATTTTACTTGGCTCTTCGCGTTATATTGCAGCAGAGTATTCTTTCTTTTTATCCATTCCTATTATGTTTGGAGCAAGTGCCTTAAAACTAATTAAATTTGGCTTTGATTTTACTGGTATGGAGGTAGCTATTTTACTAACAGGTATGATTGTCGCTTTTGCTGTTTCAGTCTTTGCCATTAAATTCTTATTAGGCTATATTAAAAATAATGATTTTAAAGCTTTTGGTTGGTACCGTATTGTTTTAGGTATCCTCGTAATCGGCTATTTTGTTTTCTTTAATTAATTGCAATACTTTCTGCTTTTTTATCAAAAAGACTTCTTATCTTTAAGGGGTCTTTTTTTTGTTTTTTGTTATTGATAACGATAATCATTCTCAGTTATTTATAATCATTACAATCTGATAACGATTTGTGTTATGATAGATTCAAATCTAATGTTTATAAAAAAAGGAGCAAAAAAGATGAGCCTATTATTTAAAGAAAATAAACCTATGGTCGCAACAATACTCAGTGGATTGCTCATTATAATTGGCCTATTTTTTACATTTACTGGCTATACTACAATTGCAGCACTCGTTTATATTTCTTCTTTTATTATTGGAGGTTTTCATCAAGCAAAAGAAGGCTTACAAGATACTATCCAAAACAAAAAATTAAATGTTGATATATTAATGGTTCTAGCTGCACTAGGGGCTTCAGCTATTGGTTATTGGATGGAAGGAGCTTTACTTATTTTTATTTTTTCTCTAAGTGGTTCGCTTGAAGTCTATGCAACAAATAAAAGTACTAAAGCGATTACTGAATTAATGAATTTAACACCAGAAAGTGCCATGCTGATTCAACCAGATGGTTCTATTAAAGAAATTCCAACTTCCTCACTATCTATTGGAGATAAATTAATGGTTAGCAAAGGAACAACTATTCCAATTGATGGTATCTTACTAAGTAAAGAAGGTTTAATCGATGAGTCAGCTATTTCTGGTGAATCTATCCCTTCAGAAAAAGTTGCTGGTGATGAAGTGATTGGTGGAACCATTAATTTGCAAGAAGGAATTACCGTTCAAGTCTCTAAAGATAGTTCAAATACTCTATTTGCTAAAATTCTACGAATGGTTGATGAAGCACAAAGTACCCCTTCTAAGACAGCCACTATGATCGAAGCAATTGAAAATAAGTATGTTATTTCTGTACTTGTCTTTGTTCCAGTTATGATTGCCATTTTCTATTTCATCTTAAATTGGGGATGGAACGAATCTTTCTATCGAGGAATGGTATTGTTAACGGTCGCTTCTCCTTGTGCGCTAGTAGCTTCTGCTGCTCCAGCAACGCTATCTGCCATTTCAAACAGTGCACGTAAAGGGATTTTATTTAAAGGTGGATCATATCTCGAAAACTTTGGCCAAATTCGTGCTATTGCTTTTGATAAAACTGGAACACTTACGCAAGGGAAACCGGTAGTAACAGAGTCTTTTTTCAAACCTGAAGAAGATAAACAAGCCATTATAAATGTTTGTGTAGCTATGGAAAAAACGTCAACACACCCCATTGCTCGTGCAATCGTTCAGGCTTTTAGTGAAACAAGTGATCACGAGTTAGTTATTGAAAATTTAAAAGACCATACTGGTCATGGATTATCTGGTAAAGCCTATGGTGAAGAATGGAAAATCGGAAAAAAAGACTACGCTTTAATAGAAAAAAATACTCTTTTTACTGATAAAGCTGAAACATTACAAGAAGAAGGCAAAACCGTTATTTATATTAGTAAAAATAATCAGGTTGTTGCTTACTTTGGATTACTTGATACGCCTAAAGAAGAAGCAAAACAAATGGTTGATTATTTCAAATCTCAAGGTGTTTATACTATTATGATTACAGGTGATAACCCTGCAACAGCAGCGACAGTTGGCGCAATTGTCGGTGTTGACGAAGTCAAAGCAAATTGTTTACCTGATGAAAAAGCTGAATTAATTAAGGAATTGAAGATTAAAT
Organism: Carnobacterium sp. TMP28; assembly: GCF_047553015.1. Classification (GTDB taxonomy): domain Bacteria; phylum Bacillota; class Bacilli; order Lactobacillales; family Carnobacteriaceae; genus Carnobacterium_A. Next base: position 1,562,453 of record NZ_CP180212.1, read on the forward strand.
ACGGTTCTATTGCAATGATTGGAGACGGTATTAACGATGCACCTGCTTTGGCAAATGCTTCTATTGGAATTGCAATGGGGGCTGGAACAGATATCGCAATGGACGTTGCTGATGTGGTTCTTATGAAAAATGATTTAACTCAATTAGCCTATAGTCACCAATTATCTAATCGCCTTAAAAAAATTACAATTCAAAATATTGTTTTCGCTATTAGTGTTATTGTCCTTTTAATTATCAGTAATTTATTTCAACTTATCACTTTGCCTTTAGGAGTTGTCGGCCACGAAGGCAGTACTATTTTAGTTATCTTAAATGGATTAAGGTTATTAAAAACAAATCCTGCTTCATCCAAAATAAAGTGAATAAAAAGCGGCTAGGATCTATTCCTAACCGCTTTTTTGTTCACTTTGTTTAACTATTATTCGAAAAATGCATGATATAAGGCCTTGACAGCTTGTTCTTCTTGATCTGCAGAAATACCAAACATAAAACTAACCTCAGATGCTCCTTGGTTGACCATTTCAATATTGATATGATTTCTAGTAAGAGCAGTTGCTGCTTTGGACATCGTTCCGCTATTTTGACGCATACCTTCGCCCACAATCATAATCAAGGCTAAATTACCCTCGACTACAACGCTATCAGCTGAAAGTTCATTCTTTAATCGATTGATTAATACGTGCTGTCCTTTTTCAGATAATTGATTTTCTCTGAGGATAATAGTTAAATCATCAATTCCTGACGGCATATGTTCATAACTCAAGTTTTGGTCTTCTAAAATCTCAAGAACACGGCGACCGAAACCTATTTCACGATTCATCAAATATTTTTCAATATAAATACTACAAAATCCAGTAGAACTTGCTATTCCAACAACTTCTTGATCAGCAAGTTGGCGTTTCTTCAGAATACTAGTACCTGGTGCCTTTGGATTATTTGTATTTTTTATTTGAACAGGAATTCCTTCTTTAAATGCAGGATACAATGCCTCATCATGTAGAACAGAAAAACCAGCATAAGATAATTCGCGCATTTCTCGATAAGTTAATTCTTTGATTGCGCATGGATTCATCACGACTGATGGATTTGCTACATAAATCGCATCTACATCTGTAAAGTTTTCATACAAAGAAGCCTGAACACCATTCGCTAAAATAGCACCAGTAATATCTGAACCACCTCGTGAAAAAGTACAGATTTTACCTGATTTAGTGTAACCAAAAAAGCCCGGAAAAATAATGATTTCTTTTATTTTACGTAACTGATATAAATTTTTATATGACTCAGCTAAAATCTGAGCATTTCCTGGCTCATCTGTTACGTATAACCCTGCTTCTCTAGGATTAACATAGCGAGCGGGTAGCCCTTCTTTATTAAAATAAGCTGCAATAAGTTTTGCGTTATTGTCTTCTCCACTTGCTTTAAATGAATCCAGATAGTAATCTGGATTCATTTTATCGCCATTCACCAATTCCAATAAATTAGCTTTTATTTCTTCTATTATGACCGAATCTAATTCTAATTCTTCAGCTATTAGACGATAACGAGATAAAATTTTCGCCATTTCTTTCTCTATTTCTTGACCTTTTAGCGCGGCTATACCCAGATTGATTAAGAGATCTGTTACTTTTTCATCTGCAGGTGACCGCTTGCCTGGGGCCGAAACAACAACTATTTTACGGTTTGGATCATCCATAATAATTTGTAAAACTTTTTTTATTTGTTCTCCTGAAGCTAGAGAACTTCCACCGAATTTTATCACATTCATTAAATACACTTCTTTCTTTTCTTAACTTACTTTTCTTATTTTCTCTTTTTTTTGAGAAAGAATCAAGCTTTTCAAAAAAAAGTTCTGTTTTTTTCTCTAGATGCTAGAACCAGTCATCAAATCATCTTGAGTTTGTCATAAAATTGCAACTTTAGTCTCTATATATCTGGACAAAATAGCGTTATAATGGAGGTAATACAAATTGATTTTCTTGTTAGTTTGCCGATAAACTCTATTAAGTCGTTACTTATTTTAAAAAGGAGATAGAAAAATGAAACGAAAGCTGTTTATAAAATTATTCATCAGTTTTACACTTGTAAGCAAATTAGTAGCGATTATCACTACATTCCAAAAATCTCAAACAACACTGGATCCTTTGAACTTTTTCATTGGTAAATGGCATGTTAGTGAACCTGCTTCATCTATTGAAATGTCTATTCAAATAAAAGAAAATCGGCAAGTCTATTTAAACAATCAATTAATGAACGGTCAATTAGTTTTTATTGAAAACGATAAACTAATTTTTAAAGATCATTTCGGTTATGAATTAATCGTTACTAAGACTTCACCTACTACATTAAACTTATTTGATGAAGCTGATGAAAAAAATTACCAACTTGTTCGAGAAACTGAGCTATTATACTAATTCCAATTATTCTTTAATAAAATAAAAAACCTTAGCCACAGCATAGAAATTGTGGCTAAGGCTTTTTATTTTAATTATTCTGCTTCGATATAAGCATTTTTATACGTGTATTTTGCTCCTACTTGATGATTGTAGATGTCTTTTACATTTGTTTTTTGCAATGTTGCTGCTGCTCTTTGGAAAAGAGGAGCAACTCCTGCTTCATCTAATAGAATTTTTTCTGCATCCAATAAGTTTTTCCAACGTTCGTCTACATTTGTAGCATTTTCATTCTTAGATAATTCAACTAATTTATCAAATTCTGCGTTGCTATAACTTGATCTGTTGTAAGGACTTTCTGTCATTAGCAAATCAACAAAGTTTACTGGGTCTGCGAAGTCTGCGCCCCATCCACCTAAAGCGAAGTCATAGTTTTGTTCAGTTTGTAATTCTAAGCGAACTTTGAACGGAACATTTTTAACTTTGATTTTTACGCCTGGTAAACTAGTTTCAATCTGATCTTTCATGTATGCTGCGATTTTTTTATTCGTTTCATCATCGTCTCCAAGTAATTCTAATTCTACGCTATCAACGCCAAGTTCAGCTTTTGCTTTTTCCCAATTTTCTAAAGCAGCGTCTTTGTCGTAAGAAAGGTAATCACCAGATTCTTCTCGGAAATCTTTTTTCGTATTTGGATTTGCAGCTAAATCAGCTGGCACTAGTCCTCCTAATACTTGAGAACCATTTGCTAAGATTTCGTTAGCTAGTAATTCTTGATCAAATGATGTCGCAATTGCTTTACGCAAACTTTGATTTGCTAAAGGAGTCTTTTCACCATTTTTCTCTTGGTTAAATTGTAGGTAAGATGATCTAGCTTCTGTCTCAACAACGTAATCATCGTTTCCTTGGAATTGTTTTGCAAATTCACCTGTTAAGTTTACACGATCTAATTGGCCTGAATCATATAAGTTCAAAGCTGTAGAAGTTTCTTTGATAACTTCAACATTAATTTTATCTAAGATAACATTTTCAGCATCCCAGTAATCTTCATTTTTATCGTATGACCAATTTAAGTTTGTTCCATCCCACTCACTAAAAGTAAACGGTCCATTAAAAATCATCGTCTCAGCAGAAGTACCATAGTCAGAAGCTTGTTCCTCAACAAAAGCTTGGTTTTGTGGGAAGAACGTTGGGAATGCCATCAGTGAGATAAAGTATGGAACTGGTTTCTCCATTGTTACTTTAAATTCATAATCCCCTACTGCTTCTACTCCTAAAGTTTCTTTATCTACTTCACCTTCCATGATTGCAGCTGCATTTTTGATTCCATCAAATAAGTATGAATAAGGTGCTGCAGTATCAGGATTTACAATTCTTTGCCATGCATAGACGAAGTCTTGAGCTGTTACAGGATCTCCGTTAGACCATTTTGCTCCTTCTTGTAATTTAAAGCTGTACTCTAAACCGTCTTCACTAATTACCGCTTCCTCAGAAGCAAGTGCTGGAATAGGCTGGCTATCTTTGTCTAAACGATAAAGTCCTTCATTAATTTGATTAAATACAGTAAAACTGACAGTATCTGTCGCAAGAGCTGTATCTCCTGTAGGCAATTCAGCGATTTCAACTAAGTTTAAAACTTGCTCATCCGCTAAATTTGAATCACTTGATCCTTTTGAACTTTCTGTTGCATCGTTGCTCTCATTATTGCCGCATGCAGTTAATAAACTTGCTGTTAACAATACTGCACTAGCGTACCACCATTTCTTTTTCATATATCCAATCCCCTTTAGTTGTTTTTTTTCAATTAAATTAGAATTAGATTCTATTTAAATGAGAACTTTCTAATAATATACAGGGAAAAAACAGATAAAGCAAGAGTTTTATCTGTTTTCTTTTATTTATTTTTTTATTATTCATTTTTCATTAGAATTAGATTAGAATGGATAGTCTAATTTATCCTCTTTGTTATTAGGAAAATCGTCTTCATTTTGACTGCCTTTTACTATTTTTATTCCTTGTGGTGCAATCATTTGATTCTGAATCTTTTGTCGCTTAAAAAAGCTTCTATAATCAAAACAATCATTATTCTTTATTGTATCCGATTTAAACTCTCGTTCTTCTTTTGAAGAATTAACTAAAGTAAGAACATAGTCTTCGTCGGATAAATACCTTAAAACTACAAATAAACAATCTGTTGAAAAAGAATAGAACGCTCCTTCTACTAGAGATTTTTGATTTTTTCTTAATGCACTCAATTCTTTTACAACTAACTGAGTCTCTTTATTTTCATTGTCCCAAGGAAACTGTCGTCTGTTATCAGGGTCCATCCCTCCTTCTAAACCGACTTCATCCCCATAATAGATACAGGGTACTCCTGGAAGAACAAATAGCAACACGAGCGCTTGTTTTACCTTCTTGCTATTTCCTTGAAGAGCCGTAAAAATTCTAGTTGTATCGTGACTTCCAATATTATTCAAATTATTTTTCAACGCTTCTGGTGGATAATTTTCTTTTAAATTCATGCACATCAAAACTATTTCTTGTGTGGTTGTTTGATTATCCAATAATCCAATGATGATATCTCTAAATGGATAATTCATTACACCATGCATAATGCCCCCTTTAAGATACTGTCGCCGTTCTCCATAGGCAATTTTATTCGTCGCATCTTCCCATACTTCTCCAATTAAGACTAAATCATCTGCTGATTTATCCATCCCTCTTCTAATTCCTAATAAGAAATCATCGCTTAACTCATCTGCTACATCGATTCTCCAACCGCCAATCCCCATTTTAGACCAATATTGGATGACACTTTCATCGTTTGCATAAATGAACTCTTTTACTTCTTGATTTTCTTTATTAAGTGTTGGCAGATCTTTAATACCCCACCACGAACGAAAGTCAGTCGGAAAATGATCAAATGTGAACCACTCTTTGTAAGGACTTTCTAATGATTGGTAAGCTCCCAAGCTACTATACGTATCAAACTGATTAAAGTAACGACTATCTGCCCCTACATGATTGAATACACCATCTAAAATGATTTTTATCCCTACTTGTTGAGACTGTGCAATTAATTCCTTAAATTGTGCTTCATCTCCAAACATAGGATCTATTTTCATGAAATCTGCTGTATCGTATTTATGGTTGCTACGCGCTTCAAAGATAGGATTAAGGTATAAAATAGTTACACCTAATTCAACCAGATATGGTAATTTTTTAATAATACCTAATAAATTCCCACCAAAAAATTCCCATCGAATGATTTCGCCTTCTTCATTTTTTATATATAAAGGCAAATCTTCTTGAGTAGCATAAATAAACGAATTTTTTTTACGCTCTTTTACTTCTCCATTTTCATTGCCATTATAAAATCGATCAACAAATAGTTGATACGCTACTCCGTTTTGATACCATTCTGGAGCGGGATCATCAAAAAGATAACTGGTTAATTGGTATTGTTTAATGTCTTCTTTTTCGTAATAAATTGTTCCTTTTCCACCAAGATTGTGCTGATTGTTTCCATAGTAAATGGTTCTCACATAGTTATCTTCTTCGTACTCGATTTTAAAATGATAGAAATATAAGCCACTACCATTAGATATAGTAAAGACCGTTTTAACTGTCATCTGATTCACAGGTGTCATTTTGATTTGGAAGCTTTCACCAAAATCTTTATGAATCATTAAATAAATCGCTTTTACACCATCTAATGAACAATCTAACTGAAACTGTACGTCACTTCCAACTTTAACCGCTCCAAATGGCGATTTATATTCTTCTTCCCATGAATGATACGTTATTTTTTCCACAACTAAATCCTTTCTTGTTTACTTATTAAATCGGCTCAGTCAAAAATGGTTTCTGATGTATATCTGTTAATTGAGAATCTGTTTTCCAAATTTCTTCAGCATACCGTTGAATGGTGAAGTCAGCTGAGAATGGTCCTGAGCTTGCAATATTCATGAGTGATTTTTGATTCCATTCCATTTTGTTTTTATACAATGCATCAATTTCTTCTTGTGCTTGAATGTAACTATCAAAATCTTTTAACAAAAAGTATTCATCATTGTGATAAACGAGAGAATCAAAAATAGCACGGCCTTCCATTTCAATATTCGGAATTGTTCCATCAATAAGCGTGTTTAAGACTTGCTTTAATCTTGGATTCGTTTCATATATTTCTCTTGGGTGATACGAACCATTTTCATTAAGAATTTCTACTTCTTGATCGTTTAAACCAAACAAGAACAAGTTGTCTTCTCCTACAAAATCTCTTATTTCTACATTAGCTCCATCCAGTGTCGCAATCGTTAATGCACCGTTTAACATCAATTTCATATTGCTTGTCCCGGATGCTTCTTTACCGGCTAGCGAAATCTGTTCGCTAACTTCAGCAGCTGGAATAATCAGTTCAGCTAATGAAACACCATAATTTTCGACAAAAACAATTTTTAGCTTATCGCCAATTTCTGAATCGTTATTAACTAATTCAGCAAGAGCATTAATTAATTTGATAATTTGTTTTGCATAAGAATAACTTGGTGCAGCTTTTGCTCCAAAAATAAAGACACGTGACTGAATAGCTAGTGTTGGGTCTTCTTTGATTTTCAAATACCGATCAATAATGTGCAAGACATTTAATAATTGTCTCTTATAGGCATGCAATCGTTTAATTTGAACATCAAATAAAGCTTCAGGATTTATTTCGATGCCCATTTCATTTTTTGTATAGGCTGCAAATTTTTCTTTATTTGCTAATTTAATCGTACCTAATTTATCCAATGTTTCTTGATCAGCAATAAAAGCTTTGAAAAGTTTTAATTCAGCTGGATTCGTTTTCCAATCTGTTCCAATTTTATCGTCAATTAACTTTGTTAATTCTTCGTTTGCCAAATGCAACCAACGTCTTTGGGTAATGCCGTTAGTTTTGTTATTAAATTTAGCTGGATACATTTGGTAAAAATCATTTAATACATCGTGCATTAAAATTTCAGTATGCAGCTTCGCTACTCCATTCACACTATGGCTTCCGACAATCGCTAGATGAGCCATTTTGACGTAACCATCAGCAATAATGGCTGTTCGGTAAGTTAAATCTGGACCATATAAGGGCAGTTTTTTTTCAATATGCCTACGATTAATTTCTTCAATCACTTGATAAATACGCGGCAACAAATTTCTAACCATATCAATTGGCCATTTTTCCATCGCTTCTTGTAAAACAGTGTGATTGGTGTAACTCATTGTCTTTTTAGTAATTTCCCAAGCCTGTTCCCAGCTCAAATCTTCTTCATCTAGAAGCACGCGCATTAATTCTGGGATTGCTAGTGACGGGTGAGTATCATTGATATGAATCGCAATTTTATCTGGAAAATTTTGCCATGAAAGTCCTGTTTGTTTGTAGTATTGAATGATGCTCTGAATACCCGCTGAAGTAAAGAAATATTCTTGACGTAAGCGAAGAGTTTGTCCTTCATGATTGGAATCATCTGGATACAAGACTTCTGTAATCTGATTGACCTGTTCTCTCTCAGCAATAGTATGGTAGTGAATTTCTTCTTCTGGCGGAATTTCAGCAGACCAAAGGCGTAAATTATTTACAACGTCATTTTGGTACCCAACCATTCCTGTATCATAAGGTACGGCTAAAATATTTTGTGTATTAAAATAAGTTGGCTTCAAATGACCATTAGCAGCTTCAACTAAGCCAACTTGACCACCAAAACGAACAGTTACTGCTTTGTTTTCTTTGCGAACTTCCCAGACATTTCCGTTTCTTAACCAGTTATCTGGTAGTTCAACTTGATAACCATCAACAAATTTTTGTTGGAATAATCCATAACGATAGCGAATACCGTTTCCGTTTCCTGGCAAGCCTAATGAAGCGATTGAGTCCATAAAGCAAGAAGCTAGACGTCCTAAGCCACCGTTTCCAAGAGCTGGGTCAGCTTCTGATTTTGTGATTTCTTCAAAATCTAATCCCATATCTAATAATCCATCTCGCACTGTATCCAAAATACCCAGGTTTAATAAATTACTTTTTAGCATTCGACCAGGCAAAAATTCAATTGAAAAATAATAAACTTGTTTGACTTGTTCATTTAAGTATTTTTTATTGGTTTTATTCCAATCATCTGAATATGAAAACCTCAGATAATTTCCTAAAGCTGTGTATTGCTGGATTGGTGTTGAATTTTTTATATCAAATGCATACATATTTTCAAATGTTTGACTAAATTCTTCTTTAAATTGCTTTTTTGTTAAGTCCATTTTTATCCTCCATCCTCATTGAAAATCAACACACTTATTTTTTTAGAATAAAAAGTCCCATTTTTGAGTAAAGTCAAAAGACCTCTTACAATTACTCAACTATCAGGACTTTTTATACATTATTGTGTCTGTTAATCTATGAGTTTTTAGTTTTTTTATTCGTATTCTATTAAAGACTGGTAATGCTGTATATAAACTTCTGTAGACTTCTTCCAACTATTGTCTTGAGTCATAGCTCGTTTGATTAAAGCTTTCCACTGTTTAGGTTTATCGTAATAAACTGTAATCGCTTGATCAATCGTTTTCATCATCACATGACCGCGGTAATCATAAAAGCTAAATCCTGTTCCTTCACCTGTGACAGCATTATAAGGGATGACCGTATCTTTTAGACCACCTGTTTCATGAACAATCGGTAAGGTGCCATATCTAAGAGAATACAACTGGGATAAACCACAAGGTTCGAATGCTGATGGCATAATAA